>NZ_OY782867.1 GCF_963678545.1 uncultured Methanomethylovorans sp.
ACTATTATCGTATTTGATCTTTACTTCAAGTACTCCATTTTCGTATGTAGTCGTTGCACTATTAGGATCTACTCTTGACGGAAGGTGAATATTTTTGGACAGTTTCCGTGTTCCATGTAAGGCCTTTATGCTAAGGGTATTTTCCTGGAACAATACCTTGATTTTATTCTTTGGAAAACCAGGCATGTCTGCTCTAATGATTATCTCATCATTGTTTTCAATGACATTTACCCTAGTGTCTTTCTCTGTAGCGATAGTTCCCTTACGTACAAAGGGCAGGTATTTCAGGATAGCTATTGCTATCTGTATGAACAGCATCTTGAAATCCATTACATGATCATCAAGGTCTACATCTTCGGGAGAAGATACACTCGATGGATTTGAGTGAGATCTTCTGGAAATATATATCGAGTACATAACCACAACAAATGATACGATCTGAAGTGGAAGACTCATACCTTTGGCTATTTGAATCACCAACAACTACCTCCATTTAGCAACAAAGTTAATTTGATGTTGCTTGACATATTGCTTGTAATGTTAAATTACAATTGTGCAATGTTTTTACTAACAATCTCCTTTTTATTTGTTTTTACATCCTAGTAATTTCGCAACCTATATGAACATATTTAATTATTTTACTGATTTTATTATTATGACCAATTAAATATAAAATAATAATGTTTGTTCACTTGATTTCTGTAATAATAGGTATGGCTCGTATAACCTTTTTTTGCGATTTTTAAATGAACTTCTATAGTGAACTACCCCACCCTACTGCTTTGCAGTGAGGGTGGAGCTTCATTCGAGTACTTCTGTCATTTGGCTTCGATTCTATGAATCTCAATTCCATCGGGAAGCCTGTATTGTCGAAGATTACCAACAAATTGTTGATAGCCTGTCCACAAGGCATTTTGTGATAGGAAACGTTTCATGATATTGATAGCACTATTACGATCTCTATCTATTACGTTACCACAATCACATACCATATTTCTTTCCGAAAGAGGCATATCATGTAATTTTCCACATGAATGACATGCTTTCGAAGTATAACTCTCATCGATTCTTATTACTTTCTTACCTCTAAGTTCTGCTTTGTAGGTTAAGAATCCGATGAATCTTGATAGATAACCCTGATTCTGAGTAGATCTGTTTATAGATCGTTTCTTTTTACCAGTTGCTTTTTTCGATTGTGCCATGCTCTTAACATTGAGATCACCAACAATTATGGTATTAGCTTTGGTATTTTCAATCATCTTTTTAGAAAGATTATGTTGAAAATCTTTTATCTGATGTGATTTCTTCGCTTCCATTTTTCGATATGTATTATGTAACCTGTTCCATCGTTTACTGTCTTTTTTACAGTGATCTCGTCTGGATTTGATCGAATCGATTTTAGCATTCCAATATTGATCTGAACGCGGTGTTTTAGTCTCAAAGAATTTTCCTTGAGTATTCACAGCGGTTACTATTTTTGTTATTCCGAGATCTATGGCTTGATATTGATTGTTATCTACATAGTGTATAGATGGTGAAACATCACATGTTATGGAGATAAAAAAATCACCTTTTGCTTTATAAGGATCATCGTTGTATATCTCGATTTGCTTAATCCTTGATGAATCTAGTATGCTCTGCACATTGAATAGTAGACAAACATCATTGACTTTATGTGAAAAAATGATAGTATTACCATCTATTCTAAATCCACTCTGATTGTATACTAAAGTCATGAAGTACTTACGATTTCGAAAGTTTGGAGGTCTTGCGGATTTATCTCCATTTTTCCTGAGTGAAAAGAATGATTTGTAATTTGCGTCAAGCTTTTTCAGAACCGATTGTAAGACTTTCGAGTAAACTATATTATAAGCAGGATATTGTCTCTTAAGTTCAGGCAACTTGTTCTGTTGTTCTATATATTTCACACTTCTCTGTTCTTTCTTCCATGTTTCCTTTCTTTCAGCTAATGCGAAATTATAAACAAGTCTACATTGTTCCGACAATTTCCAAAGAACATCAACTTGTTCCTCAGTTGGATGTATTTTGATCTTCTTCGTCAGTTGCATGTTTCCCTTGATCGTCTACGTATTGTTTAAGTACGTCCAGTGTAACTTGACCAGTTGTTGCTATGAAATAAGATCGTGACCAAAACGCATCTTTCCATAGCATTGTTTTTATTCCAGGGTAATTCTTTCTAATCTCTCTGGATGTAATGGTTTTGATGGCATTGATATACTTTGGTATATTCAGAGTTGGTTTTGCATTGAATAGTACATGGAAGTGATCTTTATCACATTCGATGTTTACAACTTCTACTTCAAACGTATTACTTATTTGGTGTATTTTCATCTTCAGGAAGTCTACAATATTTTGGTTGTCGAGAGCTTTTCTTCGATATTTGACACATTGTACAAAATGATAGTGCAGTGAGTATACAGAATGACTTCCTTTATCGAGATCATACAGCATAGTTATCAATTATAGTCTATAACTATGACTATAAATACTTATTCATGTTATGTTATTTTATACTATGTACGCATTCATCTCCCACCTGCCAGTTTACGACTGGCGAGGAAGGAGACTTCTGCTGTAGAAGTTAAAGTCTTGAGGATATCGAACTTCCGGTTAAGTTTCTGGTCAAGAATAAGTTCACCATTAACTTCTCTTGTGACAAGTTCATTCTCAATGAACTCTTTGTCAAGGAAATCCCTGTGAAGAACTATCTTCATCCAACCGATCTTAGGAAGATATATCTTTGAACTTGTCAGGTTGATCTGGTAGTTCTGAGGAACCTGAAATGAGAAATTGTTATCTTTTTTACTTTTCCTGGTAGGATATGCTCCATTCCCTTCAAAGAAGTTCTTAAACCCAGTTAACAGGTTTTTGTTAGCTTGCTGCAAGGATTGGGAGTTCAGGTCCTTCAACCATGGATGAAGCTCTTTTAATGAAGTTAGAGCAATATTCAAGTCAATTTCACTAACATTTATCTTGAATTTTGAGTACATAAGATTTTTAATGAAAAGTGACCGGTTGTAGATGAATCGAGTTCCACCAAAATGTTGCTCTAAAAGAGAATACTGTTCCCTGTTGGGATAGATTCGATATCTAAAACCTGTTTTCATCTAGATCACTCTTACCAAAATAAAGCACATTTCAGTACAACTATTAAGGCTTTTATAATATATATGCCTTTTTTCGTTGTGAGACGCTTACATCCTCTGAGCTAAAGACTCAGGGGTTTTACGCTCCAATTATAAAATTTTCTTCTACTCTTCTTAGAAATCCAAATTCCATTGTGAACTACTCCTCTACTATTATGTATTCCATTCTATTGCTAATTCTATCAGGCATTCAATTTTCTGCAGTGCTCTTGGAAAAGGTATCTTACGAACAAATAAAATCTATAGTGGATTAGTGTTTTTTAAGGTACACAAATCCACCTGCAAATAATCCCATTACCATACATGTACCAAAAGCATACATTGGAATATTTGATTTTTCAGGTTGGGTATCTGTGGTATTGGAACTATTTGTAGTATTTTCATCGCTTCTCGTACTCTTTGCTTTTAGTACCATTGTTTTTGCATATACTTCATCGGGTTTTGTTGTGGCCGTCTGTTCACCAGTGATAGCAAATGATGAGAATCCAGAGGTTTGAGCTGTATATGTGTTATCTATAGAGCTATTTATTGGAATAGTAGGTAGTTCTTCCCAATCATATCCATCATATTTCTGTAGTTTAACGTCTGTTGGGCTTAAGCACATCTTTTGCATCCAGGATTCATTTACATGGAATTTTACCCAACCATCGTCTATGTTATCATCAGTAGCAAATCCTGATTTGCCTACCCATACATTCACATAACTATACACGTTTCCTTGCGGATCGCTGTCTACTAGCTTTGATCTGTTATTAAGGACTTCTACTGTGGTGGTTATTTCTCCGGAGTTTTTGAGTGCTTTAAATCCAATGGAAGGAACGACATCAGCTGTTTTATTGAAACTATATACCACGTAAGTATTAGATAATATGTACTTCCTGGCAACTTCTTTAATCAAAATGTTCCTGAAATCCTCTGATGTAGAAGCTCCTCCTATACTACCGCCACCGCCTCCACTTTTAGATTCAATGGAATTTGATGAATTTGTTCTAAGAACAATCTTAATGGTTTCTCCGTTAAAACCATTATTATAAGGGGTCAGGTTGTAAGTATAGATCGAATTACTAATAAGTTCTGAATCTACATATGATTCTCCAGTTACATTTCCAATTACCAGACCATTTCTTTGTACCTGGGTATTAGTTGTTTCATTTGAAGCATCCCATAATAGGGTAATTGAAGTATTGGTAATTTCAGTACTGGAAACACTAGAAATGGCAGGTATCTTTATTGTAGTTGCTGTATTGTTGATTCCTGTGTAATCAATATTTCCTGAAGTATCAACAGTATGTATGCTGATCGTATGAGTTGTTGCTTCACCCAGCCCAGTTGCATTATATGAATCTACAGAGCTATTGAAAATATTAGTTACAAAAACATTGTCCAGATAAACCATTATGTATCCAAGACTAGCATTCAGGGGATTTGTCCAGGTCCATCTGATCCAGCTTGGACCAATATTACTGGTACTCAGATTTGATATGGAACAAAATAAATTAAGGTTATTTGATGTAATTCTAGATGCATCAAACAAGGCTTCTGCTGTAGTTAAATCTATTACAGCCTGATCAACCTGGATTTGGGTTACATTCGAATTGCTCACAATTAACTGTGCGCTGACAATTGATGAATTAAATAAATCAATTGATGATTGCGGATATTGTCCTATTTCAGTTCCTGCAATCGCAAGACTTAGTTTTGTATATGCTGTCGTGATAGCAGATGCTAACGTAGCTTTATTTACATATGTGATTCTAGATGCATCAAACAGTGCATCTGCAGATTTCAAAGTTATGACTGCCTGATTTACTTCTGCCTGGGTTGCATCAGGATTATTTAATACTGCCTGTACATTGATAATAGTTGCATTAAAAGCAGTGATAATCGATTGAGGATATTGGCCTTGGCCTGTTCCTGCAACAGCACTTCTTAGTTTTAGAGTTGCTGTTGTGATTGATGAAGATAATGTCGTTTTGTTTACCGAAGTTATCATTGCTGTATCAAACAAGGCTTCTGC
Organism: uncultured Methanomethylovorans sp.; assembly: GCF_963678545.1. Classification (NCBI taxonomy): domain Archaea; kingdom Methanobacteriati; phylum Methanobacteriota; class Methanomicrobia; order Methanosarcinales; family Methanosarcinaceae; genus Methanomethylovorans; species uncultured Methanomethylovorans sp. The sequence goes on from NZ_OY782867.1 coordinate 5,185, forward strand.
AGCTTCCAGATCATATATTGCCTGATCGACTTCACTTTGAGTTATTGCATTATTAGAAACTGTTTGAGCTATAGAAATTGCTTCTCTGAATGCAGTAATTGCAGATTGGGGATACTGTCCTGGTTCAATACCAGAGATTGCACTTCCGGCTTTCATAGATGCTGTTGTGATACTGGATGTCAGTTTACTAGTATCTAAGGTTGCGTTATCTGCAAGGCCTGTATCTATAGTCATGGATACTAATAGAAGCATTAATCCAACGTAGAATATTCCGATTCCAAGATATGTAAGTCTATTCCATTTAATTTGCAGTTCCATCACCTACTAAAATTCTAGTGAAGCTCTATTACATGTTCATGTACACTATTGTAATAATTTCATTTAGTTGAATATGATATAGAGTCACCTATTCCTTTCCTGATAATTCAAATTCGATTCAATGTTATTTAAAATTTCCCATGTCAACTACCCCACCTGTCGCTTCGAAAATGGGGACTCCTGCTTCATTAGTTGAACTGTCGTAGGTTATCTAATTATTTTCTGGAATTGATTACGTTCACGTTTTAAATTCCTAAGTTATCAAATTCGCAGAGGAATTCTTTGATGTTTCTAGATTCTACAATGATTAGTGCATGTTTATGCCCAGATAACAGTATAGATGCAATTATACACCGGGTCTTTCCAACGTACATATTTATTTCCTATCGTTTACTTGTATCATTTCCTCCTTTACAAGTGGTCTGGTCAACTTGACTTGCCGATTAAGGCAAGCCATTCGATTTATCCGATTGTAGTTGACCTTCAAAATACGTCTCTCAACATCCTTTGCTATGGTTTGTGCTTCTTCTCTTGTGATTGCTGTAATTCCATGGTAATTTTCACAAAGGCCTGTTTCTTTGAGGAGCTGGTTCATTAACAGGGGACACATTTGAGGGAGATGCAATACAAGTGTCTCCTGCAGATCTTATGATTCCTGATGCAACTCAGGCATAAGCTGGAATGTCTTCGAGGCTAGATGTAATCTTTGCCATGCTATCGGGTTTCTGGCTCTTGAGATTGACTATAACAATGCCACTTTGGTGTGTAACTGTTATTGTTGTTGAAAGCATGGTAAACGAGGCATCTTTTGTTAGCGATTCCTGAATATTTGTCTTGTTCTTGGTAGTTCCAAGATTTACAAATTCCGGGAATACTTGTTTAGAAAAGACTTCTTTATCGAATTTAAATGTCTTTTCTTTTCTCTCATTATATTTTTTTAGAAGGGTTTCTATGGATTCCCTGTTTGAGATAATCTTTTCGTAATTTCTCATCGGTACCATTGTCGAAAGTGTATCACATATTACTTGAATATCCGGTTTTTTATCTGTTGGAATGGCAAAGGTTTGAGATGACTTGATCCTCTGTTCTAATAACTGGAAATCATTGTCGTTTGGTTGTGTTTCCAGTATACTCATAACCTCTTCAAGATCTCTTGTACTGGTGTTTGCATATATTCTTAGAATATCGATAAGTGTGTTCAAATACAGCATGTTTTGTCTTGAGTATTTAAACATCTCTTCGATTATACTTGATGCAGGTTTTGCTATTGCCTGCTGATATTTACTAAGAATATCCAGGCAGTGTTGTTTTTGCTGTTCTACTTTGGGGATGGCATATTCCACTACCCATGTATGTGCATCAACATACTTGGACATTGTTTCTGGTTGCAATGTAATACGATGGTTCAATGCATAAGGCATTATGAACATTATATCGTCTATAGATACTGTATCTCTCTTCTCAAGCCATGCTTTGGTTTTCGAGAATTTGAGGATTGATTCAATGAATCTCTGTCCTATGGGGAATTTAACATGAGCACAAAGTCCATTATCAAAACTGCATGCTTTACAGTTAATATTTTCATTGTAGATTTCATTTGCAATGTCTCTTCGATGTTTACATGCAAAGAATAACTGAGTAATTGCTGACAACAGATAAATGTCCTCGGACTTGATATGTACTTTTCTGATATCCTCATATATTTCTGTCATTTGAATATATGACAGCAGAGAAGGTAATTCTGCAGCTGTCTTATCAGACGTTTTTATAGTCTGGGTAGCAATTATCGTAAACAATGAAGGAGCACACATTGGGATCTTAACATCTATTCTATCCTCCAGTGCAGGTTCCAGCCTGCGACCATCATTCTGCATGTGTACAGGATTCTGATCGAATATAGTGATTGATGGGTTCGGAGATCTGAATATTTTACCCTTATATTCAAGCTCTTGCTCTTGGAATAGTCGTAAGAGTGTATCCTGAAGTGATTTACTTGCTCTGTTGGCCTCATTTACAAACTTGATTGGTTGCGTTACGAAATCCATTGCCCTTGGATCAAAATCATATTCCTGCTGTGTGTGTGTCAGCTGGCCAGATTTATCGTAATTATAGTGGGTATTTGATGTTACTGCAGTTTCATACAGGGATTCTTCCTGTCTTTTTTCCGGATCACACTGAAGTAATCCTATTTTCTGGTCCTTGAAGAAAACCTTTTGAATTGCTCTTGTTGATACTCCTTTACCGATTCCCATTATTCCTTCGAGTAGAGTAATACCGTTTTCTGTTAATGGAATCAGGCATAGCATTGTTTTGATGGATGGATCAAATATCGTAACGCTTTCCTTTGTTTTTCCGTTAAATATTTCCTTGAGACCAGCAAGGACAGTTTCGTGATGAATGAATGAAGGTTCCATTATTTTACCTCGAATAAATGATTGGGAATCATAGACAATCTAATATTGCATCTCCCAGAGATAAGTCTTCTTTCTTTTCTTGAGTTTTTATGTCCATTTTATCAGTTGTTTTTGGAGATGATCTCTTTAATGGTATGGATTTATTGCTCTTTGTTGTCCTTTTTTCCGAGGTATTTTTTGGCTGTTCGAGCAAAGATCTCATTAGCAGGCCTTCTGATGCATCTAAAAGTACATCGATTTCCGGAGTCCTGTTCTGATGCAAAGAGCGAATGCTCTCGATCTCTCTTTTAATTGAATTTATTGATTTTCCATTGATTTTTCCTTTGCCCTGTGATTTTTTCACTGTGTTGCTTAATGATGATACAATCTTTTCAAGTTGAGTTTTCAAGTTCTCGTTTAGTTGAGATACTATATGTTCGGTCTTCTTTTGTATCACCTGATCTACGATTTCAGGTGATAGTTTAGATTCTCCTAGTGATGTATCAATGAAGAAAGTTAGAATTTCTATCTTGTTTTTGAGAGAATCATAGTTATTTATTGGCTGAAACTTGCTTATACCGAGTCTTGCTGCATTTGAATTGATTTCATCCTTATGTTCCCATATTGTATTAATTACATTCTTTACAGAATACTTGTTGTCTCTTCCAATACCTTCTTCTTTGACATTTTCAAATACCTTCATTACGGCTACCAGATTATGTTCCAGAATGAATCTGATGTTGGCGAATATTTTAACACCGAGTTTATCCAATTCCCGATCTATTGCATTTCTCAGTCTGCTTGGAAGTCCTCTTATTTCTTTTGGTAAAGCAATTGTAATTCTCTCTACGAAATCATTTTCATTTTCTCTGATGGTACCGAAAGTAGAACCACTAATAGAATAACTTAAAAGGAGACCTGCAGGAACACTGACAATTCCCATGTTACGGGTATCTTTTATTTCTTTCATTGTGTCCAGTCTTTCAATAATTGCCTGGATAGCTTCATCGTTTGTTTTTCCATCAATGAGTTCATGGTTAGCTTTTATTGAGTCGATTGCATTTTTCCTTTTAGATGGCGCATTGTTTTCAGGTACTGGATCTTTATCTTGAATTGTTGGAGTCTCCGGTACTTCATTGGATGTGTCTTCTGAATCATTGGTTTCGGTTACTGAGGTGGATTCCACTGTAAGAGAATTCTCATTATTAACCGGATTTCCAATGATCATCTTAATGTCTGTACTAATATTGTTTTCAGGAACCAATGGCATATCCACCATTTGGGGAAATACATTTGTTTGGTCTCCTGACTCGAAGAAATCTAAAACTAATTGTTGCATAATTACACCTCTAAATAATTCGTTTTATGTTTGTTTTTTTTGTTGGTGTATTTAATAAGCAGCTGTTTTGAGATGATTTAGATGGTAAAAAAAGAGGATAAAAACGGAATGATCAGGATGTATTCATGTAATATACCATGCCTTTAACCATATCTTTTTTAAATCTAATTACTGTCTGATTGTCTTTTTTGACTTTATAGTATGTATCATCTTCTGAAATTAGCGTCATGGGCATAGTAATCATTGTCTGATTATCAACTGTTACTGACATATTATCAAAATTAAGAACATAATCCTGATCAACAATAAACTGTACTTTAACTGGTTCATATAAATTTATTGAGATAATCAATATCGAGAAAGCAAGTATTAAAGACAAAACAGTACTGTATTTCCAGTACGTCTTTAAATTACTCTGTATATCTTTGTTTGTACCTTTTTTCTTGGCTGATATTTTTAATTCCATCAGAACTAACCATGAAATTGAAATAAGAACAGAAATTGATGTGGTAATAACAAAAAGATATATTAAATAATTAAACATGACTGCATTTTTGGACATCTGCTGGACAGGCACTGACTGTAAAACCGAAACAAATGATATTGTGAATGATGCAAAAAGTAAGCCTAATACAAAGCATGTTTTTCCAACGTTTAAATGATCAAAACGATCGAGAACATTTAATTTGTGGTTTTTCTCAATATTTATAGGGTCATCTAATTTGAGAAACCTTTTTCTTGCTGAATATGCTTCTATGGAATAATATATACTGACAATCCATAATAAAATAGGAATCACTATTATAATTCCTGAAATAATATGTGACATATAAAAGTTTAGATATTCTTGTTTATTCAAGAAAGCTAATGCGCCAGTATAGATAGTTATTAAACCTGTGTCGAGAGTTATTATTTTATCTGCAGTTGATTTAATGTTATCAACAGAGTTTTTTACAGCTTCAAATCCTAATTCTATCCATTTTGAATTGATATCCTGCGTTTCTTCTTTTTTGGGTACTGGATTTTTAGTTTCGTCTCCCATATTTACTCCAACTCCTGTAAATAATATTTTGTATTTCCATATTTAAGTTTATGCATTTTGTATACTACTTATTAACGTTACTCTGTCAAAAATATGGATACCGGATCATGGAGTATACTTAATAGGGTCCTTTTGAAATAACATTCAAATGGAGGATTTACTGAGGCTATTTTTAGCTGTAAGCAGTCAATAGAACCTCCCCCATAAAAAGTACATCTTGATAATTGATTAATTACGCAAATCAGGACTTGTATAAGTCTAATACAGAAATGAAGTAGTAAAAATCCTTTAATGGCTACTTATTGATATACAGGCTATTGTTACTGGTTTTTTAAATATCCAATTCTAACTAAATAAAGGGTAAATATGCCATTAAAAAAGAAATAAGGCACTAATTAAGAGTAAAATGAAAATTAACCTTGTTTTGAGATGTACATTTGAAGGGGGAATATGGATTAGTACTAAAATAGAGAAAATAAGTTATATTAATCCTAGAAATGAGTTCTATTTTCAAAGGGCCTAATACTTAAGTAAAGATGCAGATATTATAGCAAAAAAAGATTATGAGATATTTTTTTGATGGGATCTCAGAATCTTAATGTCGATAAATTCAACGATCCCAAAAAGCATCATAATAGCAGCAATTATCAATGAAAATATCCCACTCCATCCGATTAGAATATCAGACAATGTAGGGAGTGTTTCAAGTGTAGTTGCTTGTACTGTGTCAGTTATATAATTCCACTCGATTTTTGAATAACTGAGAAGAATTATACTTATCAGAAGGTTGATGTGATATGGTTCTCTTCTCATTAGATCACCTGTATTTCAATTTCCTGCGGCATGCGGATATATATTTCACCATAAAGTTCTGTTTGAGTCAAATGCACTTTCTTATCATTAGCAAGGAACAACAATGCTAAGTATATCAGTAATGGACTTTCTGTTCCAGAGCTGATTATTTCGGATAATGTTGTATACTCATTTTCAAGCAATATTTGGTCAAGTCTTTCTTTTAGTCTTTCAGAATGGCCAAGTATATCTTCTTCATGAGCAATTTCAAGAACAGAATCCGTTGTTATTAATATAGGATCATCAAATCCCGGTTTTATGTATTCTCCTTCAGGTATGTCTGGTTCCATTGTTTCAACTAATAATTCATCAAGCAAGTCGTCAAGTGATATGTGTACTTTCTTGCGTGATGTAGAAGGCAGAGAATACTCTTGTTCGAGATCCTGGTCAATTAGTGCCTGCTGGTCTGCAGGATCATCCGGAAGTTCAAAGTCTGTTTCATCTTCAAGGGAAATTGAAGATGACTTTATTCTCAGGAGGATAGATGCCTGCATTAATGTCCTGGCAGATATCCTGATATCCATTTTTTCCATGGATTTTAGCATTGAAAAGAACCAATCGGTTATGGTAATAATATCAACGTTCCATGGATCTATCTTTTCGTTCTTTGCAAGGTATAGCAATATTTCAATAGGTTCGTTCAGGATATCTTCAGGCAGGTCAATTTTTGAAGTGTCTACATTTAACTTCTCTAGGTTTAATTTGATTTCCTGTGCGATTTCACATAGCTGCGAGGAGTTATCAGATGAGATTTCTATTATTTTGTGGGTTTCTTTGATACTCATTGATTTTCCTCGGGTAATATAATAAGACGTATTTTATAATATATAAAATTACTACTATTCAAAGAACGGACATTTTCTGTCCTCAAGGCATTGTTCTATTTCTTGTTCGATATTTCCTTCAAGTATGATGTTTTCCTTTTTTGTTTCTCTAAGTATTATGTCTACTACATCTTGTATTGTATACTCACCTGTTTCTATTCCTGTGATGTAATTACCTGAATTGAGCCATTCGCTTACACTCCATACTTCCCTGGGATCATAGTATTGATAGACTATAATATCTCTTCCGGTGTCTGGATCAGTTACTGTCATATCTTTTCTATCCGAGAAATTCTCAGGGATCTCACCGAAGGCGGACTCAAACGAATCAAATTCTCCAAGTGCATATTCAGAGATATTATTAAGTGTTCCAAGCCATCCTTTTTTTGTTTTTTTCTCGCTCAGAGTCCATGGAACAATGGGACTGATAGCATAGGTTATATTTTTTGGATATACAGGTGCCTTTTGTCCTACATCTATTACTTTCATCAGATAATACTTTTTATCACTGGATTGGTTCATTTGTTCCTCTTTTCTGATTGTATATGTAATTAAAGATTATGAACTATCCTATATGGTCTATTTTTTGGGCGTATGAAGAGTATGTTTTTTTGATAAATACTATTTGACAAAGTATTTATATAAGGCATGAACTTTATTTTTATGTGGCAACAGATCAAGACGAAATTCACAGAATGAGTGTAAGTGAAAACGTCAGCGACAGGTCACTGGTTGCAAATATACTTATACAGGAATATTATATTCTCTCTGAAAAGTCGGCCGCATGGGAAGATTTGCATAAGCTGACAATTGATGAAGATTGGAGTGTTAGAAGAAGTGTTGCTTCAGCTATTGGTTCGATTTTTTCGTATGTTCCAGACAAATCAGCTGCATGGAAGGATTTACATAAGCTAACAGAAGATACGAATTTATATGTGCGAAAGAGAGCTGCGGAATCTTTAGGTACTGCTTTTTTGCATATCCCTGATGAATATAAATCAGATATATGGGATGATCTGAATAGACTAATAAATGATGATGAATCTGATGTTATATTGAGAGCTCTTTATGCTCTTAAGTGCATATTTAAACATATTCCTGATCAGTATATATCAGATGCATGGGGAGATATACATAAACTAACAATATCCAAGAATTGGGATGTTAGGTTGAGTGTTGCTGAAGCTATTGGTGATATATATTCATTTATTCCTGACAAATATGCTGCGTGGAATGATATACATCATTTAACAAGAGATAAAGATCCAGATGTTAGGTTGAGTACTGCTAGAGCCATTGGGAATATATTTCCATTAGTTTTTGACAAGTGTGCTGTATTGGAGGATATACATCACTTAACAACAGATAAAGATCCGGATGTTAGGTTGAGTATTGCTGGATCTCTTGGTGATATATTTCCCTTTATAACTAATGATTACAAATCTGTTGCTTGGAGTTATTTAATTCAGCTATCAAAAGATAAAGATTGGAGTGTCAGAAGAGGTGCTGCTTCAGCTATTGGTTCGATTTTTCCTTATGTTCCTGACAAGTCAGCTATATGGAAAGAATTACATAATCTAACCTACGATAATAATTCACATGTTAAACGGAGGGCTGTGGAAGCTCTAGGAACTGCTTTTTTGTATATACCTGACGAACATAAATCAGCTATATGGGATGATCTGCATAGGCTAAAAAGTGATGATAATTCCGATGTAAGAAGAGAAACAGCATATACTCTTGGTGATGCTTTCAAGTATATTCCTGATAAATTAAAATCTGCTGCATGGAATGATCTTCATCTGCTAATGGGTGATGATGATTCAATTGTTAGAAGAAGTGCAGCTTATTCTCTTTGTTTGATATTTGAGTTCATTCCTACTGAATTCAAGTCCCCTGCTTGGTCTGATCTTCAAAGACTAATAAGCAATGAAGATAAGAACTTTAGAAGGAATATTACTTTAGTTCTTGTTTATGCTTTTAAACATATTCCTGACGAACATAAATCAATTGCATGGGAAGATATACATCAGCTGGCAAGTGATGAAGATAGGGTTTTCAAAAGAAGTGCTGCCGAAGCTATTAGTTCTATTTTTCCTTATGTTCCTGACAAGTTTATTGCATGGAATGATCTTATTATTTTAACCAAAGATGTAGATTCGGATGTTAAAATGTATGCAAATCATTCTCTAGGGAAAGTTTGTATCTATAAAGCATCTAAATCTGAAAATGAAAGTAAATGCCGATCATTATTAAAAGACGCAATTCAATATTTTAAGACTGCTTCAAATGAAGGGGTTTATTTCAATCCTGCAATTTTTTGTTATTTGTTTTATTGTTCCTTTGATGCTGTTTTATTCAGGAAGGTAAATTCTAAAAAGGAAATTGAAGAATATATTGAAGCTGCAAAAGAAGAAATACGAGGATCAAAGAGTAAACAGAAACTTGTAGAAGCTGTTGAGCAATTAGCAGAAGTATTGGATATTGCTTATACTCATAAAAAAGATGGTAATTGGCAAGTAGAATTAAAACGTTGTTCAGAAATTTGTAACCATGTTGAACAATTGATGTTAGAAAACAAAGAGAGAACACCTTTGATATGTGATATTTTTGAGAATAACAAACTCTCCTTTAGGACTTCTATTAAAAAACTAATAGAAGCAGCAGATGCAGCTTGCAAGGAAGCAAAAGGAACCCCTGCTGAAAATGTTGTTTGTTCGATTAAGAAAGAAATTCAAAGCTGGAGTATTGAAAATGAAATAAAAATGGACATAAAAATTGAGAGGCTATATGCGATTCTAAAAGAAAAAGTTCCGGACATACCTGAAAATAGAATCCTTATCAGTCAAATTAATGATATAAAGAATACTAGGGTTGTTGATGATCAGATTGATATTATTACAATCCTAATTTCGTCGCTCCCAAACGGATCATTTCCAAAAATGATAGATGATTTAAAAGAAGAAATGAACAACAGATTTGATAAAGTTGATGAATCCCAACATCGGATGGAATTATCGTTAGAGCAGGTACATCAAAAATTAGATAATAGTTTATATAAATTACATACTCTTTCCCTGGACTTTAAAACACATGGGAAAGAAATCGAAAGTGAATACATTGATACATTTGAAAACGAAATTAGAACTCTGATAGCAGAAAGGGATTCTGAAACATTAGATCTCTTTGCTCAAAATCTGGATCAGAATCGATCTTTTCTTTTAGATGAAATTAACAGGTCCGGTGCTAGTGAAAACGAGAAAAAAGAAGGAGAAAAAAGTATATTTGAATTGAAAGACCTGCCACGGAAAATAAAGGATATAATGAAATCAGCTACAACGGAAGTATCTAAAGAATTGGTTGTTTCATTAATTGCTACTTTAATCCTTGAATCTGTTTTCCCGATATTAGGGCCAGCTGCAAAAGAAGTTGTCAAGATATTAGTATCGATAATAAATTCCAGAACAGATCGAAGAATTGTACTAAAATGGCTTAGCTGAATTGTATTTTGAGCCTAATAATTGATGCAATACCAAGTCTTATTCACATAGCCGGTTGCGCTTTTCTGAACGCATAACAAAAAAGGTCTATAGGAATTTCAAGACAAAAGTAGAGAAAGAATCCTATATTAGCTGCTATAGACAACGTTAATATGGTAGAGCTGAGAAAATAACTATGGTGATAGTGTGAAATATTGATTACAGGCAGAGACATAATTGAGTTACATAGCTCGTTTCAAAACTCCTAATATTCTTCTTTTTGGCTAAAGTAAGCAAATGATGAAAGCTCAATTGACTACGATTTTATTCAACAGAACTTTAGTGAAATGAAAGCAAAATGAGTTTTGAATCCAGTTCATATAGTAAAACAAACAATCAGAGATTATTTATACTAAATATGAATACAGTTTATATACACGATTTAATCGGGAGGAAAATCACAGGATGGAGTAAAAAATTGGATACAATAACCTTGAAAACAACTTGGTATGAATTACATCAACTATCAGTTGATGAAAACTTTATTACCAGAGCAGATGCTGTTGTTTATCTCGGAAAACTATTTTCATCAATTCCTGATGAATTAAAGGCTGCGGCATGGGAAGATATACATCGGCTAACAACAGATGATTATACATTTGTTAGGGAAAGTGCTGCTTATTCTATTGGTTATGCTATTTCTTCTATTTCAAACAATTATAAAGCAATTATATGGGAAGATTTACATAGACTTGCGAAAGATCGTGTTTCTGACGTTCGTGCAGGTGCTGTTAATGCTATTGGTTTTGCATTTCCTTATATTCCAGATGAATTTAAAGAAACGGCATGGGAAGATTTACATAGACTATCAACAGATACACAATCGGTACAATGGGATGCTGTTATTGGTATTGGTTTTGCATTTCCTTATATTCCAGATGAATACAAGGCTACAGCATTGGATGATTTATATAGACTAAAAAGAAACATTAATGAAAATATAAGAGAAAGAGTTGGTAATGCAATTGGTTATATTTTTTCTTCGATCCCAAATCAGTATAAATACATAGCATTGGAGGAGCTATGTAGCCTAACTAAAGATAATCATGAGAATGTTAGAGAAAGTGCTGCTAATGCAATTGGTATTACTTTTCAATCAATTCCAGATCAATATAGAGATACAGTATGGAATATACTATCTCATTTAACATTCGATTATTATGGCAGTGTTCGAAAAAGTACAGCTAAAGCAATTGGTACAAGTTATTCTTCTATCCCAGAAGAAGATAAACCTATAGCTTGGTCTAGACTAACTGAGCTAGCGAAAGATAGTGAATTGTACGTCAGAATATATGCAAAACATTCTCTTGGAAAAATATCTATCTACAAAGCATCTAAATCAGAAAATGAAATCGAAACTAGAAACTCATTGAATGATGCAATCAAATTTTTTGAAGATGCTGCAAAGGAGAAAGAGGAAGATAATCCTGCAACATTCTGCAATTTACTTTATCATACTATTGATGTTGTTTTGTTCAAAAAATCAAATTCAACAGAAGAAGTTCAAACATATATTATAAATGCAAAAAAAGAAATAAAAGGTTCTAAAAGTAAAAGAAAACTTATAGATGCATTTGAACAATTAGCCGAGGTTGTTATAACTACGCATAGTGCAAAAGAAAATAATATAGACCCGCAGGAATTAATTAAAAAATGTTCACTGATCTGTGACAACGTTAACCAGTTAATGTTAGAAAATAAAGATATAACACCAGCTTTATATGATTTGTACAAAAAAGAAAAGCCATCCTTTGATAAAACCATTAAAGAAATATTTGATGAACTCAAGGTGAAAGCAAAGGTTGCGTGTAGGGATTCAAAAAGTACTCATACTGAATATGTTGCGTGTTCGCTTGAAAAGAAAATACGGAAATTAGATATTGAAGATCAAGATCTTCTAGCAATGAATCTTGATCTTATTGTTATGTCATTAAAAAGACAAATTCCAGACGTTCCTGAAAATAAATCAATTATTGACAAAATAGATGAGATAAAGATGCAATCAAAAGTTGAGAATCAAATGGGAATTTTAGCAATAATTATTCCATGGATTCCACAACTAAGTATTCCAAAAGAATTAAAATATCTTAACGATAATGTTAACAACCGATTTGATAAAGTCGATGAATCTCAACATCGGATAGAACTATCACTAGAGCAGGTACATCAAAAATTAGATAAAAGTTTAGATAAATTACATACTCTTTCCCTGGACTTTAAAACACATGGGAAAGAACTCGAAAGTGAATACATTGATACATTTGAAAACGAAATTAGAACTCTGATAGCAGAAAGGGATTCTGAAACATTAGATCTCTTTGCTCAAAAGCTGTTTCAGAATCGCTCTCTTCTTTTAGATGAAATTGATAAGTCCGGTGCCAGCGACAAAGATAAAAAAGAAAGTGAAAAGAGCATATTTGAATTGAAAGACCTGCCACGGAAAATAAAGGATATAATGATATCAGCCACAACGGACGTATCTAAAGAATTAGTTGTTTCATTAATTGCTACTTTAATACTCGAATCTGTTTTCCCGATATTGGGGCCAGCTGCAAAAGAAGTAGTAAAGATCCTAGTATCCGTAATCAATTCTAGAAAAGATTGAAGAATTGTACTAAAATGGCTTAGCTGAATTGTGTTTGAATCTCATTAATTGATGTATTGCTAAGTCTTATTCACATAGCAGGTTACGCTTTTCTTAATGCATAACGAAAAAGGTCTATAGGAATTTGAAAACATAAACAGAGAAAGAATCCTATATAGGGTCCTCTGAGATTCCCTCTCTATTGCAGTATTAATCATCCTTTTTTAGATTATCATAGGTATATACTGTATCCCCTAATAAAAGTACAGTCCATTTGATTTTTAAATCAAAATTAAAGCAGAATAAAATCGTAAAATTTATTGAGGAGGACGTATAATCCTCCTCTGTGATATATTATGCAACCTCCGCTTATACCACTAAACGAAGATCACAAATGGAAATTGCTGTCTGAAATACTAAACGTTTTCGATTCAAGAACATCCAGGCAAATTCTTTCAAGGAGGGGCATTCTGCCCCTCCATAGATCAGTTCCTGCGCTAAAAATAGTTCTCCTGAGTATGTTCTTTTCAAGCGACATATCATATGTTGTCAAAGAAACTGAAGAAAGAAAAAGTTTGAGAAAATTCCTGAGAATAAGCTCAGTGCCAACAGAAACCGAAATTTACACTAATCTGAGTCAATATAACCCCGAAGGTTTCATTTCTTTTGTTCTTGAGATATTGAATGCTCTCTGTCCAAAGAGAAAAAGTGGTTCGAGAGGCATCATAATTGATAGTACCGATATAAACCTCAACCTGAACTGGCATTCAAAAAAGATAAGCAAGAAAAATCTAGAGGATAAAGAATACAAGTGGGGACATTCAACGCACAGAGAATTTTTCATCGGTATGAAACTGACTCTTGCTCTTGAATATGCAACATTGAAACCATTAGCATTTCTTCTCAATGAAGCAAATGTACCGGAAGCTAAGATCTATCCAATGATCCTTGAAGAACTGAAAAAACGAAGAATAACAAAAGCAGGAGACATATTGTTTGCTGATAGGGGATATTACTCCTATGAAAATTATGTTAACTCAATAAGATAGTTCAAAATTATTCCGTTGATATTTCCTCGTAAGAACTGTAATTTCAGTAAGCTTTTCAATATAATGACTTACCCTTTGAAGATATTTGATTCAAAAAGAGATACAGAGGCAGAAATAGCAATCTACAAGAGAATAATTGCCAAATTCAAAGAACTGATCAGTGACTGGAAAAACTTCAGAAAAGTAAGATCAATCATTGAGGATATATTCAAATTAGCGAAGAAAGCTTACTCCATGGAGAATTTACACCGATATACAAGGAGATCTGTTCAAAAATACTGTTCTCTGGCTATACTTTTAGTGGGGATGACCATAAACCTTGGCATTAATCAAAAGAAGGCTTTACAAGCCTTTGCTGAGTGAGGATACTACAAGGACCCTAATCCTATAATAACCACATAAGATAATCTTAATATGGTAGAGGTGAGAAAACAAATATGGTGATAGTGTGAGATATTGGTTGCAGGCAGAGAAAGAGTTAAGTTACAGAGTAAAACAAGAAATGTATTGGAAAAACATAACCGAAGAAGAAGCAAAGAAACGCTTAGAATCAGAAATCCGGCTGCGAGCTTTTTCGAATAAAGCAGCCAGAAGGCCCCTGACTTAGTCGTGGGATGAATGGCGTACACTTGTCCAACAATCCGGTAATGATATATACTTGGCAACTGTATAATATATCAATGGCTAGTACACGATGGACTCATAGCAATACAACCGTCTACAACATTGGATATTATATTATTTAGTGTCCAAAATATATACGAAAAGTACTGACCAATGATATCGAAATCCGGCTAAAAGAATTGCTATATTCAAAAGCATCTGAACTTGGATTAATCATAGAAAAAATGGAAGTAATGCCAGACCATGTTCATTTGTTTTTTAAAGCACCGCCAACAGCAAGTCCACATTGGATAATACAGCAGTTGAAAGGATACACGTCTCATGAATAAAGGAAGGAATTTAGCCATCCTAAATCCAGATTACCTACACTATGGACACGTAGCTATTTTGTAGAATCATGTGGGCATATCAGTGAACAGACTATCAAGCGATACATAGAGGAACAGAAGAACAAATGATTTTAACATACAAAATACAGCATGGTAGAGATTTTTCAGAAGAACTTAGAAAAGCCAGAGCTGTAGCTACGTATGCACTTAAAACAAAAACACGCTCATCTGCTGATGTAAAGCATATAAGATTGAAATCGGCTATATCCAACCAAATTCTTAAAAAGTATTCGAGTAACAAGAAGCTGAAAAGAGTAGGCAGTGTCAAGCTAACTGTACCTTCTCAGAGCATTCAAGTTAACCATGCTGCCAAGACTATCAAAATCCCATGCTTGAAGCTAACATTTCAGTACCATGTACCATTTGAAAAAGCCAATCAAGTAGAAATTGATGAGCAGTATATCTATCTGTCCGTTAGCATTCCTGAAAAAGAACGTGTTGATGTAACCAATTATATTGGAATAGATAGAAACACAACCGGACACATAGCAGTAGTAGCAAATTCAGTTACAGGAAAGGTGTTGAAGTTAGGAAAGAAAGGATTGCATACACATAACAAATATAAACATATCAGGAAAGACTTGCAGAAGAAAAGACAGTTTAAGAAACTTAAACAAATCAAAGACAGAGAAAGTAGAATAGTTCGAGACTTGAACCATAAAATTAGCAGCAAAATTGTAAAAACTGCTATTGCTAATAATAGTGGAATTAAGCTCGAAAATTTAACTGGAATCAGAAAAACCAGTAAACCCTCTAAATCTTTCAGATACTCCTTGAACAGTTGGTCATTCTATCAACTTCAAATGTTCATAGAATACAAGGCTAAGCTGCATGGTGTGGATGTTGTCTATATAAATCCTGCTTATACTAGCCAGACTTGTAGCAGGTGCGGATGTATAGGAAACAGAGAAGGAAAGAGTTTCAAATGTCCAGAATGTGGACATGTTGAGAATGCGGATATCAATGCAGCGTTCAATATTGCAGAGAGTCCATACATATCTCAATCCACTAAAGAAAGAGATTTAGTGGAAGGGAACACTGATATCCCTAAAATAGCTCTGGTTGGAACGCAATCAACTATAGAACCCCACCAGCTTTAGCGGTGGGAGTATGTCAGGATAGCATGTAGTCCAGTACAATATCATCTAGATTACTGCTTTTGCCTGTAGCATTTTTTGTCTGCTTTTTTTGTGGTATTATTGATACTGATCTTATTGGTGTATCAGTAAGGAAAATGATATCTTCTGTAATATTAACCATATCTTCAAGATTGGGATCTGGTGTGAATCTATTAATGATACTGATTTTAATGAGATCATTGAGTTTATCTTCAAACCTTCCTAGCATTTCGTAATATTCATTTGGATGGTTCGGAATTAAATAAGGGTTCATAAATTCCTGTGCAAAACCACCAGTTCTGTTAACATAAACTTCGTATATCAATAAAGCAAAGTCGATATGCTTACAATTATCATTTCCATTATATTCTGGACATGTATGGTTGATAATTATCTTTGTTTTTCCGGAAGGAGCTGTATATGCTCCAATCTGACAGATATGTTCATCTGTATAATCAACCTGCAGGCATGCTGTAAATGTTCCATTTAGATTTACAAAGATCGATGGTAGAATTGTACATATAGTTTTAATTTCTGATATTATGTTTCTGAATTCATTTAAACGGTTATCATTTTGGGTATTGGAGAGGGAGTTTGACATTTTGAAGAAACCTCGTTTTTTAGATTATATCTTTGTCTTAAGATATCTTTCTTATGGTAATAATTTTCAGGGAAGTCGAGTGCTTTTATCCAACACTGAGGACACATAGAGTAGCCAATACAATATTTTCCGAATCCACGGGTTCCGTAGATATATTTTGGAGTATTGTCTATGTCAATCAATGAATTAATTTGTTTTTCTGCTATTTCCTGGTTGTATTTTTTGTCATTCATTCTTGATTTCAATATTTGATGGCATTCTGCTTTTGAGAAGAACCACAAGAGAGTTGAGAAAAAAGCCGTTCTTATATCATGTGATATCTCTGAAGATTCGATTGCTTTTGCCATACAAGGAAATTGTTTTAGTTTATGGATGTCTTCTATTGTTTTTAGTGTGATTTTTGTGCTGTTCTGAATAGTTAAAGCAAAAGGATCTACTAGTCTTATTTCGGGGAATTTTTTTGATTCTTGAGCTTTTTCATATACCTGCATTAAGTTTCTGTCATCTAGTTTTAATAGTTTGTTTTTGAAGCTTTGTTCCCATACATGTCTACAATAGTATTGCTCGATTGCATCACGTATGTCAACTATGCTAAGTGTTTGTTGAGTTGATGCATCTTTCAGGAGAATGTCTACAGCGAATTTCAAATAAGGATCTGCATTGAATTCATATAGTAGCCATGGTCCTTTGACATTTCCTGTTTCCAGAAGCTGATCAACAATATCCTGGAAGATATTTTTTATTTCATTTTTGATGCTCTGTTCAATTTTACTTTCAAAAAAGGATATCATTGACTTGAAAGATGATTCAAAGTATGTTGGAATTTTGTCCATGTAAACGTGAGGAGGAACTACAACATGATAGTCTATAATAGAATTATCTCTTGAAAAAGGAATATTTTCATTTATGTCTGATAATGGAATTATAAGATTACCTTTTTCAATTGCATTTTTTCCGAATATTGCCTGGATAACCTGTTTTTTTATCGGTTTATTTTCAAGATATTCCAGAATGCTCCATGTGAATAGGTTTCTGCAGTTCTTTTCGATTTGTGTCATGGATGCATTATGGAGTAACCAACCGGTGATTGAGAACAAGGCATATGCATGGTCAAGCGATAAGAATTCTGCAAGAGAAAGTCCAGTTGTATTACCATCGAATGACATTGAGATGATCTTCTTTATAAGTGTTTTTTCATTAAAAATATTCAAAGGTCTCAATGCATTAAATGGTTCTATAAGGTTAGTATCAGTTTGTTTTTGTGCATTAAATATAGGGTGTAATTCTGATTGCTGCATTTTCTAACACTTCGTAGAACGCCTTTACTGGGTCTTTTTTAGTTATTAAGGAAACTGGTTTTGTTACTGAGGCATTTAAGCTGCCTGGATACCTAAGTACCCTATTTATATCATTTGTTACTGTTGGATCAAGAGGTATCTGGTATTTTTGAATAAGAGTAGTTTTTATGTATTCTCTTGTTGCTGGTCCAAAGTTCCAGCTGATAGGATCAGTTACATGTATATGTGTTCCCTGTCCTGAATAATAAATATGAATATTACTTTCATTGAATCCCCAATCTACAAGAATTTCTCTAAGATTAAACGCATATTGAATTGATAATAATAGGCAATTATAACAGTAAGAGTATCCGTAGGGTTGTAATGATTGTACTTTATTTATTTCCGGATCAGTGGAATTCTCATAGCCGGAGTGAAAAGGACATAATCCGTTTTTTGCGATATGCTTTGCATCGATATCAAATGCAAGGAGCCAACCGTAGTTCTTTATGTTATTTAGTTTGAAGTATACGCCTTTGAACAGAACGTTTTCATGTATGCTTTTTATAGGATCTTTTTCTTTTATATGCAGGCATATTTCCTGAAGTTCGGTTATGTTACTGATTGATGTATTGGTTCTTCTCAAGAAATCTCTTGTTCCTCTGGTTGTTGAAATTGGTCTGACCGGAGCAAATCCGAATTCCGAAATGTTATTAGGATTGAGATATTCCTGGTTTTTGTCTGCAATTTCAGGGAAAATGTAATGATAAAAATATTCGATTTCTTTTTCAGATGAAGGATGCCATGTTGATTTAATTGTTTCTGGATTAATTTGACATGTCATATTACTCGAAAAGAATGTGCTTTTTTTGAAAATGGATAGGTATATATAATAACCATGTAATAGATAATTTTATGAGATTTAGTTGGGAGTTTATTCTAAAGACTTTTTACAATTATCCTCATGTAAGTATAATGAATATTAAATTTGAGGAAACTCTCAAATTCATGAATATTTCTGCTAATGGTTTATTAATATATGAGAATATAGAAATACAGAATGAGCCGAGTTTGTCTTGTCAGATACATATTAATAAAGTATCAGAACCAGAATATGGATGTCAAATATCAGTTTCAACATGTAGTAATCAGTATCGTTCTGGAATTTATGTATATGATGTAAATGGTTTTCTCTATTGCTTGAACCAAAATATGATTTCGTTCTTCAGAAAATCTCTTGGTTCGATGGATATTGAAAGTATTAGAGTTCTTATGGACTATGCTATGTATGAGTATGATTCATGTGAAAAATTAACTCTTGGTCTATCTGAACATACTGTTAATAACATGCACCTTGAATCAGAGAATGGACAGATAAAAGAAATATTCTTCGATGAAGTTCTTGATGAAATCCATCTTGATAATTAAATGATTTCCCGAAAAGATCTTGAAGAGAAAATACTGAAAGCACGCCCATTGCTTTCGGAAAATGTTGTTCAGGATTTGATTGATTACATTATCTCAATTGGTGTTTTTGTGCCTACAGAACCTGTGGCTTAATTTCAGCACAGGTCCATTATATTGCTTATAACCAGACCAGAATAGTTTTTATCTGTAGGAATGGAATAGGCTTTTGTGATTACAGGTTTTATTATTTTTGTGAATTGGCTTGTAAATTCCTGTCCTATACAATAAAGAAAAATATCGTTTCTATTGTTTTTGATTTCAGACAATCGTTGATATGTTTCTTTTAGTATCAGAGAATTGTTTGATTCATCTGTTAAAATGAATATAGCATTTCCTGAACCCAGTTTACTGATATATTTAATTGCAGAATGTATATTTGTCCCATATCTGGTTGCTTCTATTTTTGACATTATCTCTTCGTTTTGATAATAGTCTCTGCTTTTTGTTATGTGGAGAGTAATGCTATCATTAAATTCAATCAGTGATACAGGCCATTCTTTTCTTTTTGCTGCTGCATTTACAGCTATAATAGCATCTATCATTCGTTCAGTTGGTGCTCCTAACATACTGCCACTAGTATCAGCAACAATCACGATATGTGGTTTATCTTTTAACGATGATTGTTTTGGGGTATTAATCTCAGCTATTCTCTTAGTCGTTATCTCAGGGATTACTATTCCAAATGTATTCAGTGTTCTAATGAGATCAAGTTCTCTCATTGAATGATTAGAATTCCATGATCCTCTCGATTTTAGTTCTTTTTTAGAATTGGATTGTGATGCTGCTATCAGAGGCAATGCTATTTTTTTAGCTCTTTTTTTGCGGAATTCTGTTTTTAGATCTTGTCCAATATCTTTTTTGGGATCAAGATCATCGTATATATCTGATAATTTATCAGCTATTTTTTCGAGATCTTCTTTTGTCAGTTCTCTTTCAAGTGGTAGTGATGGATTAAGGATTCTTTTATTATTTTTGCCTTTTCCGTTTTGAGTATTATTGTCATGTTCTGTTTTTTCAGAGTCTGTTTCTTGTTCATCTAATCCAGATGATTGTTCTTCATTCCCTCTTGGTGTTGATTTTGGAATTGATGAATCGTACCAGTTTTTGAATATTCTGGCAAGTTCAATGAGCCTTTTTTCAAACGGCCTGTGATCGGTGTATAATAGATCAAATATCTTTTGTTCTGTAATTCCTAATTGGTAACTACGTCCATAATAATCGTATACCATGGCTACATTCAGGTTTTGGAAAATGGTATCTGGAGAAATATCTTCGTTTGTAAAATTCCATGGTCTTAGTTCCTCAAGTCCATAAATATATGTATCTTGCCATTCCATTTCAAGAAGGTTTATGCGATCAATTAGTAGATCGTATATTATATTCAAGAACTCTGGAACATGTTTTTTTACAATTCCTTCGTTTTTTGATATTGCAACATGTAGTTCTTGTTCTACAGTTGTTCCTGGAAAAAGAGTACGATGAGATGTCTCATGAGCAAGAACAGTTTTGATTGTATTCTGACTACAGTTTTGTACTAATCCAATTGAAAGATAGATTATGGAATAGCCCTGGCAAGCGATAGTGTCTCCAATATCTTTTATTTCACAGTTTATATGAGGGAGCTTGTAATGATCAAGTATGTACCTTAAAAATAAACTATACTCTGGCAGGAGGGTTGTTGTTACTGGAGGAAATGAACTATTATGAGACATGTTAGGATCCTATTTGTGGTGCTTTTGTTAGTTCTCAATACGGGGTGCAAGTTGGAAAGATTCTGTTGCTGAAGCAGTCAGTTTTACAGTCAACTACCCCACCCTGCCAGCCTTCGGCTGTCGATGATGGGGCTTGAATTTCAATTATGCATTCGTCTGGGTGGCTGACAGACACCCCTGAGATAACGAGATATACCCGAAACCCCTTGTTCTTCTTTCGATATTCATCGAAGCATTCATATCTGCATTGTTCTCATATCCGCATTTTTTACATATGAATTTCAACCGATTCCTGTTGGTATTGGAAACATGATTACATCGGTTGCATTCCTGTGAAGTATGAGCAGGGTCCACAAAGTGGACTTGTATTCCTGCTTCTTTTGCTTTGTATGTAATGAAATCCTGCAGTTGTCTGTATGCCCAGCTACTTTGATGATAGCGTTTGTCTTTACGAACTTTCCTTACTTTGTTCTCACGAATACCTTTTAGGTTCTCTAATCCTATCAAAAAAACCTTGTTCTCAATGGCGAATTTAATAATTTGTTTTGATATCATATGGTTTACATGTCGCATAAGAAGTTGTTCTTTATCAGAAATATGTTTGATCATTCTTCTTGCTGACAAAGTTCCCTTCGATTGTAACCTTTTTCGCATTGACCTATATTGATTTCTGATATCTTTGATATGATCTCCTGCAAAAAACTTACAGTTCTTTTCAGTGGTTGATGCAACAGCAAGGTATTTCATTCCCAGATCAACACCCATATAATTGGATGATTCCTCCAGTTCTTTTTCTGGAACTTCCTTTTCAACAGAAAGATGGAAATAATGATTACTATCCTTATGTCTTACAACCTTGGATGCTATGAATTTCCATGTACCATCGAAGTATTGCTGTGCATTATCATAACTTTGTATTTTGTATGGTTTCCTCCCATTATTAATGGTTGTAATAGAAACTAAATTCTGACTTATACTAAAATCTCTTTTGTAGGAAAGTGTCATCGAATACGGACTGAATGTTATTTCCTTCCAGATTACTTTTCCTTCCTTGATCTGTTCTTTCAAGGTTTTGTAGCATCCTGATACTTGTCTTGGGATGTTACAACTCATCTGGGATTTCAGTCCAATAACTTCCCGGAGATATCTGTAAACGATATTCTGCAATTTGTAAGAACCGATAGTTTTTCCGTTCTGAAAAACAACAGAAGAAGCGTAGTTCATTCCATCCGAATACTTTTGCATGGTCTCTACCAGATCGTTATCTGGATTTTCTATTTTCATAATAACAGTTTTGGTCAGGATCATGCAATAACCTTCTGTCAGATATTTCAGTATATTGTTTGTCTTTTTGTTAGAAAATCGTTAGTAGTATAATGGTTTTTATGTTATAAATACCTTGATGTTAGTTGGAGTAACGCATTCCTGCTCTAATAGTTGAAATCAAAGATAATAATATCTGGTTAATATCATTTGGTAATACCTGAATTTTTCTGGTATTAGAAAGAATTTTTGCAATTATGGAATCATCCATTATTGCAATGTATCTTGGATACGGAAAATTAACAATAACCATGGTTATCTCAGCCTGAACCTATTTGTTGACTTATCATAATATTCATTTTCTCGAGGAATTGATCTATTGTTCCGTATGGAATTGTTGCTCCGGCTGCGATATCATGTCCTCCACCGGCTCCTCCGAGTTCCTTGCATACTACCTCGAGTGCTTCAGAAAGGTTCAGGCCTTTGTTAACAAGTATCTGTGTTCCTCTTGCTGATACTTTGTGACCGTCTTCCTTATTTGAAAATGCAAAGATCGGAAGATTTCTATTGTAGGATGAATGAATCATTCCTGCAACTATACCAACTATAGTTTCTGGGATCTTATCCTTGGCATCAAAGTACTGAATGTGTGATAATTCAATTACACCATTTGTATTTTTAACATAATTGATTCCATCTACCAGGTTCTTCCTGTGTTCCTGCAGAAGAGTAGAAGCACGGCTATAATATTCACCACGATCTCCTAGACAAACGGCAAAACCAATTTCAGCTTGCATATACCTTCCGGTTGCGTTCAGAAGTGTGCTAAACTCCATAGCATCCCTGGTTTCTGTTCCTTCTTTTTCCTTGACTAGTTCATAACATTCAGCAACTATTCTGTCCATATTTACTTTTGGGACATTATGACCAATTGAATATTCAATAATAGCAGAAATGACTTTTCTTTTATCTGTCATTTCGAGATCAATCCATCGTCTCCACCTTTCATCTTTCGCAAGTGGGAAATGAAGACTACCCAAGAATTCAATGCATCCGTCTTCGTTTCCGGTAAGGCCTGGCAGATAAGGATCAGTTGAGAACTGAAGCATTTTGTGTATGGGTCGCGTCTGCTTCCCATATAGAGAAAGATCCATTTTTGCCATTACGTACTCAGGATTTGCTTTAAGGATTTCTTCGTTCAAACTTACAAGCTTTCCGTATTTTCTGTATTGTAGGTCTCCTATGCAGCCTACTATTGCAAGGCTTGCAAGGTCACGGTTGTCTCCAAGTTCGTTTGCGAGAATATAGGTTGTTCCTGACCCACTTAGCTCATAGGAACCATTTGCACCAACCAGATGTGGATTAAGATGATTGAGATATTGGCCTTGAGGCCTGTGGTGATCTGATATAATAGCATTTAGTCCATAGTTATTGATATGCTCTATTTGACCGCTGCCAAGATCAGTGAATATAACAAGGTCATGGTTTTGTTCTGAAAGTTCTTTTACTATCTTTTCATCAAGTTGCTTTACAAACTGCATTTCATAATCGATTCCGGCTCTTTCAAATGCTGTTGCTATTATAGCTGCTGATGTGATTCCATCGGCATCAATGTGTGATACGCAATGAACATGTGAATGATTTCTGATTTCTTTGGCACATTCACTTGCGATTTTTTGGAGAGCAAGATATTTTTCTGAGGGCATATGTATCACGGTTTTCTTATTGGTCGATATTTTCTATTATCAGATTATATGTAATTTCTTTTTTTGGAGCTATCTGTTTTAGTACTGTGCCATAATCGAATAAGACAATTACGGTTATGGGATTTTTCTTTACATTTCCGGATTTTGATAGCAGTTTCTGCAAGGTCCTTAGTTTGTTACCCGATATGCCAAAATACTGGCCAAGAATTCTAGGAGTGACATCGTTTGTCATATTGTTCCTTCCCAATTTTGTTTTTAATATTAGAATAATGTCAGTTGTATGTGTTTTTTTGGATTACTTGATTATATTGATGAATATTACATTAAGATTAAATATAGTATGTACTGTAAGTATGTGTTTTTCCTGTATACTTACAAGATATGATTTGGTTGTGTCTATTCGTATGAGTTGCTTATATATAAACCGTTAAATAATAGATACTGTTTTAACTTATGTAGGGTTTTCCTTAAGCTATTAATTAGTAGAGAGAAAAAAATAGATATGTATATATATGAATCAATTCCTTTAAAGCGATTGTCATGAATAAAACTTCAAATATTAATGTTGATTTTAGTCGAACATTTATATTTGTGATTTACTTTTCCATGGTAGGTATATAAATGCCGGATAAAAAACTTTTTCAAATTGTTACCCGTTCAGGTGTCCGAACCGAGACTATTTTATTGCTAAAAGATGGAGGGAAATCTGCTAGTGATCTTTGTTCTTATTTTAAGATTGCACCACAAGAGTTAGCACCGCGTACAAGAGAACTGGTTGAAAGTGGTTTAATTATCAAGAAAGACAAGAGTTACTATTTAACTGATCTTGGACAGATAATTACAGAAAAATATTCTGAATTTAAAAATTTGTTGTCTTTTATAGGCGATAAGCAAGAGTTTCTAAAGGAGCATGATTTGACAGATATACCCTTTGAGCTCCAGCTAAGATTTGAAATGCTGAGTCAATCAAAAGTGGTTTGTCCAGAGAATCATTCGATTTTTGATACCCATGATGGGTTTATGGATAATATAGTTAAGTCAAAGTATCTAAAAGGACTAGCGTCTATAATGTTCCCTTCTTATCCTTCTTTTTTTAATCGGCTTGCTGAGAGTGGTACCAAAGTTGAGATCATTGTAACTGAATCCATATATTCCGTATTAAAGACTAAATATAAGGATCAGTTAATTGAGTATCTGAATTACGAGGATGCTCATATGTATATATGTAACAACAATAAACTTGCCTTTGTTGTTACTGACTCATTTTTCTCGATTTCATTGTTCTTTAAAAATGGCATTTTTGATCATGTAAGCGACATTGTTAGTTTTGATAAGGATGGAATTGAGTGGGGAGAAATGTTATTTGATTATTATGTCAAGCAGTCTATCCCAGTTAAAATCGAAGATTTAGTGTCTTCCTAAAAATCAAAAAGATTTTTCTGCTGTTTTATTTCTTTTTTGTTTGGCTCTGGTATAACTTGTGGAGTGTCAACTATATCTGATGGAATTGGGAGCTCAAGTTCATGGAATATTTTAATTGTGATCTTGTTCCCGAATAGTTTTGATACTTCACTGAAGGGCGTAGACTTTATTTTATCAACCGAACCAATACCATTGTCATATAATTTACGAGCTCTTTTTCTACCAATGTTCTTTACAGAAAGGAGACTGACCAGTTCTTTACTAGCTCCATATTTGAGTCTTGGTTCCAGGAAGATGTTTTGTATATCGAATCCTTTAAGTTTTGAGATCCTTTGAACTGCATGAGCAATCCATGATGCAGATTCTGATAATGAATGAAGATCTCCTTCACCTATAACATAATTTTCAACGATTTCTTTTGTTTCGCATTCTTCTATCCAGTCAAGTAAGATTCTTGCATTTTTTATTGACTGGAAGAATGATTCTGCTGATATTTCACTAATTTCATCGATGTCGGGAAAATCAATTATTTCGTTTTTATGATCATCTGCATAGATCGAATTTTCAAAGTATTCATCGCCCTTAAGATATAATGTACGAATATCCGGGGTTTTACATATGACCTGCAGCAAGGAAAATGCAGTTATTTCCATGTTTGATTGAGATGCTTTTTTGAGGTCCTCTACTATGATGACAGCTGTAAGAGGATCGATATACATTTTGGATACAAGTTGGCCAAGAGGTGTAGCTCTAAGGTAATTGTTTTCAGTTGCAATTAGATCGTTTTCGTTTAGGAAATATAAACAGTCATTAATGGTTTCTATAAAGTATGATAGATCGGACGTATGAGCATAAAATGTCTCAGACAGGAAATCTATAACACCTTTTTGAGAATTTGCTATTCCACTGCTTATTATTGCAAGTATATGACTTCTAAGGGCTTTTTCAGATCCAAGTTTTGAGGATATATCTTCAGCTTTTGCATGGATATATTTGTTTTCTAGAAAATCTATTTGATCCGATGACTTTGCAATTAACAAAGATTGGCCATATGGATCAAGATGTGGTCTTCCTGCTCTTCCAACCATTTGCTTGTAATCAAGCACAGGTATGGGAGTATTGCCTTCATTTGCATCATATCTCAGGTAGCTTCGGATTACTACCCTTCTTGCTGGTAAATTAAGTCCTGCTGCAAGTGTTGGAGTACATGATATTACTTTGATTTTGTTTTCTTTGAAACCATCTTCTACTAATCTTCTCTGTGTAGCATTAAGGCCTGCATGATGAAATGCAACACCATTACGAATGCATTCCGCAAGATTATTTGATTCAGTGGTGTCGCTGGCGTATTCGATTTCTTCTGATATTTCTGAAAGCTTATTCTTTTCATCTTGGCTTAGAAGGATATTGATTTGTTTATGTTCTTTATTCTTTGGATTTGAAAAACGCTTAGCAAAAGACATACAGGTTCTTCTTGAACTTTCGAATACGAGACATTGTCCACCTTCTTTGATGGTATCTAGTGCGACATCTGCTGCTGGTTCCTTTGTATTATGTACTATTTCTTTTTGAATAACAGGATCTTCAGATAAGAAATTCATTGCTTTCCCAAATACAACTCCTTCTTGTAGTTTAGTTGGCCTCCAATCACTTACCGTAAGTTCGGCTTTGAGCCAATCTGCTAGTACCTGGGTATTTCCTATTGTTGCTGAGAGAGCTACGATCTGCAGGTTAGGTATTTTTCTAAGTTTGGTCATTACTATTTCAAGTGTGGGTCCTCTGCTTTTTTCGTCTAGCAGATGTACTTCATCTACAACAACGATTGATAATGTCTGTAGCCATTGAGTCCCATTACGTAGCATAGAATCTGTTTTTTCGGATGTACAGACAACGATATCATTCTTTCCAAGGCCTTCACTTTTTGATTCCAATTCACCTGTTGAAATGCCTGTATTGATGCCCAATTTTTCAAACTCTTTGAAACGATGATATTTCTCGTTTGCAAGAGCTATCAATGGAACAATATACAATGCTTTTCCACCATCAATGACATGTTTAAGCATTGCGAGTTCTGCAAGGAGGGTTTTTCCGCTGGCTGTTGGAATCGCTGCAAGTGTATTCTTTCCTTCAAGTAATCCTTTTTGAACTACTTCTCCCTGAGGTGGATATAGTTGTGTAATTCCAGAATCAATATAGAACTGCTGTATTTTTTCTGGCAAAGGCAAGGATTTTATGTTACAAGGGGATTCGTTCATATTTTCACATTTATTGTTTTTATCAATTTGATGATGTCTAAGTATATTGACCTATCTATTTTTTCATGTCCGCTGTATATATTTGAATGAAAAAGAAGAATAAAACGTACTAAATTTGAGTGTTCTATTAGTTACTCATTTTTAGATGTAGTTCGAGAGGTTTCTTTGATCTCATTAATTATGAACTGTAATAACTCTTTGCTTGGATTTTTATAATCACTGAATGATTGGATTATTGAGTGATCGGATTCTCCGGCAATGATTTTTTGTCTAATATTTGTAATGATAAGGTCACTGATAGTATATTCTGAATTTCTATTGTCCATAATTCTGATCATATTACCCTTTATGAGTTTGATACCAACTATTTTTAGATAGTAAGTTGCTGACAGCGATAGAGTATTGAAATGTGATGGTGGAAGCTGGATTGCTTTCATATTAGGACAAGCTTTATGGATTGCTAAAATATCATCCCTAGAAGGACGAAAGGATATGTGAACAATAGATGTTCCTTTTAAAGTATTTATTTCTTCCAGAGACTTAATTATCTTTATTCTCAAGGTACCACCGAGAATCTTTTAACTTCTAAGCGAGGAGTCCCCTTCCTCAGAGCGTAGCGACAGGTGGGGGATGATAGCGATATAATTGATACAATAATCAATCTCATGCTAACGTTTATATAATTTACTATCGTTATAATATCTGGGTTTTTTGTATGCAGTTGACGTTACCAATCAAGATAGATGTTACTCCGGAACAGGAATCTGTTCTATGGGATCTATCTGAAAAATGTAGATTTGTATATAACTTTGGTTTGCAGGAACGTCAGGATGCTTATAAGAACAAAATTAAGATTGGTTATAGGAAACAACAGGATGATTTACCTAAAATTAAGCAAAAATATCCTGAGTATAAATGGGTATACTCTAAAGTGTTACAGGGAACCTTGAAGTATCTTGATAATGATTATAAGTCGTTTTTCAATTTGAAAAAGAACAAGGATATCAAAGCCAGACCTCCTGGATTCAAAGGCAAGAAATATTTCACTACGATGATCTATAACCAATCTGGATTTGAAATATCTGATTCTAATGGTAATGTTATCATAAGAAAATCCATGGATACTCGAATCCATAAACCATAAGTAGAATACTTTGAACAGGACAAAATATTCATTGATTTTTCACATAAACATCCATATGAAGTACCTTTGACATTTGAACTCCCGGTTACTCTGATTGAAGAAAGAATTATTAGTAAGGCTACTGATATAGTTCAGGTCAACCTTTACCAGAAAGATGACGAATTTTATATTTCCATTACCTATGAAGTGCCTGCAGAAAAACATTGTAATAATGATTGTTATCTTGCTATTGATATAGGTACGATCAAACAAACAATGGTCGATTCAGATGGTAAATTTACAGAATTGAAGAATAGGAGACCGGATAAGTATTGGGAACCTAAGATTCAGAAGATTCAATCAAGGAGAGATCATTGCAAGAAGGATAGTAGAAAATGGAAACGATTACATAATAACCTTGGTAGGATAAAGAGAAGATCGTCCAATCAATTGAAAGACAACCAGCATAAAATTACCAGAAACATTGTTGAGAATACGAATGCTAATACTATCATTATTGGTAAACTAGATGTAAAACAAATGGCTTCTTCTAAGCTAAAAGCAAATAAAAGAGACAGGAGTACCAATCGTGGTACTCATAACTCAGGACATATAGGTAGATTTGCTCAATTCTTGACCTACAAAGCTGAAGCTTTGGGTAAGAGAGTAATAAGAATTGATGAATCCTATACCTCAAAGAAATGTTGTGTTTGTGGAATTATCAAGGATATGACACTTAACAACAGAACCTATGAATGTGGTTACTGTAGTAATGTTATTGATAGGGATTGTAATAGTTCCGTGAACATACTCTTAAGGTATTTCAAACATAATGCTTTGTGGACGAGCTATCAAAATACAATTGATAATCTACGACAAACAGGTTTGTTGATCGGGATCATTCCTACAAAAATGATCTCGAGATGAGACAAATACTCGTAGGAAGCTCCTTCCTCAAATCACCGTGAGGTGATTAGGGAGGGGTAGTTCACTCCTTTCGATAAGCAATATTATGATTGCTTTTTGTTCTATTTTATCCAATATATCACTCTATGACTTGTTTGGATTTATCACGTTGGAGCAAGAAGACCACCGTTTTTAAACGGTGGATGAATTGCGATTTCAACTAAAAAAAGCATATATAGTATCGAAGCATATTATATTCTGAAATAATAACCTGCTTTTTAGATGAGTGAACCGAATGAAGAAGGGTAATGTATATCGAGTCTATCCTGACAAGGAACAAAGAACTTTGTTAGAACAACATTTCGGTGCTGCTAGATTCGTATACAACCATTCTCTATCTCTCAAGAACCTGATGTATAACAGATTTAGAACAAACATCACTGAGATAGACCTTAACAATCATTTGGTTTCCCTTAAGGAAACATTTCCATGGTTAAAGGATATTAACTCTCAGTCATTACAACAAGCAAATAGAAATCTATTGATTGGATTTAAGAACTTCTTTAATGGAAATGGTTCTTATCCAACAACCAAGAAAAAGAAAGACAACAATTTCTCATTTCAAGTTCCTCAGAACTATCAGATCAACCTGACTTCTTCGCATATCTACCTTCCGAAAATCGGTTGGATGAAGATAATTATTCATAGGGATTTCTTAAGCAAAGAATTCATTGAAAATAATCTTGTCTTAAAAGAAGACAATGGAGAACTAATTCTTGACCAGAAACTTAACAGGGAATTCAAAGTCCTCAAGACTTTGACTGTTTCCAGAACACCAGCTGGAAGATATCATGTTAGTATTTTAATTGAAGACAATGAACCATATCCAGAACCTCTTAGTTTCACCGAAGAAACAACCGTTGGGATTGATGTTGGTATCAAGTCGTTTGCTGTTTTGTCAACAGGACAGGTAATCGATAATCCTAAGTTCCTGAAAAAGTCATTGAAGAAGCTTATCAAATTACAAAGGAGTGTATCCAGGAAACCAAAAGGTTCGAAGAATAGGAGAAAAGCGGTTGCTAAATTGGCAAAACAGCATCAATTGGTAGCAAACCAGAGAAATGATTTCCAGCATCAGGTCTCTGCAACTATAATTAGCGAAAATCAAGCAGTTGCAATGGAAGACCTGAATGTAAAAGGAATGATCAGAAATCATTGTCTTGCTCAAAGCATCAGTGATGTTGGTTGGTCTGAGTTCATCCGAAAGTTAATGTACAAAGCAGAATGGTATGGTAAGACCATTCTACGAATTGGTAGGTTTGATGCATCATCAAAGTTGTGTAATGTCTGTGGATACAATAATAAGGAATTAACTCTTGACATCCGGGAATGGAAATGTCCTTCCTGTAAAACATTACATGATAGAGACAGGAATGCAAGTATCAATATCAAGAAAATAGCTTTGAGTAATCTAAACACCCATGGAACATGGGAAAGAGCCTATGGACTCACTGACAAAAGTCAGGGGAATGAAGTAGGAAGCCTCTGGTTTTAACCAGAGGTAGTTCACTTGCACTCTTAAATGTGATTGTAATTTTTGTATATTACTGTGATAGAAAAAAGAAATCAGTATTCGAATAATGATTTCTGACGCTTTGTTCCTTTATCGTTGTTATCTGTTGAGGGTTGTTTATCTATTGGAGCTGGTTCAGAGTTTTTCTTTTTGGGAGATTGTTCTTCCTTTTCTTGTTTTCCAAAGTCAAATAACCCTTTTTGGTTCTGATTGATCTCAAGAGTTGTTCTCTTCACTCCAAACGTTTCAAGTAATCTCAATGCCGGAGGGATGATTTGTTTTTGAATGTAGTAATTGGTATCTATTGGGATGTTATGTTCAATTACATAAGCTGGATCTTCGGCTTGTTCGACATAACCTGATCCCACAGTTGTAATCAGGAATGGAATTCTTTCTCCGGTAATTGGAACCTGACCGCCTCTTTCTCTGATCTTTTCAACTACAGTAAGATGTGGTTGTTTGTTCTTGTATGAAGATGGTGGCCTTGATAGTGTTTTACTTAAAGTAAGTTCTGCAATAAATGCTTCATCTCTGGTATCATTTATTTTCCTTATTTTGGCGATGACATCTTGTACGTATGTAATACACTTATCAACATCTCCTTCCTTAAGTATAGCTTCAAGAATAATATTTAGTGTCTTGGAAGTAAGATTACACCAATCCCTTCTTACTGTTTCAAGGCCCTTAACTTTGATTTTCTGAATCCACCCGTCTTTTGCCTGTTCGAACTGCCACATAGCATATCTTTTCTTGGCAACCAGAAGGATCCTCTTAGCTGTTGCTTCGTACTGAAGTTCCATTGGTTCTGGTAATTTGCTGGTAACTACTTCTGCTATCTTTTTTCCTACAAGTGCTGACATATCTAACGTGAATTCTTCTTCTTCGAATTCATTTCCATTAATATCAGTGCAATGGATAAAGATAGAATCTGTATCGCCATAGATAGGTGTAAGAAGGACTATTATATCGTTAGGTTGTGTTCCATCCAATTCATTAGGAGTTAGAGCTTGATTATCTCTTATAGTGAGGGTTACGATCTCATTGTTTATTGTATTTTGAGTATTGCGGATGTTTTCTCTTCCGTAGCTTGTAACAGAGTTTGCAACTTCAAGACTGAATAATCTTGCCCGTATATAGCCTGAGTAACCATAAAAGCTGTTAAGTAATATTTTCAGAGCAAGCTGAGTAGCATCAAGAACACGCTTTTCGTTTTCATCTCTTGCGTTTTTCATCATCTTTTTAGTTGCTACTCTTTTATCAAGGAGACCTTCAAGTATACTGGGAATTATTCCTTTGAATATTTCCGGTTTAATGAAATGACCATCGGAAGGCGATATTATCATTGATTCTTTTGGTGTTGTTTTATCTATTATAACGGTTGTATAGCAAAGGTTCCTTGCCATCATTATGGTTGGATAGAGAGATTTATAGTCTTCTACAACTGTGTTACAATGCAGGCCTTTTTTAGGATCAAGTACATCCGCTCCAACTACATTGCTCTCTCTTTCTCTTTCTTCAACAGTTTCATCGTTTGGCTTCATGGCCATTAATCGATCTATATCCCTGAATCTAGACATCAATAGCTGTTCTACCAGGTTTGTCTGGCCACCATTAATAACGTCCTGTAGTGGTCTGCCGCTAACCTGTGCTAATGCTAGATATTTATCAAGTAGCTGGAGTTTCAAGAGAAGCTCAAGGGCAAGCTCAGAGTCTCTCCTGGAATACTCGATAAATGTATGAATCTTGCTAGGATCGTTCCAGTATGCTTCCATTTCCTGTGGTGGAACGTCTAATTTTTCTTTACCAATGAGTTCTTTAGCTACGTTTTCGAGCTTGTATCTTTTTAGCTTGAATCCTTCTCTTATGAGTGGTAGTACATCTGCAACTATTCTTCCAGGTATTGAAACAGATGTAGTTGCACCAAATACTCGGAAACTTAAATCTCTCCCATCTCTTCCAATCTTGAAATTGATTACAGAAGTTCCGGATTCAGTATTTATCTTCTTACATCTATCAACAACGTATTTTGTATCGAACCCATCAGTATTAAATCCAGTTAAAACATCAGGATCGTATTCTCGGACGGTGCTGAAAAATGCATTTATCATGTCATTTTCATTATCATAACATTCAGTCTCTTTGTCAACGCCATCGATCTTTTTCGATGCAAGGACCAATGTGTTCATTCCCTTGTATTCTGGAGAGAATGCTATGCTCATTAGAATGATTGGAGATTTATCTGGAGTTGGAAGAGCTCCATTATCAGGCAAACATTCAATATCCCATGCAAGATATTTGAATGGAGCATGTGTTATTTTGTCAATTTCTTCTACCTTTTCTGCAGTGATAGTTTGTTCACATAAGATGTTTGTTGGATGAAGCTCTTTTTCTGCTGAAACAGGAGTTATAGTTATCCATTTCAATGGATGAAGATTCTTATCAATAAGGAAACGATTATGGAACATTACGTCTGCTTCGAATATTTCGTTTACTCCCGGGAGCTCAGATATTTGTTCTCTTATATTCCTTACATCAGTAGGAAGCGTGACGGTGATTTTTACAATCGGTACTTTTTTAGTTTGATAACCAATTGGAAGGAATTTTTCTACAATATCAGCTTTTTGAATACAGTCGAATGCATCTGTAAGATGGTTGCATAGTTCGGCTGGATTATCTGCCTGTGCAAAGAAATACGGCTCGAACCCTGGAACCAGACAGCATATGCTCTTTCCGGCATCATCTTTTCCATAGATGCGAATTATAGGCCGGTTACTGTCAATGTAGTAATCGATATCGATTATCTGTATATTTTGGCTATTATTTTGCATGTGTCTACTTGTTTGCTTTTTTAATTCTACATGAGCTTCATATTAATAAATGATTTGGGTTTACTTATGAAAAAAAAGATGAGCCATTGAATGGCTCAATATGTTTCTGTATTAGCATCCATTAAATTGCTAATGGCCTCGAGGACTCTGTTATTTTCAACTACTCCTCCCTGCCTTCTACGAAGCCTCGGAAGGAGTTTAAATGTCAATTAAGCATTCTTATGGGTGGCTGACAGGGTAAGGTAGTTGACTTAGCTATGCTGTGTGAGAAATTAATAATGTCGTCTGTCCCTATTAATAGTAAACAAAAATATGAGTTGTTAATCTATATTAACTATACGAAGATAGTTAATAGAAAAAAATAGGAAAATATCTTCTTCATAAAAAAATTACTTTTGGAAATGTTTCCTGGCAACAATAATTATGGATAAACCTGCAAGAATCACACTAAAGCCAGGAGCAGAACTTGCTTCTTGTGCAGATGGTTCGGATGTTTGAGATGAATTAATATTTGAATTGATATCTTCGATTTCTACTGAGGATGGACCGCTATATACTGTTTCATTAGACATAGTTTCGTTATGTGAAAGTGCTGAATAATCAATATCACATTTTATGTATGACAGTTCTGCTGCAGGATCATATTCTACAGCATATTCCTTGTGAACATAATCTGCTATAATGGCTGATCCATCTGCTGACCAGTACAATTGTACTAAATTGTTTTTGTACATTTCTTGTGGATAAATGCCTTCAGTATACAGGTCGAAGAAGAATTCATTTATTCTTTTTCCGGTTTCTGAGGATCTGACCTCAAACCCAATTAATTTTCTTCCAGTACAGTTGTTATCCACTACGTTTTTCTCTTTTGGAATAACAAACATACTGCTGTCCGGGGAAAAAGCTACTCTGAATGGAAGCATTCCGGCTGCATGAATCTCGTATAGGATATTTCCACTTTTGTACATTTCAAATTTCGTTGCCAGATATTCTCCGTTGGGACTCGTTACGTTTCTGTAACACCCCGTTGTAGATATTGGAAAGTTTTCCAGTGAATCTACTCCTTTTTCTCCCATTACAATTTGTCTGACATTTTTGCTTTCAGGATTTGTAACAGCAGTATTGAGAAAGGGTCCTTCACTTAAGTCATATGTTACATCAGTAACGAAGTTTTCAGATGCACTGGCATTTAAGATCATAAATGAAATTACAAAAAGTATACAAAATATTTTTTTGATCATTAGATTACCTCTTATGAGATTAGTATCAAAAATAATATGGAGGATTTCGATAAACCTCCAATTCTAACCGATCTTTTATAAATGGTATATAAAACAATTTTCAAATACCGGGGTTTTTCGAAATCCTCTATGGGTTTTTCTAGTTGATTACCTCAATTAGAAACGGTATGAGTGTAGGAGGAAATTCTGTTTCTTCTTGTAGGATACTATGTGCTTGTTCCTGTGTGAGGTTTTTCTGAGATTGTATTTTTTCGATTATATGTTCCGGTACTTCAACGTACTGACAGACCGATGTTGAAATTGTATTGATTAATGAAATTTGAATTATTTTTATTTTTGCGATGTTGATAATTATATCTAATGCCTTTGATCTTCTGTTCCAATGACTTTCTGCTATAATCAATGCTTTTATGTTTGGTGATTTTTTTAAGATGGTTTCGATGTTTGTATAACTTGGGCAGAAGGTTAGATGAATAATCTTATCTTTTTGCGAAATTGTTTCTAACTGTTCTTTTGTTGTAACTAACCGTACTCTATTTGTATTTAGTTCCATAAAAACATCTCTATAACAGTTGTATTTTACAGAACGTTTGATTTAGATAAAAACTTTTTCATATTATGACCAAGCCGCCCTGAATTCAGGGCAGTGGTCTCCTGTCTATTCTTCGGATCATGTTCTCCTCCGGAAATGTAACCAGATAACAACCAGTGAACATAGTAAAAATAGTCCAAAGTATTCTGGCTTCAAATTACTTGCCCATTGTTTGAACTTAGAATACATCAAATTCTGAATGAAAAGTGACCGGTTGTAGATGAAGCGAACACCACCAAAATATTGCTCTAAAAGAGAACATTGTTCACTGTCTGGATATATTCGATATCTATACCCTCTTTTCATCTAGATCACTCGTTCCAAAAAAATCAAAATTTCAGCACAAAGATAAGGCTTTTATGATATATATGCCTTTTTTCGTTGTGAGACACAATTCATCCACCGGATTCATCCGGTGGTCTTCTTGCTCCAATCGGATAAACTTATAAACTTTTAAAACATAGTTGATCATGTACGTTATGAATTAGTGTATCTTTATTATAAAAAGAGACGATAGTTCATCTATATACAATAGTATTACTGCACAGAGGCAGCATGCGAACAGGACAAACTATAAGCAATCGTAAATTAATAACAAACGTTAGTTCATATTTTTATTTAATTAGAATAATTGTTTTGCTATATGCTATTTATTTTGCTATGTCAATCGTCAGTAAATGTGCGGAGGAAATATGCAAACAGGAAACCAAATTAATGGTAAGTTAATCAGTAATTTAGTTTTATGTGGAGCTTTGATAGTAACAGTTATTTTTTTTTATGCTCTTTTTTCAGCTATAGCTTTTCAACATTACATAACAGTTCCTATAATTGGTGTTTTATCGCCTTTAAAGATCGCTGGACTTGGCATAACTCTTTCAATTATCTCACCGGTGATTATGATCGCTATTAAATCAGGCAATCGTTTCTAAAGGGATGTGTTATTATTCCTTCAAGCAAAATTAAACCAAAAACAACGTGTAATGTCCTTGGAATATTGTGTTTTAGTATAGGTCGAAAATTAAACGCATTAAAAAAAGCAGCTCATTCAAGAGGGAATTTGCTTAAAGATGATGCAAATGGTGATTTCTATGAAGTGTCAAATTCAGATCCTCTTGGACCACGGACATATTTAGGAGAGATTCTGGGTGATAGAAGTCCTAAAAAATTTATATTGGCTGCTCCAGGAAATAATTATAGTCCAGATCCTATAACATATGCTGCTGATGCAACGAGTGAACTACCCCACCCTACTGCTTTGCAGTGAGGGTGGAGCTTCATTCGAGTACTTCTGTCATTTGGCTTCGATTCTATGAATCTCAATTCCATCGGGAAGCCTGTATTGTCGAAGATTACCAACAAATTGTTGATAGCCTGTCCACAAGGCATTTTGTGATAGGAAACGTTTCATGATATTGATAGCACTATTACGATCTCTATCTATTACGTTACCACAATCACATACCATATTTCTTTCCGAAAGAGGCATATCATGTAATTTTCCACATGAATGACATGCTTTCGAAGTATAACTCTCATCGATTCTTATTACTTTCTTACCTCTAAGTTCTGCTTTGTAGGTTAAGAATCCGATGAATCTTGATAGATAACCCTGATTCTGAGTAGATCTGTTTATAGATCGTTTCTTTTTACCAGTTGCTTTTTTCGATTGTGCCATGCTCTTAACATTGAGATCACCAACAATTATGGTATTAGCTTTGGTATTTTCAATCATCTTTTTAGAAAGATTATGTTGAAAATCTTTTATCTGATGTGATTTCTTCGCTTCCATTTTTCGATATGTATTATGTAACCTGTTCCATCGTTTACTGTCTTTTTTACAGTGATCTCGTCTGGATTTGATCGAATCGATTTTAGCATTCCAATATTGATCTGAACGCGGTGTTTTAGTCTCAAAGAATTTTCCTTGAGTATTCACAGCGGTTACTATTTTTGTTATTCCGAGATCTATGGCTTGATATTGATTGTTATCTACATAGTGTATAGATGGTGAAACATCACATGTTATGGAGATAAAAAAATCACCTTTTGCTTTATAAGGATCATCGTTGTATATCTCGATTTGCTTAATCCTTGATGAATCTAGTATGCTCTGCACATTGAATAGTAGACAAACATCATTGACTTTATGTGAAAAAATGATAGTATTACCATCTATTCTAAATCCACTCTGATTGTATACTAAAGTCATGAAGTACTTACGACTTCGAAAGTTTGGAGGTCTTGCGGATTTATCTCCATTTTTCCTGAGTGAAAAGAATGATTTGTAATTTGCGTCAAGCTTTTTCAGAACCGATTGTAAGACTTTCGAGTAAACTATATTATAAGCAGGATATTGTCTCTTAAGTTCAGGCAACTTGTTCTGTTGTTCTATATATTTCACACTTCTCTGTTCTTTCTTCCATGTTTCCTTTCTTTCAGCTAATGCGAAATTATAGACAAGTCTACATTGTTCCGACAATTTCCAAAGAACATCAACTTGTTCCTCAGTTGGATGTATTTTGATCTTCTTCGTCAGCTGCATGTTTCCCTTGATCGTCTACATATTGTTTAAGTACGTCCAGTGTAACTTGACCAGTTGTTGCTATGAAATAAGATCGTGACCAAAACGCATCTTTCCATAGCATTGTTTTTATTCCAGGGTAATTCTTTCTAATCTCTCTGGATGTAATGGTTTTGATGGCATTGATATACTTTGGTATATTCAGAGTTGGTTTTGCAGTGAATAGTACATGGAAGTGATATTTATCACATTCGATGTTTACAACTTCTACTTCAAACGTATTACTTATTTGGTGTATTTTCATCTTCAGGAAGTCTACAATATTTTGGTTGTCGATAGCTTTTCTTCGATATTTGACACATTGTACAAAATGATAGTGCAGTGAGTATACAGAATGACTTCCTTTATCGAGATCACACAGCATAGTTATCAATTATAGTCTATAACTATGACTATAAATACTTATTCATGTTATGTTATTTTATACTATGTACGCATTCATCTCCCACCTGCCAGTTTACGACTGGCGAGGAAGGAGACTTCTGCTGTAGAAGTTAAAAATTAACTTATGTTTTAAACTTTAAGGAAATAAAATCATACTCAATTTTGAGTATGGTTTTAATTTCGTTTTTGGGTTGGATACAGCTAACGATATTTTTTCGTCCATTTGTACATGAACAATACTAAAATACTTGTAACAAATGAAAATCCAGGGGCTGAACGTGCAGCAGTGGTTTGATTTTCATCGGAGTTGTTTGTATCTGGTATCTGATTTTTGCTTATATTTTTCTGTGTAGGTATTGCAGATTCCTGCACGGATTCTTGGATGGTTACTTTGCTTTCATAGGGTAGGCCTGATAAGAGTTCATTGTAGTCAATGTCATATTTTAAGTATGACAATGTTGTAAGTATTTCTCCATCTGGTTGTTTTTCGGCATGTAATACATCTGCTATTATAGACCTGCCATCCTGAGTCCAATATAATTGTATTATCCGATTAGTTGAGTTTGTTTCATCTATATCGGTATAAGGAATACCAAGACCAAATTCTTTGATTTGCTCTTGTTCCGGTGTATATACGATTACATTAGCTATAAAGGTTGGATTGCGTACAGTTGTATTTGGATCTCTGAATGCCATTGAAGCAAGAACCATTTTGCTATCTGGTGAAAATGGAGAAGGGTAGGGTGTTGATGGTATCAAGTATGTAGCAATTTGTTTTCCATTTTTGTACATTTTAGTCCATTTCAGAGTATATTCTCCGTTTGGACTGGTTGTTGTTGCATTGAAAAATGGTTTGAAACTTAATGGAAAATGAGATAAATCCTTTACATTTTCTTGTTCCATTATTAATTGTCTAGCGTTTTTGCTTTCTTCGTTTGTAACTGGAGTGTCCATGAATTCTTCTTCAGTTATTACTGTGAATTTCAGATGAGTTATATCTGATTTTGCTGTTACTATAGTCGAAGAAACTGATATTAGTAGACATAAAAATAGTACTGTTATGAATGATTTCATAATTAAAATTCCTTCATTTATTACATGTTTGTATTTTTGTATTATATTAATAAGTTTTCTATTGTTATTGTGGTGAGAGGAGAGATAGCGAGTTGGTTGGTAGATAGGGGAAAAAACGGCTGTACTTTTACTATCTCTCAAAAAGTGTATGCATTTTTTATTCGATTACTTTAGTTGCTTCATATACACAATTATTTGAAGATTTGTTAAACAAATCAATTCTGAAACTGCCTACTATATTATTTTTTTCTTCGATAGCTTTTAGAAGATTTACTGATAATGACCATCTTTGGGTTCTTATCTTTGTTGAAAGTAGTTTACCTTTTTCTTTTGGAAAAACATCCTTTGGTGTGAAAAATATCTTTTTGGAATGAACTCTCATTTTGAAGTAATCCAATAGTGCATCTTCAATTTCTTTGTTCTGAAACGCTGGTTGCAACTTTAACTCCATATTATCAATTTATCACGTTGGAGCAAGAAGACCACCGTTTTTAAACGGTGGATGAATTGCGATTTCAACTAAAAAAAGCATATATAGTATCGAAGCATATTATATTCTGAAATAATAACCTGCTTTTTAGATGAGTGAACCGAATGAAGAAGGGTAATGTATATCGAGTCTATCCTGACAAGGAACAAAGAACTTTGTTAGAACAACATTTCGGTGCTGCTAGATTCGTATACAACCATTCTCTATCTCTCGAGAACCTGATGTATAACAGATTTAGAACAAACATCACTGAGATAGACCTTAACAATCATTTGGTTTCCCTTAAGGAAACATTTCCATGGTTAAAGGATATTAACTCTCAGTCATTGCAACAAGCAAATAGAAATCTATTGATTGGATTTAAGAACTTCTTTAATGGAAATGGTTCTTATCCAACAACCAAGAAAAAGAAAGACAACAATTTCTCATTTCAAGTTCCTCAGAACTATCAGATCAACCTGACTTCTTCGCATATCTACCTTCCGAAAATCGGTTGGATGAAGATAATTATTCATAGGGATTTCTTAAGCAAAGAATTCATTGAAAATAATCTTGTCTTAAAAGAAGTCAATGGAGAACTAATTCTTGACCAGAAACTTAACAGGGAATTCAAAGTCCTCAAGACTTTGACTGTATCCAGGACATCAGCTGGAAGATATCATGTTAGTATTTTAATTGAAGACAATGAACCATATCCAGAACCTGTTAGTTTTACCGAAGAAACGACTGTTGGGATTGATGTTGGTATCAAGTCGTTTGCTGTTTTGTCAACAGGAAAGGTAATCGATAATCCTAAGTTCCTGAAAAAGTCATTGAAGAAGCTTATCAAACTACAAAGGAGTGTATCCAGGAAACCAAAAGGTTCGAAGAATAGGAGAAAAGCGGTTGCTAAATTGGCAAAACAGCATCAATTGGTAGCAAACCAGAGAAATGATTTCCAGCATCAGGTCTCTGCAACTATAATTAGCGAAAATCAAGCAGTTGCAATGGAAGACCTGAATGTAAAAGGAATGATCAGAAATCATTGTCTTGCTCAAAGCATCAGTGATGTTGGTTGGTCTGAGTTCATCCGAAAGTTAATGTACAAAGCAGAATGGTATGGTAAGACCATTCTACGAATTGGTAGGTTTGATGCATCATCAAAGTTGTGTAATGTCTGTGGATACAATAATAAGGAATTAACTCTTGACATCCGGGAATGGAAATGTCCTTCCTGTAAAACATTACATGATAGAGACAGGAATGCAAGTATCAATATCAAGAAAATAGCTTTGAGTAATCTAAACACCCATGGAACATGGGAAAGAGCCTATGGACTT
The DNA here is from genome assembly GCF_963678545.1 of uncultured Methanomethylovorans sp. Classification (NCBI taxonomy): domain Archaea; kingdom Methanobacteriati; phylum Methanobacteriota; class Methanomicrobia; order Methanosarcinales; family Methanosarcinaceae; genus Methanomethylovorans; species uncultured Methanomethylovorans sp. The sequence continues at coordinate 47,070 of NZ_OY782867.1, forward strand.
ACTGACAAAAGTCAGGGGAATGAAGTAGGAAGCCTCTGGTTTTAACCAGAGGTAGTTCACGATTTGATTGTACGTAATTTCCTTGCTAATCTCATGGATCCGGCTGTTATGGAAAAGACACGGTTAGTATTAACTATCAAAGATGAACTTTTTGATGCCTCTGGGACTATTAAGAAGCACAATGGATGGACAGAGATCTATCCTTATGGCATAAAAGGAGATAAGCTGTTACCTGTTCTGGTGGTTGGACAGATAGTTGATGTTAAAAAAATATCTAATATAAAAGATAAGACAAAGCCACCAGGACAGCTTACCGAAGCAGAATTGCTAACTCTGATGGATAAACATGGTATTGGAACGAAAGCAACTGCACCAACTCATATTCAGACAAATAAGATCCGTGGTTACTTCCAGGTAAAGGGGAAAAGTGTTTCTATTCTTGATACTGGATATACTCTCATGGATGGCCTGAATAACTCTGTGCCAATCGTTGTAAAGCCTGAGGTAAGAGCTCGTATTGAGACGCTGATCCAGGAAGTTGAGGATGGAAAAAAGAGTAAAGATATTGCTATCAAAGAAGGAGTAGACTTACTTCTTCTGATGTACTTCCAGCTTGAAACTCACCGGGATAAACTTGTAGAGGGAATCGTCGGAACTATTCATGATGAAAGGGAAGCAGCTGATAAAAAAAGTATCGTTGGAACTTGTCCAGATTGTGGAAAAGCACTCGTTCTAAAGAAAACAGATAAAGGCCGTTTTGTTGGTTGTTCAGGATATCCTGCCTGTAAGCATACATTTCCTCTTCCAAAAACTGGAACATTGGTACTTGAAAAAAGAAAGGTTTGTAAGAAAGGTGGTTGTGGGATAGAGCCTGTATCAAAACTATAAATACTATTTCTCTGAATGTTATTGTGGGGATATGAATGGAATTCAGAGAACTCTCTGATGATCAATGGAAGTTTATAAAGCCACACTTGCCACCACAACCAATTACCGGAAGAAAGAGAGCTGATGACCGTAAGGTCATCAATGGTATTCTCTTTGTTCTGATAACAGGTTGCAGATGGGGAGATATGCCAGCTATTTATGGTTCCCAGGCAACTGCCTGGAGAAGGCTGAAAAGGTGGTCAGAGGAAGGTATATGGAACGAGATAATGGAATCCCTTCGGGATTCCGCTTACCAGAAAGGTAAGTTCTCATTGGATACAGTGTGTATCGATAGCAGTTTCATCGAAACTAAAAAAGGGGAGATGACTCCTCGTACAACGGTCACAAGAAAAGAAAAGGCATAAAGATCCATGCATGTGTAAGTTGTGAAGGTTTTCCACTTACAATCCAAATATCTTCTGGAAAAGAGCACGATAGACAGCACTTCATTGAAGTTATGGAGGATATTAAGGTTAAGACCGATGGAAGACCAAGGACAAGACCTCTTGAAGTTCTGGCAGACGCTGCGTACGACGATACAGAAATCAGGCAGTACTTAAGGTCCAGAGCTATCAAAAGCAACATACAGATCAATACAAGGAACAGTAAAAGAAAGAAAAGAGGAAGACCTACTCGATTTGATGAAGAAACATATTATTACAGAGGAACTATAGAACGATTCTTTGCATGGTTGAAGATGGGATTTAGAAAATTAGCAAGTAGATATGAACGTCTTAATGTGGTTTTCAAAGGATTGTTAGATATTGCATGTTTCCTGTTGTGTTGGAAAAAGGTGTGAGTGAAGTTTTGAAATAGGCTCATATTCAATGTAGATAAGAAATACTATTGGAGTATTGGATTAGGGCCTTGCTTTAACTGTGATCTGCAGAAAGAATGTCACCCTCCTGAAGCAATCGGGGATTGTCCGAAATGTTCTGGAAAATTGATCCTTGTCAACTTTAAGGATAAAATGTTTATTGGGTGTACGACACGCTGTGGATATACTCAGCCCGTTCCTGCAGGTAAGAAAGTTGCGATTTCTGCAAAAATCTGTCCGGAATGTGGATGGAAACTACTTCATGTTTCTGATAAAGAAAAGGGATCATGGGACATTTGTATTAATCGTTCTTGTTCCAATAATGGAAAAAAAATGAACGAAAAAAAGAAGAAGGAGATTAATTGATATCTCCTAATATATTCTTCTTTATCCATAAGCGGAAAACATTATCCATGATTCCGTATGTTCCTTCTTTGGGTTTGTCAACTGCCATAGTATTATAGAGATCTCTCATTGATGTTGTAAGAGAAGAAGCTGGTGTTTGCATATCATCTGATATTTCAGTTAATCTCCGTGTTTTGTATTGAGATAAGTATTTTAGAATATGCTGTTGCTGTCTGCTGAATTTAGTTGAGTATCTTGATTCAAATTCGCTGTCAAATTCATCCAGCATAGATGAAAAAACATTCTCTACATCATCAATGCCAATGTGTTTCTTTTTTCCAATGACAGCAATTTGATAGAGAAGGAATCCTATTTTCTGGAAATAGAAAGGATATCCTGCAGTGTATTCGTATATCAAGTCAAGTGCAGGTTCAGAGATAGTTATATTTTGGGTTTTCAGTCGGGAGCTGATATAGTCATCTACATCCTTCTTTTTGATGGGTTCGAGTTGTATTCTGGCTGCCATTAGATATAATGGAGAATCTGGTTTCAGGAAAACATCATGGAGCAACGAAACTGATGAACCCGAAAATATGTATCTGACATTCGGCTGGCTATCCATGTGGCTTTTCAACATGTTGAAAATGTTCCCATTGAATTTACTGAGTTCCTGAAATTCATCAAGGGCTATTATAATTGGTTCATTGAGTTCCTTTGAGAGATTCTCGATAAATTCAAAGGTTTCAGATATCAGTTCTTTCTCATCGATTTCGTTTTCTCGGAAACGTAAGTATACATTTCCTATGTACTCGATACTGCCTCCAATTTCAGAAATAGATCTGGTAGCTGCTGTTATTTTTCCTTTGAATACATCAGAGAACTTTTTTACAATGCCTTTTATCTTATGTTTTTCTTCATAAGCAGTTATTAATGAACCAGTTGTTTGTCTAAAAAAATCTGCAAGGCTAGTGATCTTCCTGCAGTTGACATATGCAAATATGACTTTCTCCTGTACATTATTTTTGAGATTTCGAAGCAATGAAGTTTTTCCTATTCTGCGTGGTCCTATAATCACATTGTTTTGTGCAGAGGAAAGAAGATCTAACTTTATCATATTGACTTCTTCATCTCGGCCAATGAAGTAAGGAGGTTCTACTTCACCTCCAACAATGAATATTTGCTCGGTCATAATTAGTAGTTGTTTTTAACGATATTTAATATTAACTATTGCTTTAATCGTTAAAGTGAACTACCCCACCCTACTGCTTTGCAGTGAGGGTGGAGCTTCATTCGAGTACTTCTGTCATTTGGCTTCGATTCTATGAATCTCAATTCCATCGGGAAGCCTGTATTGTCGAAGATTACCAACAAATTGTTGATAGCCTGTCCACAAGGCATTTTGTGATAGGAAACGTTTCATGATATTGATAGAACTATTACGATCTCTATCTATTACGTTACCACAATCACATACCATATTTCTTTCCGAAAGAGGCATATCATGTAATTTTCCACATGAATGACATGCTTTCGAAGTATAACTCTCATCGATTCTTATTACTTTCTTACCTCTAAGTTCTGCTTTGTAGGTTAAGAATCCGATGAATCTTGATAGATAACCCTGATTCTGAGTAGATCTGTTTATAGATCGTTTCTTTTTACCAGTTGCTTTTTTCGATTGTGCCATGCTCTTAACATTGAGATCACCAACAATTATGGTATTAGCTTTGGTATTTTCAATCATCTTTTTAGAAAGATTATGTTGAAAATCTTTTATCTGATGTGATTTCTTCGCTTCCATTTTTCGATATGTATTATGTAACCTGTTCCATCGTTTACTGCCTTTTTTACAGTGATCTCGTCTGGATTTGATCGAATCGATTTTAGCATTCCAATATTGATCTGAACGCGGTGTTTTAGTCTCAAAGAATTTTCCTTGAGTATTCACAGCGGTTACTATTTTTGTTATTCCGAGATCTATGGCTTGATATTGATTGTTATCTACATAGTGTATAGATGGTGAAACATCACATGTTATGGAGATAAAAAAATCACCTTTTGCTTTATAAGGATCATCGTTGTATATCTCGATTTGCTTAATCCTTGATGAATCTAGTATGCTCTGCACATTGAATAGTAGACAAACATCATTGACTTTATGTGAAAAAATGATAGTATTACCATCTATTCTAAATCCACTCTGATTGTATACTAAAGTCATGAAGTACTTACGACTTCGAAAGTTTGGAGGTCTTGCGGATTTATCTCCATTTTTCCTGAGTGAAAAGAATGATTTATAATTTGTGTCAAGCTTTTTCAGAACCGATTGTAAGACTTTCGAGTAAACTATATTATAAGCAGGATATTGTCTCTTAAGTTCAGGCAACTTGTTCTGTTGTTCTATATATTTCACACTTCTCTGTTCTTTCTTCCATGTTTCCTTTCTTTCAGCTAATGCGAAATTATAAACAAGTCTACATTGTTCCGACAATTTCCAAAGAACATCAACTTGTTCCTCAGTTGGATGTATTTTGATCTTCTTCGTCAGTTGCATGTTTCCCTTGATCGTCTACGTATTGTTTAAGTACGTCCAGTGTAACTTGACCAGTTGTTGCTATGAAATAAGATCGTGACCAAAACGCATCTTTCCATAGCATTGTTTTTATTCCAGGGTAATTCTTTCTAATCTCTCTGGATGTAATGGTTTTGATGGCATTGATATACTTTGGTATATTCAGAGTTGGTTTTGCAGTGAATAGTACATGGAAGTGATCTTTATCACATTCGATGTTTACAACTTCTACTTCAAACGTATTACTTATTTGGTGTATTTTCATCTTCAGGAAGTCTACAATATTTTGGTTGTCGAGAGCTTTTCTTCGATATTTGACACATTGTACAAAATGATAGTGCAGTGAGTATACAGAATGACTTCCTTTATCGAGATCATACAGCATAGTTATCAATTATAGTCTATAACTATGACTATAAATACTTATTCATGTTATGTTATTTTATACTATGTACGCATTCATCTCCCACCTGCCAGTTTACGACTGGCGAGGAAGGAGACTTCTGCTGTAGAAGTTAAAATCTGCTATATCTAATCAGATTCTTAAAAAATATTCAGGAAACAAGAAGCTGAAAAGAGTGGGCAGTGTTAAATTAACTGTACCTTCTCAGAGTATTCAAGTTAACCACGATGCTAAGACTATCAAAATTCCATGTCTGAAGCTAACATTTCAGTACCATGTACCATTTGAAAAAGCCAATCAAGTGGAAATTGATGAACAGTATATCTATTTATCCGTTAGTGTTCCTGAAAAGGACTGCATCCACGTGACCAATTATATTGGTGTAGATAGAAACACAACTGGACACATAGCAGTAGTAGCAAATCCGACTACAGGAAAGGTGCTAAAATTAGGAAAGAAAGGACTACACATACATAATAAGTACAAGCATATCAGAAAGGACTTGCAGAAGAAAAGACAGTTTAAGAAACTTAAACAAATCAAAGACAGAGAAAGTAGAATAGTTCGAGACTTGAACCATAAAATTAGCAGCAAAATTGTAAAAACTGCTATTGCTAATAATAGTGGAATTAAGCTCGAAGATTTAACTGGAATCAGAAAAACCAGTAAACCCTCTAAATCTTTCAGATACTCCTTGAACAGTTGGTCATTCTATCAACTTCAAATGTTCATAGAATACAAGGCTAAGCTGCATGGTGTGGATGTTGTCTATATCAATCCTGCTTATACGAGCCAGACTTGTAGCAGGTGCGGATGTATAGGAAACAGAGAAGGAAAGAGTTTTGAGTGTCTAACATGTAGACACGTTGAGAATGCGGATATCAATGCAGCGTTCAATATTGCAAAGAGTCCATACATATCTCAATCCACTAAAGAAAGAGATTTAGTGGAGGGGAGTACTGATACCCCTATAATAGCTCTAGTTGGAACGCAACTAACTATAGAACCCCACCAGCTTTAGCGGTGGGAGTATGTCAGTGGTTCAACAAATGCAGGCATTTTTCTGGTGATTAGCTTCTTTACTTGTAAAGAATGAAGGATTGTTTCAATCTCGGTTTGCTCAATTCCCATTTCTTTCATTATTGAGGCAACACTTACTATTTTACCATTCCCTTTTTCGCAAATGAGTTCAAGAGCATAGTTTTCCTGTTCTGTCAGTCCATTATCAAGAACTTCTGGGTTTGATGAACTGGGGATTGATTCAGGGGGTCGTGAGCTGGTACCCTGAGTCTGTTCCTTCTGTGAAGCTGGTATTGGTGTTTTGGGTGGTATGGTTTCTGATGGTTTTGAAGATGAGAAAGAATTTTCCATAAGGAAATTCTTTACAGCTTCTATCTTTGTATTGTAGTATGGATCTTCAATACCCTTTGTTGTTAACTGTTTTTCTAAGGTTGTTGTTGCTTCCCGAATCCAGTAATTACGGGTATCCTTATCTGATATTGTGATGAATTCAGGCCGGATGATAGGGATCTTCGTGTTTGGATCATCTGCTGGAGTATAGATATTTACTTTTCCTATTACAGCAACAATTATATTTTCGTTCATGTTTGTCTGCAGGAAAGCAGCGGCTTCTGGCTGGTATTGTCCAGCATGAACAATGAAATTACCAGTCATATCATTTATTCTGGCTTTCATTGTTATTGCATTGTCTTTTTTACTGCTTTCAACTTCTGTGAGGATGCCCACAATGAAAACTCTGTTCAGTTGGGTTCCTGCTTCAGTTTCAATTAAATTCTTTGTTTTTCCGTCTTCGAGTTCAATTATTGAAGATTCTTTTATCTTTGAGAGTTCGACTGCAAGAACTCTTTTTGCTGGTTCTCTTATAAAATTCTGTGTTGATGACATGTTAATTACTTCCTTTATGCTGTAAGCGGATTGATCATTTTTCCTGCAAGGGAATCGATGCCCTTGACTATCATTAGTTCAGATACTGGAGTTACTTCTACCCTGTAGTATCTTCCTATCAGCATTTTTTCAATGACTTCCATTACGACTTTCTGGTCTAAGGCATCTGCTGCCATTGCAATTGCTTTGTTGAGATCAATTCCGGTAAGAGTTTCTGTTAGCTCTTTTTGGAACAGAATTGTGTAGGTATTTTCTCCATCATCTAATGTAGCTTTAATTCTGAGATCATAGGTTCCGTCTATTTTTCCATGTTCTGAACAAGCACCTTTGCTAAGAACTTTTTTGCATGTCGGACACCTTTTAATCAATCCACTACCTGAAGATACTGAAACAATTGCACCTTCTATTATCTTGGTGAATGGTTTTGCTTCAATCATTTCATTGAGAACTGATGCTTTACTGGATTTGTTGATACTGATTTGTGGCTGGTTTCCAAATACTCCTGTGATTACATTTTCAAGCAAATATGATTTCCCTACTTCAAGTGTAAAAGGAACATTGTTACTTGAAATGAAGTTGATAGTTCCGGTTTCGTCACCAACTACACCTCTTTGTTTGTACTTTTCGCCATCAGCACCAAGGTTTGTTACTGTTATCTTTACATTTATCCATTTTTTTGGTGGTAATGCATATATTTCACCAATGCTTACGTTGTTGGAACTGGTTGTAGATAGCTCTACGTTTTTCTCTGATGCTATCTTTTTTATTACTGACTTTTTTGCATCTTCTATTGGTACGCCAAGATTGACCAATTTACTCAAGTTTGTTTTAATTTGATTGATATCAGTTTCAATACCCTTTTCAGCAAAAATTTTCTGAATTTCTATAGCTGTTGCTGTTATCATGGTTATCACTTTTATTTCTAGTATAGAATGTTTGTTTTTTTGTGTATCTATTTAGAAAAAAAGGGGAAGAGGTCGGAACCTCTAATTATGCAGTAGCTTTGACTTTCCTTTGATTAAGAGGATAGTCGAGATGGATGTATGGAGAGATTATTGCGCCTTGGCACTCCCATTGGTGGTGACACTTGGTGCAAACTACAGGTGTTTCGTGTACATGTGGATTACTGTACAGATTCTTTCCTGCAGGTGCTCTCCAACGAACGTTTGTCATCAAGTAGTATCTCTTCAAGTAGAATTTTGCTACTACTTGGATGTGGCGTTCGATATATTGTAGTTGCTTGCTAGACAACTCTTTATCAGCTTTTGCATAAATCCTCTTTGCAGAAGCTATGCATTTCTCAACCAATACTTTAGTGGTTGGGATTGTCATAGCTCTGTGTAACAAATGTTCCTGGAATCTGCTGAACTCGGATTGTCCGGATGCATTTCTGGACATGTCAATACTTCCGATAGTATTGACATCTGCTTGAAGAGAAGAAATCCTTTTCTGAATCATTTCCCATTCAATTTTGAATGGAATTTCATTCAGAATTCTACCAACTTTGAACTCTCGTTCAAAGATAGTAGCAATTTCTTCTAGTATAGCAGCTCGTTGAATGAACTTACAGGAGGAAACAACATTTCCTAGAACTGCAAGTTCTTTATCCGGGTCAACATGCATGATGCTTGCATTGAGAACTTGCTTATTCTCTCTGCTACCAGTGGCCGAGAACATCTGCATACCCAAAGCTGCTACCTTTTGACAGAGGTGACATCTCTCAGGTCTGTCTTTTAGCTCTGGGAATTTTCTTTTCATGTATTCAGAGCATACATGAAATTTAACAGATTCCTTTGCATTTAATTGGGCTTGTTCAAGCTTATTAAGAATTAGCTCTGATGGAGCTATTATTCTCTGGTCAGCAGGAACGGATGAACCTGTACGATATTTTAGTTCATACAAGGACATGTGCTCAAGATCAGTAGACCTTTTTTGAGCCTCAAAGAAAGCACCCATTTCCTCGAATGAAGAAAAAGATACGTTCTCTCGTTCCCAATCAGCACTTATTGCAGATGTATCATCTTCTCGATTTGATTCATCATCAAAGAATGAATCTTTTCCAGAGAGCTTGAATGAACCTAATCCACGGGGACTAGATTCTTCTGTGCCTGCAATCTTGTCACAATGGGTTTGTGGAACAAGATCAAACATTGGATCTGCTTGAAGCCTTTCAGTTGATGATAGTTGTGACATTGGGCATCCGCCTTGAAGAACAAATGCCTTCTCAAAATCATTCAACTTGCCAGATTCAAAGAGTTGTTCAACTACTTTACCACTTACAAATTTCGTAAAAAAGTCGCTCATTTTAGATTTCTCCTTAGAAGCGACAAACCACTTACCCAATGGGAAGTGATTCATCGCTGAATTACACTTCCCGTTAGGGGTAGTATGAATTACTATATGTTACAAAGTTGCTTATATACATATCGAAAGGAAGTATGTTTTTTTGTGGGGAAGAAGAGGAGAAATTTTGTCCGAAAAGCCCCGAAGGCAATTTGAAGAAGGAGATTCCTAAGAGTGCTTGTACTATCTCAAAATTACTATGTTTCGAGGAATATTGCTTAAAATGTTAAAAAAAGAGTTACCTCTTACGGGGCGACTGCTTTTTTATAGGAGGCAGCGTAAAACCCCTGAGTCTTTAGCTCAGGGGATATAAGCGTACACTCATAACGAAAAAGGCATATATAGTATCAACCCATATTAGATTTGATAATAATATCTTGTTTTTTTGGTGAGTGCTCCGAATGAAAAAAGGTAATGTATATCGAATCTATCCTGACAAAGAACAAAAAACTTTGTTAGAACAACACTTTGGTGCTGCTAGATTCGTATACAATCACTCTCTTTTTCTCAAGAAGTTGATGTACAATAAGTTCAGAATCAACATGACTGAAATTGATCTGAACAACCATCTGGTTTCTCTCAAAGAAACATTCCCGTGGTTAAAGGATCTTAACTCTCAGTTATTACAACAAGCAAATAGAAATCTATTGACTGGATTTAAGAACTTCTTTGAAGGAAGAGGTTCTTATCCAACAACCAAGAGAAAGAAGGATAATAAATTTTCATTTCAAGTTCCTCAGAACTATCAGATCAACCTGACTTCCTCTCAAATATACCTACCTAAAATAGGTTGGATGAAGATCATTCTTCATCGAGATTTTTTAAGCAAAGAATTCATTGAAAAAAATCTTGTAATAAAGGAAGTTAATGGAGAAAAGATCCTTGACCAGAAACTTAACCAGGAATTCAAGGTTCTCAAAACATTGACTGTTTCCAGAACACCAGCTGGAAGATATCATGTCAGCATTTTGATTGAAAACTATGAAACTTATCCAGAACCTGCTAGTTTCAATGAAAAAACTACTGTTGGTATTGATGTTGGAATCAAATCATTTGCTGTTCTATCCACAGGACAAGTAATTGATAATCCTAATTTCCTGAAAAGATCATTAAAGAAACTCATCAAATTACAGAAAAATGTTTCTAGAAAACAAAATGGTTCAAAGAACAGGAGAAAAGCAGTTGATAAACTAGCAAAACATCATCAGTTAATAGCAAACCAGAGAAAAGATTTCCATCATAAAGTCTCAGCGAAACTAATTAGCGACAACCAAGCTCTCGCTATAGAAGACCTAAATGTAAGTGGAATGATCAGAAATCATTGTTTAGCTCAATCAATCAGTGATGTTGGTTGGTCCGCATTCATCCAGAAGCTGACCTACAAAGCAGAATGGTTGGGAAAAACCATCCTGAAAATAGGTAGGTTTGAAGCATCATCCAAGTTGTGTAATGTTTGTGGATACAAGTTCAGTGATTTGACTCTTGATATCAGAGAATGGGAATGTCCTTCCTGTAAAACATTGCATGATAGAGACAAGAATGCTTCTATCAACATTAAGAAAATAGCTTTGAATAATCTAAACACCCATGGAACATGGGAAAGAGCCTATGGACTCACTGACAAAAGTCAGGGGAAAGAAGTAGGAAGCATCTCAGTCTTTAGCTGAGAGGTAGTTCACGTACGATTCGCTGCAGCTGTAGCACTTGGTCGTATTGGTAGTAGTGAACTACTCCTCCCTGCCAGACTTCAGCTGTCGAGGGAGGAGCTTCCTACGAGTATTTGTCTCATCTCGAAATCATTCTTGTAGGAATGATCCCAATCAACAAACCTGTTTGTCGTAGATTATCGATCATAGATCGATAGCTTGTCCACAAAGCATTATGTTTGAAATACCTTAAGAGTATGTTCACGGAACTATTACAATCCCTATCAATAACATTACTACAGTAACCACATTCATAGGTTCTGTTATTAAGTGACATATTCTTGATAGTTCCACAAACACAATATTTCTTTGAGGTATAGGATTCATCAATTCTTATTACTCTCTTACCCAAAGCTTCAGCTTTGTAGGTCAAGAATTGAGCAAATCTACCTATATGTCCTGAATTATGAGTACCACGATTAGTACTCCTGTCTCTTTTATTTGCTTTTGGTTTAGAAGAAGCCATTTGTTTTACATCTAGTTTACCAATAATGATAGTATTAGCATCCGTATTCTCAACAATGTTTCGAGTAATTTTATGCTGGTTGTCTTTCAATTGATTGGACGATCTCCTCTTCATCCTACCAAGGTTATTATGTAACCGTTTCCATTTCCTACTATCCTTATTGCAATGGTCTCTTCTGGATTGGATCTGTTGAATTTTAGGTTCCCAATACTGGTCAGATCTCCTGTTCTTTAATTCTGTAAATTTACCATCTGAATCGACCATTGTTTGTTTGATCGTACCTATATCAATAGCAAGATAACAATCATTATTACAATGTTTTTCTGCAGGCACTTCATAGGTAATGGAAATATAAAATTCGTCATCTTTCTGGCAAAGGTTGACCTGAACTATATCAGTAGCTTGACTAAATATCCTTTCATCAAGTAGAGTAACAGGAAGTTCAAATGTCAAAGGAATTCCAGATGGATGCTTATGAGAGAGATCAATGAAAATCTTGTCTTGTTCAGAGTACTCTCCTTCTGGTTTATGGATTCGAGTATCCATAGACTTGCTTACAAGAATATTACCTTTAGTATCAGAGATCTCAAATCCTGACTGATTATAGATCATCGTAGTGAAATACTTCTTGCCTTTGAATCCAGGAAGTCTGGCCTTGACATCCTTATTCTTTATTAGATTGAAAAAAGACCTGTAATCATTGTCAAGACACTTCAGGGTTCCCTGCAATACTTTGGAATATACCCATTTATATTCAGGAAATTGTTGTTTGAGTTCGGGTAATTTATTCTGCTGTCTAACATAACCAATCTTAGTCTTATTCTTGTATGCATCTTGTCGTTCACTCAATCCAAAGTTGTAGATAAGTCTACATTTTTCAGATAGATCCCATAGAACAGATCCCTGTTCCAGAGTAACATCTATCTTGATTGGTAACGTCAACTGCATATAAAAACCCATATATTATAGCGATAATAATGTATATAAGCATTAGCATGATACTGATTCTTGTAACAAAAGTATTGCTCTCATCCCCCACCTGTCGCTACGCTCCGAGGAAGGGGACTTCTCGCTTAGAAGTTAAAGGAATCCCTGCTTTAATAGAAGCTCTCAATGATAGTGATAATTTTGTTAGGGAGCATGTAATAGATTCTCTTGGAAAGATGAGGTACATGCAGCCTTTAAGACATTTAGAGAAACTTCTTGAAGATTCAGATCCGGAAATTCGGGATTGTGCCAGGAATGCAATTCAGAATATTATGTCTGCAAGAGCAACATTTGATGACTAATTTTTCTCTTTTTTGATAGAAATAATCGTATTGCCTTGGTATGATAGTAGTATTTGGTTTTGAAGAAATCTAATTTAATCTTGATCAAATTGAAATGTAAATAGGGGTTGTTTATATTAGTTCTATTATCTATTAATCAAAAGTACCTTATTTGGATAAAAGAAATCATAGTAATTTGTTGACTTCTTCTTTAAGAAGGATGAAATTAGTATTTATTTCTTGCTAAAGAACCAAAACAAACAGGCTCCCACTATAGCTCCAGCTAAAACATAGTTAAAAGATGTCTCAGCATATGGTATTAGCATCGTCTCAAATCCTTTTAGTTCTGATCCTCGTGTAAGTACTGTTTCAAGTGGGAGTTGTCCTACAACGGGAACATTTGGTCTTAACAAAAATCCTGTGACACTACCAAGAAGAAAACCAAAAGCTACATTTCCTTTAGACTTACTCATATTAAATAATTATTTATTAGTTTATATAAAAGTATCTATCAATTATTTTGTGTCGAATTATAACTAAATGTGGGCCATACAAAATAAGGTATAACGCTTAAAACAAAACAACCGAATAGTTAAAGTTGATAAAATTGTAAATTTATATGTTTGTAAACTTATATTTGTGCAAATTAAGAAGTTAAACAATAGTACTACCCAAGACCAATACTCAGCCATAACAATAGAATGGATACCCTAAAAGATTCAACACTATCGTAGCTGTTTCTTAATCCAAGAATAAGGAATTTCACATGAATAACATTAGCAATAGGTAGCATCTTTGTACAATAAAAAGGAGTCGGTACAAAATGAATATGGGATATTATGAACTAGATCCCAATTCCTTTGCTTTATCATAACATACTTGTGCTTCATCACATCTACCAAGTTTACTCAATGCATTACCTTTAGCAATCCATGCATCTGTATGCTTCGGCATATACTCTATAGTTGAATTATATGATTGTATAGCTTCTTCATATTGAGGACATCAAATTAGAATAGAAATCTAAGGAGCTAATTTGATGGCCTCATATTAGGAACGTAGTTATTGTAAATATTTATGTCTGCATGTATCATGATATTTTGCTAATGCTTTTCTAGCACGAGCATCACCAATGTTTCCCAGCGCCTCTGCAGCATAACTACTAATATCACTATCAGAATCAGTCAAGGCTTGGATCAGAGGTTCGACAGCACGAGCATCACCAATGTTTCCCAGCACCTTTGCAACATCCCTACGAACAAATTTAGTTGAATCGCTCAAGGCTTGAATCAGAGGTTCGACAGCACGAGCATCGCCAATATTTCCAAGCGCCACTGCAGCATCCCTACGAACATATTGATTTGAATCGCTCAAGGCTTGGATCAGAGGTTCGACAGCACGAGCATCGCCAATATTTCCAAGCGCCACTGCAGCACTACTACGAACATCCCAGACAGAACCACTCAAGGCTTGGATCAGAGGTTCGACAGCACGAGCATCGCCAAATCTTTCCAGCGCTACTGCAGCATAACTACGAACATATTCATTTGAATCGCTCAAGGCTTGGATCAGAGGTTCAACAGCACGAGCATCACCAATGTTTCCCAGTGCCACTGCAGCATCCGTACGAACCAACTCATTCGAATCACTCAAGGATTGGATTAGAGGTTCGACAGCACGAACATCGCCAAATCTTCCCAGCACCATTGCAGCATCCCTACGAACATATTGATTTGAATCGCTCAAGGCTTGGATCAGAGGTTCGACAGCAGGTGCTCCAATCATTTCCAGCGCCATTGCAGCATCCCCACGAACATCTTGATTTGAATCGCTCAAGGCTTGGATCAGAGGTTCGACAGCAGGTGCTCCAATCTTTCCCAGTGCCTTTGAAGCATACCTACCAACATCCCTGATAGAACCTCTCAAGGCTTGGATCAGAGGTTCGACAGCACGAGCATCGCCAATATTTCCCAGTGCCACTGCAGCACTAATACTAACATCACTATCAGAATCACTCAAGGATTGGATCAGAGGTTCGACAGCACGAGCATCGCCAATATTTCCCAGTGCCACTGCAGCATCCCTACGAACATTCCAGACAGAATCACTCAAGGATTGGATTAGAGGTTCGACAGCACGAGCATCGCCAATCTCTCCCAGCGCCATTGCAGCATCCCTACGAACATATTCATTTAAATCGCTCAAAGCTTGAATAAGAGGTTCGACAGCACGTGCATCGCCAATCTCTCCCAGCGCCATTGCAGCATCCCTACGAACATATTCATTTGAATCGCTCAAAGCTTGAATAAGAGGTTCGACAGCAGGTGTCCCAATCTTTCCAAGCGCCACTGCAGCATAACTACGAACATATTCATTTGAATCGCTCAAGGCTTGGATCAGAGGTTCGACAGCACGAGCATCGCCAATATTTCCCAGCGCTTTTGCAGCATCCCTACGAACATCCCAGAAAGAATCACTCAAGGATTGGATTAGAGGTTCGACAGCACGAGCATCGCCAATATTTCCAAGCGCCATTGCAGCATCCCTACGAACTTGATTGTATTTTTCATATTCTAATGCTTTAATCAATCCTCTTACATCTTTTTTTCTTTCCATTTTTTCAATATTTGGTTTTCCGAATCCAAACATCATACAGCAACCCTCCAGTACTAAACTAATTTATGATTTTGAATCATATATTATACCATTGCTACACTTGTTAGAACTGATGAAACTCAAAATATACTACTACAAAGCTAAATAATAGAGAGACTGTCGGAAAAATCAACTAATTTAGAAATAATTGTCATGTGTGCAGACTTAAATAATCATGCATACTACTGAAATCAGTAACAATGTACACCTTAAAGAAATTATATCCAGTGTTTTTTGGTCTATTGTTACTATAATTATACATAATATTGGCTCTGTAGAAATCCTTTATTTTTAGACATAATTGGAATTAAAATTGTTCTTATTTTTATTTTGAAACTGTAAATTTGTAGATTGTTCAATTTAAGAAGGTACATATCATTAAATCTTTAAATTTGCAAATTTAAAGATTGTGAGAATTACGGAATAGAGAAGAAGGAGTAAAGGATGAGGAACCAAGACGAAATGTATGAATTAATATGTTTGTAAGTTTATACATTTAAAAATTAGAAATGATAAAGATTTACAAATAGAAAAAGTAGAGTGGAATTTCCCCAGGAAATATTAGTACAAGAACACACGAATTTTTAAATTTAAAGATATGCAAACATATTAACTTTTAAATTTACAAACATACAGATGCACACAACAAAGCATAAAAAACAAGAATCAGAGAAAGAATAGGATAATTTATTTTTAGATTCGTAAGTCTATTGATTTAAAAACTACTACGCTTTAAGATTTATAAACTTATATATTTCTAAATTTCCAAACTTAAGTAAAGTAGGATAAAGTAGAAAGATAGCGGAACAAGAGAGATGTAATATCGATGGTCACAAAATAGAATTTAAAAATTCGTATGTTTGTAAATTTAAGGATTGGAGAATTGCCACAATTTTGCAGCAGGAATATATACTAAATCATCAATATAACCATTACAAAATATCGATGGTGAATGTATGACAAAAAAGGTGACGGTAATTAATCGAAAAGGAGGGGCCTGTAAGACCACAACTGCAGTAAACATTGCAGCTGCTCTTGGGTTGAAAGGATATAAGGTATTAGCAATTGATCTTGATCCACAAGCCGACCTTACAGCGTATTTGCTTCCGAATGATTTGTCAGAATTCAAAACACTTACAGATGGATTTGACAAACAGGATCTGTCTATATGTGTATATCCATCTACTGCAGAAAATGTTGATGTAATCCCTGCTGATGAAAAACTGGATCGTGTAGATAATCAGCTTCGCCAAGATGAACTTGGAATCCTTCAATTATCTGACCTCTTCGAAAAATTTGATTATAAAAAATACGATTATGTGATATTGGATTCTGCTCCGGAAAGAACCCGATTATCCTCAGGTGCTCTTGTATTATCTGATACTTTGATAATGCCTGTTGAGTCTTATGCAAGTTATAAGAAAATCCCTACCATGTTTAAAGAGTTTAAAAGGATCAAAGAAACCCTGAATTCAAAGCTCCATTTTGGATATATCCTAATAACTGTTGCAGAACCTCAAACCAATTTCTTTAAGGAACTTGGAACAATTAAAGAGCATGAAGCAATTAAAGGAATGGTTCTTGATACAGTAATTCCCAAAAACATAACACTTAAAGAATGTATGCCAGCAAACAAATCAATTTTTTCACATAATCCTGACAGTTCCGGAGCTGAAGCATATATGAAAGTCACCGAAGAACTCCTCAAAAAATGGGAGGGAAACAATGACTGATAACATAAAGAAAAAACAATCATCGTCTTTTAAAGATGGTTTTAATCGTTCTAATGACGAGTTAGATGACTTGCTAGGACTTTCGCCTGAAGCTATTGAAAAAAGACAACAAAAACAATGTGACAACCCAGAACCTTCGGTTATTACTGAACAAGAATACACAACAATCGAAGATGAAATCACTGATTCTTATCCTAATGAATTTACTCGTGACGAAAAAACCACTGGAAAGGATGAGATAACAACTGAACTCAGACCATCTAATAAAATAGATATTTCTCCTCTAACTACTACGGCTTCCAAAATTCACATAACAAATAAAAAACAATCATTTTCCTTATCTGATATTCCAAGGCGTAGTGGAAAAGGAATAACTATAAACTATAAACTAAAAGAGCATGAAATCGTGCCAGTTGAGAATCTAATGATGGTCCTGGAAACGCAAGTAACAGCTGATGCTTTAAAATATATCATAACCAGAGTATTCGAAGATTATGGTAGTCTCATAAAAGAAGAAGCGGAATTGAGACAAAAGATGCTTGTTCTTGATATTGATGAGAGAAATAAATTAATTGATTACGAAAATGAAGAGGTACGTAAGCAAAGGTTGGCCATAATGGGATTTTTCATTGCTCCACCAATAACCCGAGGAACAAATGTTGGAAAATTCGCGGGTTGTACATTGGGACCGGAATATGCGGAAATGCTCGAATTTCTGATGATCGCTTTGCAAACGAAAAAACAACCAGTAGCCTATAGATGGATAATGAATGTTTTTATTGCTGATTATGGATCCATTCTCAATGAGAAAACAAAAGAAATAAAAAAGAATCAGGCACTTTTATCTGGTAAAATCTAAAGGATCTGAAATATGATCCTTCTTTTTCTGAATTTATAAATTTAGAAGTTTATCAATTTTGTGGGATAAACGAATTCATGATGCAATACCAATAAATTGTAACCGATATATGTTAAATTTAGAAATTTGTAAGTTTACCAACTTAGAGATTTTTATGTTTAGTTGTACTTGAGAGAGAAAGTGGTAAAAAGAAGGAAGAATGATATAATGAACACCGAAATATATGTAGATGTAGAAGGATACTGTAAATACAACTAGCCATGATAACAAAAGTCAATAACCACCGGTTAAAACCGGTGGCTTGTCTTAAACGATAAGCCATATTGACCAGACCACTTGTAAAGGAGTTTGATAATACAAGTAACCGATAGGAAAGAATACATAGTTACCATGGAATACCGCCTCAGTTCCATGCTCTAAGGATGTAAATTAAACAATCTAATTGGGTTAATAGATAGTGTTTACATCATCAAACCTTTCCATATCCGGTCGAGAGGAAGTCAGATTCGATTGTTGTCTCCTGCAGCAATTGATATGCATAACCCTTGTAAAAGGAGAATTTAAACTATGAGAGTTTTCGTATTGAACAAAAATGGTAAACCACTTATGCCGACTTTTCCGGTAATAGCAAGGCTATTGCTCAAGGAAAAGAAAGCAAAGGTAGTTCGCAAAACCCCATTTACCATCAAGTTACTTTACGAAACAACCGAATATACCCAACCAATAACTGCAGGAATGGATACAGGATCAGCAATGGTTGGATGTGCAGCGATCTCAGGGAATCGGGTCCTATACCAATCTGAAATTATCTTAAGAAACGATATCAAGGATAAGATGACTCAGAGAAGACAATATAGGAGGACAAGAAGAACAAGAAAACTAAGATACAGGGAACCTAGATTTGATAACAGAGGAAAAGAAGGAAAGATAGCACCATCGCTAAGGAGCAAGATAGAATCTCATATTAGAGAAAAGAACTTTGTTGAATCAATCCTTCCAGTAACTAAATGGATAGTTGAATTGGCTTCATTCGATATTCATAAGATAACCAATCCTATTGTAGAAGGAATTGATTACCAGAACGGAAAACAGAAAGGATTCTACAACGTTAAACAATATGTTCTTTCCAGAGACAATTATACCTGTCAGTATTGTTCTGGAAAATCGAAGGATAATGTACTTGAATGCCACCACATTGTTTTCAGGAAGAACAAAGGAACTGACACACCAACTAACCTGATTACCCTCTGTAAGACTTGTCATCAGGATCTCCATGCAAAATATACTCAGGACACTTTTCCAATACACGGAATTAAGTCCAGAACAAAGCATCCTACTGAAATGGGCATAATCAAATCACAAATTAAAAAAAGTAACTGGAACTTTACTGAAACATTTGGTTATGAGACCAAGTACAAGAGAGAACAAGTTCTCAAAATACCAAAAACTCATAGTAATGATGCTATTGTAATCTGTTGCAATGATTACCAGGTCATTCAACCAGATGATACTATCTACGTGAAAAGACATGTAGCTGTAGGAGATTACCAACAAACAACGGGGAAACGTTCTGAGAAGAAAATACCTACCGGAAAACTGTTCGGATTAAGAAAGTTTGATTTGATAAAGACAATAAAAGGTATTGGATTCGTAAAAGGAAAAAGAAGTTCTGGATACTTTGTTATTTGTGATATCTTCAACAAAACGATCTTAAACTCTGTTAAGGTGAAAACAGAATGTGTTCGATTACAAGCAAGAAAAACAACTATTGTTCAATTGACAAGACGCAATTCCTCCACCGTTTGAAAACGGTGGTCTCCTTGCTTCAACGTGATGAATAATCAATACCCGAAAAAGACCATAGCAAAATAGAATTCATGGCCGGATGAATTAAAACCATAGCAAAGAAAGAAACTAACAAGCTGAAGAATGAAAACACGGACAATAGTTGGCTGTTATAGTTTCTAAGACTAAAAACACTACTTATCGTTTGAGGTCTTGTTTTTTTAGATGGTATTCTTTCCATATTGAAACTCTTAGCTAATAAATAGAATCCCTCAAATGTTATTAACAATCCTATAATCTCTGTGAAAATTACACCAAGAATACTATCTTTTACGATAAAAGCAGCCAGAAAGCCCATGACTTTAGTCGTGGGATGAATGGCGTGCACTTATACTAACAACTGGTATGTATTTAATCAAATACGTTGTATATATCCTTAATGCGTAAGACCTACAAGTTTCGTATCTATCCAACTAAACCTCAAATTCGACAGATGGAGCGGAGCTTGGAAGTATGCAGACATGTCTATAATAGGACTCTTGCAGAACGAAAGCAAGTATATGAAGAAACTGGGAAAACATTGTCGAAATATACACTGAATAATCTTCTCCCACAGTGGAAAGCAGATAATCCAGAGTATAATGAAGTGTTTTCTCAGACTCTTCAGGAAGTACAGGAACGTGTAGACCTTGCTTTCAAACACTTTTTTAGAAGAGTAAAGAATGGAGAGAAACCTGGATATCCCCGCTTCAAAGGCAAAGGCTGGTATGATAGTTTCACTTATCCTCAGATGGGTTTCAAGTTAAAGGACGATCACATCTACCTATCCAAGATAGGGGATGTATACGTCAAATTCCATAGGCAAATAGAAGGCAATATAAAACGTGTAACCGTTAGAAGAACGTCATGTACTAAGTGGTATGTGTCTTTGATAATTGAACCTGAAGACATTCCAACACCAATCGTTGATCTGAACAAAGTAATTGGTATCGATGTAGGATTGTCGAGTTTCTTAACAATGTCTGATGGGGATAATGTCTCAAATCCACGGTTCTTTAAAGCCGAAGAAAAGGAACTTGCTAGAGTTCAACGTAAACTTTCACAGACTGTCAAAGGTACAACTGATAGACAGAAAGCTATAAAGGTTGTTCAGAGAGTACACGAGAGGATATCTAACAAAAGATATGATTTTGCACATCAGATAAGTAGATTCTTGGTTGATAAGTACTCTTTCATTGCATTTGAGGATCTTAATATTAAGAATATGATAAGAGATCCACAATATTCAAAGAGTATAGCAGATGTGTCGTGGAATATGTTAATCACTGCAACTAAGTACAAGGCTGAAAGTGCTGGTAAAATCGTTGTGTTGGTTAATCCCTACAATACATCTCAGATGTGTTCAAAATGCGGTTTAATTGTTAAAAAAACAATAAATAATAGAATTCATAAATGTGATAGTTGTGGTCTGGCATTAGATCGCGACTACAATGCAGCTATTAACATTCTCAGATTGGGTTTGCAATCTGTCGGTATCAAATCCGTAGAAGCCCGCCGGCTTTAGCCGTGGGAGCAGTCACAAGAATTTGTGGATTATTGATGTTAGTAATATCTTCGAGAGTTTCTTTGGTGATCATTTGTATAGGCTGATTTGTATTTACGTCTAATATTTTATTTGATAGAAAATTGAACTTGAGTTTCATGTTTTCTTTAGGTGATTCTGGATTTTTAGTTGAATTTGAGAACTCAATGTTAATCTCAGTTCCTATTCCAAAAGGTCCACATACATTGAACTGATCATAACCACGTTTTTCTGCAAGGATATTGGCAAAAGGATGGATAATAGATTTAATATACGTTGGGTTTATATCTCGCATTATCATATGATCACATTATTGTAATATATTGAGAGTTAAGTGTATATATACTTTTTACATCAATCTATAAGTGATTTTATTATTAGTTATGGTACGATACAAAAACGATCCATTTTGTTCCAATGAATTGTTTTGATACAAGCTGGTTCTCTACATCAGCAAAAAGACCTTCTTCTTCAAATGTGTTTTCAAAGTGCTTTAAGATAGAATCATATATAGCTTCACTGATGATTGCTGGACATGGAGTATTCTCTGGCCAGCATGATCCCCATGGTTTTTGGTAGACATCAAAATAATCTCGGCCCGTCGTTGAACCTACCTGAACCACAAAATCCTTCTTGGGTGAGATATTCTTCTGCAAATGCTTTAGCTTCTTGTGGTGTTGTTGCTTTTTCTGACGAAAACATCAAGTAAAATGGATAATGGCCTATGGTATCACCTTCGTATTTAGAAACGGAAACAATTTTAAGAGGTGTTTTTAAGCCTCTTGAGTTGAAATCTTTGGACAATTTCCCATACAACAATAACTTATCTTATTTGGATGGTTGCAAGCATCCTGTGATAAACCATACTGGCGTTGAGGACAATGTAACCAGATTGTTTCTTTCCATTTTAAGAAATCCACTAAAATCCCCCCTTTTGTTGTTGCCCATGAGTTTGCTATTTTTTTCAAAATAGCATTCTTGCTGAAGATATAAGCATATCGTTTTGTTCTTCTGACAAAAATAGATGAACTTCATCTAATGTCAATGGAATGTCATTAATGATTATCTGAATTATGTTTTTCTGTGAAAGAGCTTCCGGATCGATAATACCATCACTAAAATCCCTTATGGCATCTGCTATAGCATCTTTAATCTAATATGTATGATACATAACATGTTGTAGTGTTATTTTTTTAGCTTTCTTCAAGCTTGAACTTATTGATAATCCATATTTTAAATAATGGATCTACTAGAGAGTATTTGCCTTTCTCGATTTTTTGAATTATTCCTGTGTTGATCAGATATGGCAAATAATAGTACAGTGAACTCATTGGAACACCGCTATCGGTTGCTATTTGTACTGGTCTTTCGTATTGTGCAATGGAAACGACAATATCTGAATATACTTTTGAATTGTCGGTGAGTCTGGAGAATAGCATATTAAATACAGCATCAAGAGTAATGAACATTTCTTCATATGCAATTTCAATATCTTCATCAATAATCTCTGTATTGGAGCTGGTTTCAAGAATCATGTCTCCAAGCCGCTGGACATAGTCTGGTAGGCCATTTGTGATTTTTATCATTTTTTCAAGAGCACTATCGCTGATAGTATGCTCTACTACCTGGAACCTTTCGAGTATGAATTTTCGCGTTTCTTCTATTGGCAAGGGGCCTACATAAATTGGTTTTAGCTGTCTGTAGAATGGGCTCTTGCTGTTATAGACAAGGTCATTCATGTATGTAACAGCAGAACTGGAAAAAATATACATTACCCTGGATTGTTGTTGTATGAGAGTCCTTAATGCTCGCACAAATTCATCTCCCCACCGGATAGCAATTTCAGAGAATTCGTCTACAAATACTACAAAATAAACGTCTTTTTGAATTGCAAGGTGCTCAAGGTAATTTAAAGACTTTTCGAATATCAGCTGTTCATCTTTTTGTTGTTCTTGCAGGCTGAGTTTGAGGGATATGTAGGAAGTGATAGATAGATCAATATCAGGGATCTTGGAAATGATATCTGATAAGTTCTTCTTCAGGTACTGGTTCAATCTTGAGATGTATTCTTTATCATCTCTCTTTTCGGAATAGTTATTCTTTGCACTTTCGGCAATATACATTGAGAGCCTTCTTATTGATGGCATTGACATGCAATCTACAAATATTGGTATTATTTGTTTGTCATCATCGATTCTTATGATGGTGTTATTTATAAGAGATGTCTTTCCAACTCTTCTTTGACCAAGTAGAGCAAGGTTAATAGCTTGGCCTTCTTTTAGAGACATAATTTCATATATGATCTGAGAGATTTCCTTTTCCCTGTTAGTGAAATGAGGATTGATGACCGGCTTACCATATATAAACGCACGTTCCATATTAATCACCATATAGTTTGTACTAGATATAGTTAATCCTATGTAAATAAAATATAGTTTAGCCTATGTATAGGCTAGACTATATTAATTGAAAATGGGCTTTAAGATGATTGAATTTACGGCTTTTGCTTTGGTTTTCTTTTATACAGAACATTCCAGATTATCAGCACTAATCTGATATATGGCATATATCATTTGATCTCAGATGATCACATATCGTTCCTAAAAGATTATGTAATCCTGTTTTCGAATCTTCAGGAATATCTGACTCAAGAAGATCAATGATTTGTTTTCCAAGAATATTACAATCAATGGTAATGTCGAATCTGCCATTCAAAACTGCTTTCAGATAAGCTAGATTATCATCAGATAGATACTTGATAATACGATATCGATGAATCAAGTGATTGATACATGCAAGAGTATCCTGGAGCTCTTTCTGTATCTGTTCTTGGGACATGAATTGGATATCTATATTAGTAAGTGGTGGAACAAAAGGTATTATTCCCAAAGCTGTTTCAGATTTGTTGAATAATTCATCTGCTTCAGCTTCTGTTTTATCTGATGGTGTCCTGTTTCTAAGTTTGATAAATGTTTTTTGTTCTTCGGGTGTTCAAAAGCAGGTTTTCAGACGATCTACCATTTCATCACGTTGGAGCAAGGAGACCACCGGTTTCAACCGGTGGAGGAATTGCGATTTGTATTTGAACAAGTGTTGTTTTTCTTGCTTGTAATCGAATGCATTCTGATTTTACTTTTACTGAATTTGAGATTGTATTGTTGAAGATATCACATATTGCAAAGTATCCGGTACTTCTTTTTCCTTTGATGAATCCAATACCCTTTACTATTTTGACCAGATCGAATTTCTTTAATCCAAATAATTTTCCAGTAGGTATTTTCTTTTCAGAACGTTTTCCTGTTCCGTTTCTTCCGAGGCATGTAGTAATACTGTTAGAAAAATTGATATCATGATCTCTTGATGACATGTTTATCACTTGTTTGATTGGATTGTTCTAGTCATATTTTTAATTCTTCGTGTTTGCTTTGGATTGATGTTGTGTTTGGGAATTTGTATGTCTTTGTGTTGCTAAGTTTGGAAGTTTTCTAATCAATGTTGCAATGTCTACTGGAGATCTCCTAGTATTTATTAAAATAAGAGGGAGAGGATGGGGGTCCGGGGGAAGGAGAGGGAGAAATAGTTAATGGAATGGGAAGGAGTAGGAGAATCCTTCCCTTTCACGGCTGTGCTTTCGTTTTTCCACTCTATATTGTCTCAGGTGATGTCAGCTATTTCTGACATTAAGTGTATGTTTTTTTCAAATTGTAGTAGTACAATATATTGCTTAAGGGAATAGGATTTTTGATTAGTCTCTTTTGTAAACAATTCCTTAATTATAACTGTGTGCTCTTTTATATACTAGAATAGCATATGTTTTTTTAATCGTCTATTAAAAAAATAAGACGGGGGAGGAATATCAATGCAATTGTTACCGCCGTGTGTAGTGGGTCCGATATCGGAATTAAGTACTTTGATCAAAGTAGAGGGACAAATTATAGGTGCTGATGTATATGTCGCTGTGGATGGAGATTTTGAGAATCCTATTGCTAAAGGGAGTGCGAAATATTCTAGTCAGGAGTTTTTTTTGAAATCTGGTGTTGTGCTTACTGCAGGATCAAAGATCACTGCAATACAAAATAAGGATGGGATTACTAGTGAGCCTTCTCCAGATCCAATAATAGTACAAGCTATTCCAGATCCTCTTCCTGTACCAGCAATATGCAGTAATCTATATGCATATCCTTTTGTTGTAGGAATTGACAAACTTGTTACTGGAACAACAGCAAATCTATTGAAGACAAATTCAGCTATGTCTCCAGAAATAAATCATACTGGCTGCATTGGAATTTCAATTATTGGAGATGGTATTGCTTCTTCGATAATGCCAAATGAAACTGTATTTGCATTTCAATCAATAAGTATGGGAGCTCATAGTAAATCAGTTGAAAGCTTGCCAGCTGAAGTTCCGGGGATGGATCCATTACCTTTACCAGTAATCAATTCACCGGTTGAATGTGATAGAGCTCTTTTGTTAAGCAATGTTTTAGATGGAGCACGAATAACTGTTCATCGGGAATATAATGGAAATTCCAGTGAATTCTGTTCTTGTTATTGGGGTGATTCGTGGTATGTAACTTTTGATGAGCCACTTCGACGGGATGAGATACTCAAGATAAAGCAAGAGTTCAATAAATCTCCTCTACCAGATGAAGAGAATAAGAAACTTAGTAGTTTATGGTCGGAGGGGGTTCGTGTTAGGGGTGCAGAGTCAGTATCTGCTCCAATTGTCTGGGGACCAATATGTTTTGGTGCTACTTCTGTGCTTGTTTCAAATTGTCGTCCAGGTGCTATTCTTACAGTGAAGATACTGATGAAAAATAAGGATATTGTTGAACTGGGAACATGGCAAGCTCCTCCATCTGGTTGGTGTAATGTTCCATTGTCGAAAATTCCGGCAGGAGATTATCGTCAACTTTTCGTAACGCAGACTATTTGCAAGCAGACAAGTGATTCTAATAAGATATATATTGATGATTATCCTAAAAAAACGGATACTCCGGAAATTCCTGGTCCATTATATGCTTGTGCAGGCATTGTACGGGTTAATAAGATAGTTCCGGGGGCAAAAGTTACTATATATTCTGAGATGCTTCAGGCTCCTATTGCACAATTACGCGTCTACAATGATTTTGCAGATATCAAGGTTTGTCCAAATCTAATTGCAAAAGATAGTATCTGGGTAGAACAGAGTGGATGTTCTGATAAAAAAGCTAAAGCTTCAAAACATGTAACAGTAGAGGTTTTTGATACAGAATTACCAGAACCAGAAGTGGAGAAAGTGATACATCCATTTACAAATCCCATTAGAGTTACGAATGTGGTTCCGGGGGCACAGGTACATTTGTGGATCGATGGGCATTGGTTAGCAAAAGCAGATGCAACTGAGAGTTCGATTGATGTACATATTCCATCGATGTTTATTTTACCGACAGGATTACCAACGGAAAAAAGAATCACTGTTCGCCAATTACTTTGTACCAGAATATCAGAAATTAAAAGCGATGGAGTTTTAGTTACAACTGGTAACATGAAGGTACATGTTAATGTATTGACAGATCAGGGGTATTATTTGTACGGTAATCTATGTGAGTTTATTATCACTACAACGGATGTATATGATGAGTCTTCTGTGGATGGGGATGTTTATGTAGATGGTGTAATGGTAGCAAAGACTAATCAATCCTTCAAATACAAATTTGATCCAAATGTAGGGTTGCCCATAGGAATCGTAAAAGCAAATGGATATAATGATGCTTCTATTGATTGGCCTCGCCCATTGCGTTTGATGGAAATTAAAGTGTCTCCAACTTCAGTGAAAAAAGGAGATCATTGTAGTATATTTGTAGAGGCACATGATCTGTGGGATAGTACAAAACAGGTTATTGGACCAGTGTCTATTGATGGATACGTAAAAGGAAAGACATTTAGTTCAATTCTTTATTCATGGCCTGTGACATTTCCAGCAGCGAAATCATTAATTACTGTTGAGGCTGATGATGGTAGTTACCAAGTAGCTGATTTTTACATTAAGTTGGTTGATCCAGAAGTATCGCCTAGCAAAACTGGAATGCTATATCTGGTATTAAGTGATACTGCAATTCTAAATTCAACAACAGTAG
This sequence comes from uncultured Methanomethylovorans sp., assembly GCF_963678545.1. Taxonomy (NCBI): domain Archaea; kingdom Methanobacteriati; phylum Methanobacteriota; class Methanomicrobia; order Methanosarcinales; family Methanosarcinaceae; genus Methanomethylovorans; species uncultured Methanomethylovorans sp. The sequence continues at coordinate 74,555 of NZ_OY782867.1, forward strand.
CAATAAATATCGGAACAGATTGGCTGGTCGAAGGAACGAGTTTTTCGAATCAAGGTAGTGGTATGAAGGCAGAGATAGCTATTCCAGTTCCTCAAGGTAGTGCTATAACGATATACTGTAATTTGGCATTTGATGTATTAGGTAATTTGATAACACCAAATGGAACAATACCTGGTCCGATTGGTGTTTCTTTACAAGGTGGATGGAATATTGTTTGGACAGGTATTTCTAAAATACTGAATGTTCAAATAAGATACATTCAGGAATCTATTTCCTTTGAATTGATAGGAACGGAACAGACTGTGTAGAAGAGGGAAAGTTAGATATTTCCCTTTATTTTTCGTGTCTGGAATTTGGGTTCATGTTTTTCTAATATTGATCATGTGAGAAGAAGAGCAGTGATCTCTCCTTGATTTGATAGCATCAATTTTAGGATTCCAGTGTGAATCAATTCTTGGAGTTTTTGCTTCAAAGAATTTGCCATGAGAGTTAACAGTAGTAACTGTTGTTGTAATTCCTTGATCAATAGCTTGATACAAGATTTGTGTTGTACACATTTCCATAGAGTAAAAATATATATTTGTTATGTTTAAAATACCTATGTGACAAGTATGGGAAAAGAAATAATTATTGAAGAAGTAAAAAATCCATGGAGATTACGGGATGGGGTTGTTGTATTCGATATTGAGACAGACTATGTCAATGATTTTTCAATCGACGCTAAGAAGATGCGTAAATTTAAGTGTGGAGTAGCTTTTGTATACAATGATGGAGAATGGTACCGTTTTTACAAACCTGATGAGCTTGTGAAATTGTTGAAAAAAGCAAAGACAATTGTTTCTTACAATGGAGAAGGGTTTGATTTTCTTGTCCTTGAGAAACACGGGTTAAAAATTGTTGAGTGCGGGACTGATCGATGGAAACCAACTAAATGTGATTCTTTTGATATAATGCATACCATACAGAATTTGCGAGAAGATTCTAATAAGAAGTATCCAAGCCTTGAGGAAATGATGAAAAGTCATTATGGTATTTCAAAAACCCCTCATGATCCTGATAACATTGAAGATCTCATGAAACACTGCTTAGAAGATGTAAAATATACAAAGAAACTTTATGAAGAACAGATGTGGTTAGTTCCTGTCAAAGAGAAGCCTAGAAAGAAAGTATGGAAAGCAGTGTATGATAATGATCTATACGCTGTAGTGGATGATGGGGAGAACTGTACACGTATAATAGATTTTGGAATGCCAATTGCATATACAGAACAGAGCATTAGTGATCTTCCTGGAGAAATACAGTGTCCTCTATGTGGGAAAGGTATCCTACAGATGTATTCTGTCTACAGAGCAAATGAAAATGAAATAGAGTGTCCAGAGTGCCACGGTTTAATTGGGTTTATTGAAGGAACAAATGAAATAATGTACAAGAGGACTAAAGAAGAACTTGAATCGAATGTCTGTCCAAATTGTAAAAAGTACTTAGGCTCAAGTGGGTATGAACACTATGGATATGGTGCAGGATCTGGTTACATTAGTTCTGGCAGGGGAATATGCTCAAATTGTAGGAAAGGGTGCTATGAGTGGGAAAGAGATGATACTCCCGGTTTTCGTGATAGTTACCAAGGAAAATGCTGCAATTGCGGGGAATAATAGATAATATTTCCTTTTTAATTTTTATTTACCATTTTTCTCTCTAATTTCGATGTTGATAATAATTTCCTGGTTGTTTTTTTTTGTTGTGATTAGTTATATGATAGAAATATTATATTTTTGTGGCCAGAAAGGATTAATAGTTACAGACACATTAAAAACATCGTAATAAAAATTTGGTGAAAACCATGAAAAGAGGACAAATAATAATTTATGGAGTCGTAGCTGTGCTTTTTCTCTGCATTGCAGGAGCTACCGCTATGGCTGGAGATTTACTTGAAGTAGATTCAATTTCAGTAAGTACTGTTGGTTCTGGTATCAGTAATGCTGAAATGACTGATAGATTAGTTCCTGATCCGTATTATGGAAGCATGATGATAAAGGAAGGAGAAGTTGATAGTTTTGAATTTGTTCTGAATAATCAAGGAGAAACAACAACAAATGTTAATTTTTCTGTATATAATCCAGGATATTCTCAGTATCCTATTGATCCAAGCTGGATTACTATTACTCCTTCTTCTGCATCCATCGAAGCAGGAAAGAGTATCAATGTCAAGGTTGATGTGGCCATACCTGAAGGAACAAAAGTCGCAACTTATGACTGCATGTTGAATATTTCAGATGCACAGGGCATTGCCAGTGCAGTTGCTGTTATGGTTGATGTATATGCTGATACTAACATACAGTTCGCTCCATATTCAATATATGATTGGGTAGAAGCTGGAAAAGAATATAATTACGAGATCACGATCAATAATACAGGAACAAAAGAAGTTTCAATTGATCCAAAACTAAACAGCGAAATTGGTTATTCTTATCCGGGAGCTGTGTCTGCATTTGGAAATGATGATATTGAAATAACCAGTCCTTCGAGTGTTCTCCCTGGAGAGAGTGCAATAGTAAAATTGAAACTAACAGTACCAGAAGGATCTAAAGGTGAATTTTATGGTAGTGTTGATTTGAATATTAATGATTCGAGTATATATGAGGACAGTGAGCAGGTTTCAATTAATTTCCATGTACCTGTAGCACCTTCAAAACCATACCAGATTCCATTCAAAGTTAAAGAAAATGGAACTGCTACTATAGAGCTTAAGTCAACAAGACCTCAATTTTACTCAATGAAAAGCTATGATGATCCATCTTTTACTGTAAAGATATATGATCCTCAGGGCAAGGAAGTCAGTCCTACTTTGATGAGCAATATGTATGGAGGATCTGTGAGTTTAGCAAGTAATCCATACTTAGTGATTGCCAATCTTGCCAGCAGTATTTCTGGATATCAGGACAATGTGCAGCAATACGTAGATACTTATGATGTAAATGTTACTCCAGGCACATGGACATTATCTGTACTGCCTTCTGCAACTGAGAGCTTTGACTATTCGATTGAGATTAAACCGACTCAATAATTTTGAAAATCAAAATATCCGTCAGATATGATGACGGATACCTTTTTTTATGTGAAGAGAAAACGGGGTTAAAAAACGATGATGGTTTTTAACCATAGGGATTAAAAAAATAGTTCTGAAATGCTGCAATAGGTTCTTTGGCTGCATTGAGTTTACTTCTTTCTCCAAGTTCTATTACATCTTTGGAACTGCAGAATGGGCATTTGTTTCCTGGATGTAGTTCGTCACGATCAAATTTTACATGGCAATGGTTACATCTTATTATTATGAAGCAAGGAGACCACCGGATTCATCTGGTGGAGGAATTGCGTCTCGTTAGTTGGACAAGAGTTGTCTTTCTTGCTTGTAATCTAATACATTCAGATTTTACCTTAACCGAGCTGGAGATGGTTTTGTTGAATATATCACATATTGCAAAGTATCCAGAACTTCTTTTTCCTTTTACGAATCCAATACCTTTTATTGTCTTGATCAAGTCGAACTTTCTTAATCCAAACAGTTTTTCGGTAGGTATTTTCTTCTCAGAACGTTTTCCCGTTGTTTGTTGATAATCTCCTGCAGCTACATGTTTTTTTGTGTAGATTGTATCATCTGGTTGAATGACCTGATAATCATTGCAACAGATTGCAATAGCATCGTTGCTATGGGTTTTGGGTAGTTTCAGGATTTGTTCTCTCCTGAATTTTGTCAAGTATCCGAAGGTTTCTTCAAATATCCATCCTGATTTCCTAAGCTGGGATTTGATGATTCCTATTTCAGTAGCATGTTTTGTCTTGGATAGAACTCCGTGTATTGGGAAAGTTTTCTGAGTGTATTTTGCATGAAGATCCTGATGACATGTTTGACAAAGAACAATTAGATTTTTAGGAGTGTCAGTTCCTTTGTTCTTCCTGAAAATGATATGATGACATTCCAGAACTTTATCTTTTGATTTTCCGAAACAATACTGACAGGTATAATTGTCTCTAAATAAAACATATTGTTTAACGTTATAGAAGCCTTTCAAATCTCCGTTCTGGTAATCAATTCCTTCTACAGTAGGATTGGTTATCTTATGAATATCGAATGAAGCTGTTTCAACTATCCATTTAGATACTGGAAGGATTGATTCAACACAGTTCTTTTCTCTAATATGAGATTCTATCTTGCTTCTAATCGAAGGAGCTATCTTTCCTTCTTTTCCTCTGTTATCAAATCTAGGTTCTCTGTATCTTGTCTTTCTGGTTCTTCTTGTTCTTCTGTATTGTCTTCTCTGAGTCATCTTTTCCTTGATATCGTTTCTTAGAATAACTTCCGATTGATATAGTATTTGATTTCCAGAGATTGCTGCACACCCAACCATCACTGAACCTGTATCCATTCCAGCAGTTATTGGTTGGGTAAATTCAGTTGTTTCGTAAAGTAACTTGATAGTAAACGGAGTTTTGTGAACTACTTTTGCTTTCTTTTCCTTGAGCAATAGCCTTGCTATTACCGGGAAAGTTGGCATAAGTGGTTTACCGTCTTTGTTTAATACAAAAACTCTCATCGTTTAAATTCTCCTTTTACAAGGGTTATGCGTACTGAAAGTTGCAGGAGACAACTTCCAGATCCGACATCCTCTCGATCAGATGTGGAAAGGTTTAGCGATACAAACACTGTCTATTAACCCAATCAGACTGTTTAATATGTATCCGTAGAGGTTGGAACTGAGGCGGCATTCCAACGTACCTAGTTCTTTCCTATCGTTTACTTGTATTATCAAACTCCTTACAAGTGGTCTGGTCAACATGGCTTATCTAAATAGACAAGCCACCGGTTTTAACCGGTGGTTGTTGACTTACTATTTCTGTATTTGAACTTTTAGTTGATTTTTTGTTAATATGAGTTTGATTATTAGCTCGAACAGTCATTTTGTCTAGAGTGGTTTTTTCGGTTAAATTCTGAGTTGTGTTTTTCGCGAGTGATACTTCCGTAGTGGAAGTATTTACAAAACTGGTTGGCTCTTTATTGACATATCCAGCAAGAGCAGCTACGGTAATAATACCTAGTAGTAATATTAATAGAATCTTTATTTTCAATAAGATCACCATTGTACTAAAAAACATAATTATATAAAATTATTTGCTTTGTTTACATCGACTATATGCTTTTTTTTGGTTTTGGATTAATTCATTTGTTTTATATTTCGATACTTTTATTCTGGGGGGTGTTTCATGGAAGTATCAAGTAGAAAACGAATACTTTTATGAAAACTGACTTTCAAAATCAAGAGACTTCAAAACCATAGTAAACCATAAAGTCCATATTTTGTAAAATCGGTATCTATAGATAATTTGACCAATATTGATATATTTAATACTTCTATCGTGGGGTGTCTTGATAATCGTAATTTATATCTAAATCGTTACCGAATAGTGATTATGTTTTAGGATACACACCCACCCCTCGATGGAAGTAATAACGGAAAATGCACATAAACTGCAGAGCAGTGTATGTTTCTTATTAAAACGCACGTTTGTATGGTTTTGTAATTTTTTCTATAAATAGTTTATTACATGCAATGTGATCATTTTTTTGTTTGTAAAAATGAAAAATACCTTCTTTACTTTTACTGAGGGGTGGGTGTTAGAAAACTAATGGAAATACTTTTATAATGGGATATCCCTATAAAAATAATGCAGTAACGATTATCAGAGATTATCTATCCCTAAAAAATGTATCACCATGAAGAGGGGAGACTATGGACGAATCAATTGAAAATATATTCCGCAATATGACTTCAAGTATCTTCAAAGATAGACACGTGTTGTCGAATACATTCATACCATCTAAACTGGTTGCAAGGGATGAACAGATCAGGACAATTGCTGAGAAAATGTATCCTGTGCTTGAAGGTGGATCTCCTCAAAATGCAGTAATTCACGGTAATCCGGGTTCAGGGAAAACCGTTGTAATGAAATTTGTTTCACAATTATTGATGAAGGAAATGGAAACAAGAGGAATTGTCAATAAGGTAAAAACTGTTTTTATTCGTTGTGAGGAAACAAATACACCTACTAGAATCTTATACAAGATCCTTCAGGCTATTAATCCATTATCTACATTGCCTCCTATTGGTCTTGGGACTGAGCATTATTACAATGCTATCTGGAAAGAGCTTCGATACACAAAGTTATCATTGATTATTGTCTTTGATGAAATTGATAAGATCAAAGAAGATAGTTTGTTGAACAATCTTTGTCGTTATGATGAAGATGAGAAAGCAGATTCCAGGCAATTCATCAGTGTGTTTGGTTTGACTAATGATTTGGGATGGTTGGATAATCTTGATGCACGTTTACGTTCTGTCCTTCGTGCGACTAAGATTGTGTTCTCTCCTTATAATGCTGACCACTTATGTGAGATCCTGTCGGATAGAGTTCCACTAGCATTCCATGAAAATGCTGTTCATGAAGATGTTATTGGATTCTGTGCTGCATATTCGGCCAGGGATGACGGAGATGCACGTAGAGCTTTGCTGTTACTGCAGACATCAGGAATGATAGCACAGCAACGAAACGAAAAAATGATTACAAAGATTCATGTTGATGCTGCTTTAAGTGAAGTGGATAAAAGTCATTACTCCAAACTTCTGAGTGAAAGTACAAGTAGCCAAAAATTAATTCTTCTTAGTTTGATTTGTCTTACACGATACGCTACAGAAAAAATATCTACTGGGCTTTTATATTCAGAATATTCGCATTTTGTTAGACTCACCGGAACTGATCAGCTTAGTATCCAGAGGGTTTCTGGCCTGATCAGTCAGTTAGAGACAGCTGGTTTCCTTGTTACAACAACCCGTAAAGGTAGGAAAGGGAATTCCCGTATATTGACTATAGATTCAGCAATGTTATCATTGGATGCTTTGATCCTTAGTGATCCTTTGTTAAATGGTCTTTCGGAAGCATACTACAATATAGTTGGAGTCAGACAAAAACAACTACAGGGAAGGTTTACGTGTATGGTGGGTTCTTCGCATTTATAAAAAGTAAGATAAGGTTAAATTTTACTTAATAATTTAGTATATTTTATTTTAATTTTAATTGGTCTAATTTTTTGTTTCGTTAATTTACATCATTTTGGTAAATATACACTTGTTTGCCAATGTAATAGCAATTTCATTTTATCCCAAATAATATACTTCGTATATTATAAACCCATATAATATCCTTGTCTGTTTTTCATAGATTTTTATTATATTTAAATATTACGTATAACTTGTATGTCAAAAAACTATTTTTACAAAATGAGAAATACTTGTTACATTGGCAATATAGTGTACATACACTTACTTTGGTATTATTGGTTACATTAGTTACAAAGACCAATTAGATTTATATATTAGTATATACATGTGTTTAATAAAAAAAGTAGAAGGAATAAGATGGCTGAAAATACAGTTGATGTTAATAAAATACTGTTTAGTGGCTCAGTATTTTTAAATCCTGATGCTGTGTCGCCAGGATATAAACCAAAATCTATAAATGAAGTCATGCATCGGGTTGATTTTATCGAAGCATATACTACACATTTTAAGAAAACTGTAATGGGTTTTGATTCTTCTAATCTTCTTGTATTTGGTAAAACTGGAACTGGAAAAACAATGGTTACTAAGTTAATGATGCAAGTTATAAGTGAAGCTGCACTTCAAAATGGTATTGAAGTTTTTCCTGTTTTTGTTAATTGTAATGTTACTTATTCTGATACGATGGTTCTGCGTTTCCTTATAACACAATTTGAGGAAAAATTGGATTTACCGCATGAAAAATTAGTGAATAATTTTTCAGAATACTATAATCGTTTGACATATCTAATGACTAAATATGGAAAAAGCATCATTATTATCTTTGATGAGATAGATAAACTTACAAACCCCGATATCATAAATAATTTTTTACGTATTAAAGAAAATGATGATATGAAACGCAATGTGTGTATTGTGGGAATATCAAATAGTTTATATTTCACAAAAAACCTTGATCCGCGTACGAAAAGTGCTTTATCACAAACAGAAATAACAGTTGAGCCATATGATGCAGTTCAACTTGAAGAGATACTATGCTATCGTGCGAAATTGGCTTTTAAAGATGGAGTAATTGATGATATGGTTATTCCTTTATGTGCCGCACTTGCAGCTCAAGAACATGGAGATGCTAGAAGGGCTATAGATCTTCTAAGAGTATCTGGTGATATTGCGGATATGAGAGGAGATAAGATTATCCAATCAGAGCATGTTCGTGAAGCAAATACAAAGATTGATTCTGATAAAACGAAGAGAGTTGTTACTCGTCTTACTCCTCAATCGAAGACAGCGTTTCTTTCATCATTGTTGTTATTAAATAAGCCAGGAACAAACACTGTAATTACTAGTGATATTTATAATGTGTATTTACAAGTGTGTGAACAAATTGGAATCGATGTATTAAGTGCACGCCGGTTTAATGATTTGATTGGTGAGCTCTCTATGTTAGAGCTACTTTATACAAAGAAAACTTCACGGGGAAGAGGAAAAGGAGTCGTGAATATGGTTGGTATTGATGTTAATCTCGATTCCAATATAATTTTCGATTGGATATATGAAGATTCTCAATTTTATAGTATGAATGGCAGAAAGCAATTGACTATTTATAATCAATTAAAATTTTGATTTTTTTATTGAAGCAATATCCTGCTACTATTTTTATTTACATTGTCAATAAGGTGTCTAGGGATTATTTACAAATTTACATTGGCAATGAAGTGTCTATTGTTATTGATTTTCATACGTACATTATCAATTCTATCTCTTTCAGTCTACTGGTATTGTTTTTACATTGTCAATAAGGTGTCTAGGGATTATTTACAAATTTACATTGGCAATGAAGTGTCTATTGTTATTGATTTTCATACGTACATTATCAATTCTATCTCTTTCAGTCTACTGGTATTGTTTTTACATTGTCAATAAGGTGTCTAGGGATTATTTACAAATTTACATTGGCAATGAAGTGTCTATTGTTATTGATTTTCATACGTACATTGTCAATTCTATCTCTTTCAGTCTACTAGTATTGTTTTTACATTGTCAATAAGGTGTCTAGGGATTATTTACAAATTTACATTGGCAATGAAGTGTCTATTGTTATTGATTTTCATACGTACATTGTCAATTCTATCTCTTTCAGTCTACTGGTATTGTTTTTACATTGGCAATAAGGTGTCTAGGGATTATTTACAAATTTACATTGGCAATGAAGTGTCTATTGTTATTGATTTTCATATTTGCATTATCAATTCTATCTCTTTCAGTCTACTGGTATTGTTTTTACATTGGCAATAAGGTGTCTAGGGATTATTTACAAATTTACATTGGCAATGAAGTGTCTATTGTTATTGATTTTCATACGTACATTGTCAATTCTATCTCTTTCAGTCTACTGGTATTGTTTTTACATTGGCAATAAGGTGTCTAGGGATTATTTACAAATTTACATTGGCAATGAAGTGTCTATTGTTATTGATTTTCATACGTACATTGTCAATTCTATCTCTTTCAGTCTACTGGTATTGTTTTTACATTGGCAATAAGGTGTCTAGGGATTATTTACAAATTTACATTGGCAATGAAGTGTCTATTGTTATTGATTTTCATATTTGCATTATCAATTCTATCTCTTTCAGTCTACTGGTATTGTTTTTACATTGGCAATAAGGTGTCTAGGGATTATTTACAAATTTACATTGGCAATGAAGTGTCTATTGTTATTGATTTTCATACGTACATTGTCAATTCTATCTCTTTCAGTCTACTGGTATTGTTTTTACATTGGCAATAAGGTGTCTAGGGATTATTTACAAATTTACATTGGCAATGAAGTGTCTATTGTTATTGATTCTCATATTTGCATTATCAATTCTATCTCTTTCAGTCTACTGGTATTGTTTTTACATTGGCAATAAGATATCTAGGGATTATTTATCTTAAAAGCAGATTATGAAGTATCTTTGTTATTGATTCTCATATTTGCATTATCAATTCTATCTCTTTCAGTCTACTGGTATTGTTTTTACATTGGCAATAAGATATCTAGGGATTATTTATCTTAAAAGCAGATTATGAAGTATCTTTGTTATAATGCTTCTAACTGTGATTTTTGGCTTATTCTTTTCTATTGCTAATAATTCAGTATTCGATGTTTCAATTACTTTTTCGTGCTGGATTTTTGTTATCTGCATATCTTCTTTAGTTTCTGTTTGTTGTTCATTCTGAGTTTCAATTTCATCGATTATTTTGAAAAGGTCATAATCAATGTTCAGTGAATTGAATATCTCTATAGACTTCTTGAGTCCTATTATTCCAATAACATCTTTTAGTGGCATTGTTTTTAAGATATCAATTGATACTATTTTGTTATCGTATAGTTTTTGGGCTGATACTCTGTCTATGGATGAGTTTGTCATCAGGGCAAGCATTTCATTGTTAGTACCCATTTCAAGCATTTTCTCAATATCAGAGATAATGCTTGTCCAGATGTTATCTTGCATTTCCATAATTTTCCGGGTAGCGTAGACTAACCATTTTGCTGTTGATATAGTGTTTTTCAGATCGCCTTCTCCAATTTTATAGTTCCTCATTATTGTTTGTATTGGAGTTCCATTAATCCACTCCATTAGCATTATACTTGTTTTAATACTTCCTATTTCCTGCGTGGTGATCTGGTTTATTTTGGTTGCATTTATCCACGGAATTTCGTTACTTCTTTCGATGATGATATTTTCAATATTCTTCCTTTCGTCTGCAGTAAAGGAAGTGTTTTTCATATTGGGTGTTGAACATATTATACTCATCAAATTGAAGGGGGTAACGAATAATGATTTTTCAATCTTGCTTGTTATTATGGATGCTGTTTCCGGGTAGATATATACAACGGATACCATTTTCCCAAAAGGAGTGGATTCTATCCTATCGCATATTTCAATCATTTTTCTTCGATGCAGTACTTTAAGACATTTCTTTGTTAAGTTTTCAAAATCAGCATTTGGGTTCTGGAATCCAAATAATGTTTTTCGAAGGAAGCGATTGATATCTTCGAGTGAGTTCGCAAACCTATTATTGATCGTAGCTAATAAATGAGTTTCAAAGTGGTTCTCTTGTGCTAGATTTGATATAACAAGCTCTGCCTGTGCATTGATAAACGTTGCTTTGAGTTTTTCTATATCCTTTTCAGATTCAGCTATAAGCACACTTTCTCCGTATGGATCAAGATGTGGTCTTCCTGCTCTTCCGGCCATTTGTTTATAATCAAGTACGGGAATTGGACATCTTCCCTGGCCTGGATTGAATCTTTTATAGTCTCTTATAATCACTCTTCTTGCAGGTAAATTAAGGCCTGCAGCTAGGGTTGGTGTACAGGTTATTACTTTAATCAGGCCTTTTTTGAATCCTGATTCTACGATATCTCTCTGTTTTTCGTTCAGACCTGCATGATGGAATGCAACTCCATTCCTGATACATTCGGACAGGATTGGGTTAGATTGTTCTTCTTTATCCAGTTCAAGAGATAGTTTGTTGAGTTCTTCTCTATTCTTTTCAGTGATTAGTGGAGAAATATGTTTACTGAGTTTCTTTGCAAAATCAGAACAGCTTTTCCTACTTGCTTCGAAAACAAGACACTGCCCTCCGATATTTACGGTATCGATAGCAATATTTATTGCAGGATCATTCGTTATTGGATTTATCTCAATGCTGTACTTACTGAACTGTATTTTGTTCTGGTAAAATATACCTTCTATAAGGTCTGCTGGTCTCCAGTCAGTCGTAATGAGTTCAGATTGTAGCCACTTTGCTACTTCTTCTGCATTTCCAACTGTTGCAGATAGACTGACGAATTGTATTTGATCGTTTTTAGCTCTCAGTTTCGTAAGTACCATTTCAAGAGTGGGACCTCTGTTCTCACATGCAAGAAGATGAACTTCATCGATAACAACGCATGTAACATCATCAATCCAGGATGCTTCTGACCGTAGCAGGGAATCTGCTTTTTCAGCGGTGCAAACGATGATATTGCATTTCTCAAGCCACTTATTATCAGTATTATAGTCACCGGAAGCAATACCAGGATTAATTCCAAGAGGAACAAAATCCTTAAAAGAAGTATATTTCTCTTTTGCAAGAGCTCTAAGGGGAACAATATAGATTGCTTTCTTCCCTTTAGATATTGCCTTTAGCATTGCAAGTTCTGCGAGAAAGGTCTTTCCGCTTGCAGTTGGAATTGCACAAAAAACATTTTTTCCTTCAAGTAAACCTTTTTCAATACACTCTGCCTGTGGAGGATATAATGTTGTATATCCTTTATTCTTGTAAAAATCTATGTACTTCTGTGGAAGGTCGAGTGTATTTATGTCCATGCGTAGTTCTCCTGTAATTGCATGGACTCTGTTTGTCTTTTTTGGGTCTGGGGGAGCTGGCAAAAAGAAGATTATATTTTGTATTCAGGCAGTGGACCTGAAATACATATATTTCTTGTATTTTCTAATAGTTCTATTGCTGAGCACAACGGGATATCAAGATCAAGTGCTTTGATTGCAATGAGTTTAGACTCTTCACTTGGAAGAGTGGCTAAAAACAAATCAAATTCCTCTTGGGTTTGGAACATGTGATTCTCCTTATTTGCTTGGATTTCAAAGTTCGAAAATAGAAAAAAATCAATGAAAATCGTTTTTTCTATTATTGTAAAATCAAAAAGCCAATGATAATAAAAAGTAGATCTATCATTGGACAATGTTTGACAGAGGCTGAAGGGTGTTTGTTTTTTTTGAGAAAAGAGTACTGGATTTCACTCCAGTAACTTTTTAACGATTGGCTGATACTTGGCCACGATTTCAGGGGAAAGGTTGTTCTTTTCAAGTCTTTCTGAAAGGAAGACTTCAAGTTCTGCAAGGTAGATTTTCTGTGTTTCTGCAGTTGCGAGATTTACGGATTCTGCACGGATATTGATTATTCTTATATTGTCTTCAGTTGAGAAAGATGTCAGCTTTCCGATGATGGAAATAATGCTGTAAATTGGTATTTCTGCAAGTTGTGCAGATGCTTCAGGCTGGTATTCTCCTGCAGTAATATAAATTGGCCCACTGGGATCTGCTACCTTTGCTTTCCAGAAAGACTTTTCTTTTCCTATGTCTTCCTTTTCTGTAAGAGCTGCCACAAGGAAGACTTTGCTTGCTTTTTCTCCAGTTTCTGTTGTGAGGATAGTTGCTTCATTTTCCAGTCCTTTGATTGGTACTGCTTCTTCAGCTACAATGTTCTTCATTTCTTCAATGGTCAGACGCTTTGCTACTGGATTGTATTCATTGCTCATGATTATTACCTCGAAAATTTGTATGGGTTTTTTACTCACCCATAGGAGTTATCTCGCATGCATTCAGGTATGTGGACTTCATATCCAGTACTACTGTTGATATGTATTTACCTACGAACATGTTGGTCTGTGCTTCTCTGACAATGCTATGATCTAAGGCATCTGCGGCCATTGCAAGTGCAGTATCAAGGGTCATTCCAGTTATCTTTTCGGTGAGCTCTCTTCCTGCTACTATCTTAGATTCCTTGCGTCCATCATCAAAGGTCAATATCAGGCGAAGATCGTATATCCCTTCTACAGTTCCATGTTGTTTACATGTTCCTTTGTAGAGGGAAGCTTCACATACTGGACATCTCTTAATTAAGCCGCTTCCCGGTGCAATCTTCGTAACTACACCTGTGATTGTTTTCTTTTCAGGTACGTAGTTTATTTTCTCGTTTGAAACCACAAGTTCGGATGACTTGTTTACTGATATCTGTGGATTCCCGTTGTATGGGTTGCATACAACATTCTTGAAATTAATAGTCTGTCCTTCTTCTATAATAGGAACATTGGCTGTAGACCAGACAGTAAATATTACGGAACCTGTTTCGTCGCCAGCAACACCTTTCTGGACAATATTGTTCTTCTTTTGATCAAAGAGCTTGATTATCTTGAGGATCATATCTACCCAAGTTCCCTCTTTCATTTTTTCCAACTCGATAACAGTTGCTCTGGTCTTTGAGCTGGATTTCTTTATCTCAATTCCAGCGTTCTTAGCATACGTGTTGAGTACTGCGGTTGATGCTGTCTTTTCATCAACTCTGAAGTTCTTCATGAAAGATTCTACCTTACTCTCAATTTCTGCTTGTTTAACTGCGATACCATTCTTTCCGAGTGTTTCCACTATTGCTGTTGCGTTCATTTCTCTCACCTAATTAATTCAACTACCTGTTTGTCTTTTCAGGAATCTTTTACAATTGCATTTGTATCTCTGTTTTTTTTGTTTGTTATCAGTTTTTGCAATTACACCAAGTCTTTGTTTTTTTGACTTGATGCATTGGTACCTTTGCTTCTAGGCTTTGAGCTTGTTTAAGCAGGCCATGTTCTTCAAGAAGCTTTTCAGGTAAAAATCCATAGAAGTAGCTAGTCATATCTTCTTCATATCCTCCTGGATATTTCATGGGAATGTTAGTTCCTTTCTGAAATTTTGCAGAGCATTCTGGACATACATGATCCCTGAATGAATGATGATCATGTTCTATCCTAAAGGCACCAGGACAGATCTGCTGATGAAGTTCCATGAAGAGTTTTTCGTTTCGTATGGGGATAGCTTCTCCAAAGCATTGTCTTTTCTTTTCGATTTCCTCTGAAAGTTTCTTGAAATCAACCACTTAGATCACCACTAATTTCCTTTGTTTTTTTTGATATTGGTATAAGCTAAAATAATCATAGAGTACCCATACCTAAAGACCAGGGAATTCTTGCTCTAGTTTGGTAAAAAAGAGAGTTAAGAAAGAATTCTTCTGATTTCCTCTGCCGTCATTTTTGTGTTTCCTGCAGTTGCTTCTAACATCTCTGCAAACTCAGTGAGAATATCTCCATGGCATGCAAAAGGAGCACACCAGCAGGCAATCGTTTTTCCAAAGAGTTCCGGTAGAGCAACAAGCAAGTGGTCCTGCTGAAGTAACCATGTTCTATACTTGTCAACTACCCCATCCTCGACAACCGAAGGCTGGCAGGGTGGGGTAGTTGACGCATTTGAATCACACAGGCATATTTGTCTTTTTAGATGTGTTCGATTATAGTTGTTAGTATATATCCTATTCCTATTGAGTAGGGCATTGCTAACAATATTAAACCAATACATAGGTTCTTTGTAGATGCTCTTTTTATAATTTTGACTATTTTCATCATATCACCTGAAAAAGATTTATTCAAAAAGGCCAACATTGACCTTGTATATCGGTGCAGTAATATACCCAGATCTGGCTTGTCTTACGAACTTAGTTATGATACCTGCATCCATAAGAGCTTGAACCATTCCTTCATTTTCAGCATAATCCTTGATTATAGCTTCGTCCTTTGCAAGTGATTCTGCAGGGATGTTAATTGTAGCGGTTGCAACTGGTGCTCCATCACAGTCATCAATTAGCTGAATAGCAATTCTGCCATTGTTATACTTCAGTTTTTCTGCAATGCAATCGCATTCACCGAACTGCACTTTAATTATTGGCATCTTAAATCACCACAAACATGTCTGCTTTTTTTGTTAGCAAATACTCCATATTCTTCAGGAACTCGTCCTAGTCTCTTGATACAGTAATAAGTTCTTTCTGGATGATCAATAGGGAAGAAAAAGAAGGATTATGAAGGTACGTATTCGGGGGAGAGCTTGTATACTGGAAATTCCCATCCCTGAAATTCAATGTCTCTAATATGCTCAATAAGGATACCGGCATCTATCAGATATTCGGGAATGTCTTCATCTCCTCTGATATCAATTATTGTTTCGTCAAACCCAATCTCTTCCTCAGGCATGATGATCGTAACGAATTTAATTGTTTTCTGATTTTCAGCGTTTATGATATGAATAATAATTGTACCTCTTTCTGTTCGACTGATATCTGCAATACAATCCCATGGCCCATATACAAACACATTTGTTTCCATATAATAAACCTACTATTATTGTAAATAAAAAAGATTTGGTTCCTTGGAAAAGGAAAGAAAAAAAAGAAAATCTAAAAAAATGTAATTAAATCGGAGCAACAGGAAACTTATTAAGGGCTTGTATTAAGCTTAATTTTTCGTTTATGTATCTTTCAATTTGTTTCTTAGCTGCTTGTTTGTACTTTTTGTCACTCATTTGAATCACCGAAAATTCGTTTGTCTTTTTTCCGGTGTTAGCTGCCATTAGTGATGTGTTACAGCAATTATGAAAAGAACAATGCCAATAATTGTGAAGACAATCATGAGATCGCCTCACATGTGTATAGTTGATGTTATCATATGGAATAGTGATGTGATTAAGTTGTGCGCGTGTACGTCCGAGTATTCTCCTCTTGATAAGTTCGATTTTACCACTGCTGTTAAGCTCCAATAGCTGTTCTTTTACTTTCTCCAGAGGAAAAACTTGTTGTTCAAGTTCTCTCACAATTGGTGCTACAGAAGTTTCTCTCTCCGGAATGAGGTCTATTATTTGTACTGTTGTCATTTTATCACGTTGGAGTAAGAAGACCACCGTTTTCAAAAGGTGGATGAATTACGTCCATTCTACAAAACAAGTTCTTCAGATAACTTAATACTAACTATAAATAGTGTTAATACAATATACTGATTGTATGTTAAAAGCCTATAAGTATAGACTATATCCTACAAAGGAACAGAAAGAATCGTTCTTCCATCATTTCGGTGCATGTAGGTTTGTCTATAATTGGGCTTTAGAAAACAAAGTAAAGTCATACGAGCAAAATGGTAAATCAGTATCAAGATTCACCTTGAATAAAATGATAACTGAATTGAAGGAAGAACATACATGGTTAAAGAATGTAAATTCACAATCATTACAGGGTGCTACTCTTAATCTTGAAACTGCGTTTACTAAGTTTTTTAGAGAAAAAAAGGGATTTCCTAATTTCAAATCTAAGAAAAATCCAGTACAATCTTTTTCAGTACCTCAATTCTACGAAGTGGATTTTGATAACAATAAAGTAAAGCTCCCTAAGATTGGATGGATAAAAACAAAACTGCATCGTAAATTTAAGGGTATTGAAAAAACCGCTACATTATCCAGAACACCAACTGGAAAATACTACATTAGTATTCTTGTAGATGATGAACAGGAAACACCCGTTAAAAGTCTGTTCAATGAAAAGGTAACTGTTGGTATTGATATTGGAATCAAGGACTTTGCAGTTCTTTCCAATGGTGAAAAAATAGATAATCCGAAATACCTTAAAACCTCTATGCAACGTCTAAATGTCTTACAAAGAAGGATGAGTCGAAAGCAAAAAGGTTCAAAGAACAGGGCAAAGGCCAAAAATGCAGTATCAAAGCTCCATGAAAAAATAAGCAACCAGAGAAATGATTTCCAACATAAATTATCCTCTAAGCTAATAGGCGAGAATCAAGCGTTAGCATTGGAAACTTTAAACGTTAGCGGTATGTTGAATAATCATTGCCTTGCACTACACATAGCAGATGCTTCTTGGAGTTCTTTTGTAACTAAACTGGAATATAAGGCAGAATGGTTTGGAAAAACAATTTTACGCATAGGACAGTTTGAACCGTCAACTAAAATCTGTAACGTGTGTGGATATTACAATAAGAACTTAACACTTGCAGATAGAGAATGGCAATGTCCTGATTGTAAAACCAATCATGACAGGGATATTAATGCCGCTATTAATATCAAAAAGTTTGCTCTTAATAAGCAAAACCTAATCGGAATATAACACCGTAGGAACTACGGAAAGAGCCTATGGACTTACTGACAATGGTCAGGGGTATGAAGTAGGAAGCCACCCTATTCATAGGGTGGTAGTTCACTCCTCATTCTTTTGTTTGGCTTTTTGGCTATGTACAAAAAGACAAACGATAAGAGTGTCTAATAAAAAATAGATAATTGGGAAGTGTGGAACCCTACTTCTAGGCAGGGTCCCTTGAGCGACGTAAGAATGTATGATTTTTTGATAATTCAAAGTGGGGTAGAGCCTCCCGATGTGAACTACCTCTCAGCTAAAGACTGAGAGGCTTCCTACTTCTTTCCCCTGACTTTTGTCAGTGAGTCCATAGGCTCTTTCCCATGTTCCATGGGTGTTTAGATTATTCAAAGCTATTTTCTTAATGTTGATAGAAGCATTCTTGTCTCTATCATGCAATGTTTTACAGGAAGGACATTTCCATTCTCTGATATCAAGAGTCAAATCACTGAACTTGTATCCACAAACATTACACAACTTGGATGATGCTTCAAATCTACCAATTCGTAGAATGGTCTTACCGTACCATTCTGCTTTATACATTAATTTCCTGATGAACTCAAACCATCCAACATCACTGATTGATTGAGCTAAACAATGATTTCTGATCATTCCACTTACATTTAGGTCTTCTATAGCGAGAGCTTGGTTGTCGCTAATTAGTTTCGCTGAGACTTTATGATGGAAATCTTTTCTCTGATTTGCTACCAACTGATGATGTTTTGCTAATTTTGCAACTGCTTTTTTCCTGTTCTTTGAACCTTTTTGTTTTCTGGAAACACTTTTCTGTAATTTGATGAGTTTCTTTAATGACCGTTTCAGGAACTTAGGATTATCAATTACTTGTCCTGTGGATAGAACAGCAAATGATTTTATTCCAACATCAATACCAACAGTAGTTTTTTCATTGAAACTAGCAGGTTCTGGATAAGTTTCATAGTTTTCAATCAAAATACTAACATGATATCTTCCAGCTGGTGTTCTGGAAACAGTCAATGTTTTGAGAACTTTTAATTCCGTGTTAAGTTTCTGGTCAAGGATCTTTTCTCCATTAACTTCCTTTATTACAAGATTTTTTTCAATGAATTCTTTGCTTAAAAAATCTCGATGAAGAATTATCTTCATCCAACCTATTTTAGGTAGGTATATTTGAGAGGAAGTCAGGTTGATCTGATAGTTCTGAGGAACTTGAAATGAAAATTTATTATCCTTCTTTCTCTTGGTTGTTGGATAAGAACCTCTTCCTTCAAAGAAGTTCTTAAATCCAGTCAATAGATTTCTATTTGCTTGTTGTAATGACTGAGAGTTAAGATCCTTTAACCACGGGAATGTTTCTTTGAGAGAAACCAGATGGTTGTTTAGGTCAATTTCAGTGATGTTGATTCTGAACTTATTGTACATCAACTTCTTGAGAAAAAGAGAGTGATTGTATACAAATCTAGCAGCACCAAAGTGTTGTTCTAACAATGTTTTTTGTTCTTTGTCAGGATAGATTCGATATACATTACCTTTTTTCATTTGGAACACTCACCAAAAAACAAGATATTATTTATCAAATATAATATGTGTTGATACTATATATGCCTTTTTCGTTATGAGTGTACGCTTATATCCCCTGAGCTAAAGACTCAGGGGTTTTACGCTGCCTCCTATAAATCGAGAGGCTTATGGGAGTCTTAGAGCCTAAGTGATTTGGCTCTTGCTTGGTTTGGTTCCTCCCGGATTTAAACCGGAGAACATGGATATGGACCCTTTGGAACCATGGTGGTGGTGGAGCTCTACTGAACTGATTGGAAATCAGCAGAGCTCATATGTGTTGGTTGGTTGGTTACAAATTTTCCGAAGCATGAAGTGGAAAGTAAATAGTCTATCGTGGACTGAATAGTAATATCTCTTACCCACTTCAATAGTCTATTACCAAACAAACTATTTAAAACTAATGTTTAAGAACAGAAGAGTGAGGTATTGGCTCCGGGTTGGAGATGCCCGGAGCTGGATTTTGAAATTATATGGATAGGAGAAAGACATTAATGAGTGAGTCTTTCTCCTTGGGGAGTTTGGGGGTTAGGTTCTATCTGGGATTTAACCATTCTAGAACCGCATAGGAAGTGGAGAGCCTGCAGGAGAACAGACTCTCAGGCTGTGGGTTCCGGCAGGACTTGAACCAGCTCTAACCAGCAAGGAGGTATCTGGCATCGGAACCACTTGATTTTCATCAATTGTTTGCTTTTTTTTTGTGTGGTGGAAGGAGGACTGCATCCACTACAGGCCTCCTTATGGTTGTGTGTTGTGTTGGGTGGTACATTTCTAAAACGGGGTCCTTTCCGGACTTGAACCGGATGTGGAATTTAAGGACCACATTGATTTCATCACGTTGAAGCAAGGAGACCACCGTTTTCAAACGGTGGAGGAATTGCGTCTTGTCAATTGAACAATAGTTGTTTTTCTTGCTTGTAATCGAACACATTCTGTTTTCACCTTAACAGAGTTTGAGATCGTTTTGTTGAAGATATCACAAATAACAAAGTATCCAGAACTTCTTTTTCCTTTTACGAATCCAATACCTTTTATTGTCTTTATCAAATCAAACTTTCTTAATCCGAACAGTTTTCCGGTAGGTATTTTCTTCTCAGAACGTTTCCCCGTTGTTTGTTGGTAATCTCCTACAGCTACATGTCTTTTCACGTAGATAGTATCATCTGGTTGAATGACCTGGTAATCATTGCAACAGATTACAATAGCATCATTACTATGAGTTTTTGGTATTTTGAGAACTTGTTCTCTCTTGTACTTGGTCTCATAACCAAATGTTTCAGTAAAGTTCCAGTTACTTTTTTTAATTTGTGATTTGATTATGCCCATTTCAGTAGGATGCTTTGTTCTGGACTTAATTCCGTGTATTGGAAAAGTGTCCTGAGTATATTTTGCATGGAGATCCTGATGACAAGTCTTACAGAGGTTAATCAGGTTAGTTGGTGTGTCAGTTCCTTTGTTCTTCCTGAAAACAATGTGGTGGCATTCAAGTACATTATCCTTCGATTTTCCAGAACAATACTGACAGGTATAATTGTCTCTGGAAAGAACATATTGTTTAACGTTGTAGAATCCTTTCTGTTTTCCGTTCTGGTAATCAATTCCTTCTACAATAGGATTGGTTATCTTATGAATATCGAATGAAGCCAATTCAACTATCCATTTAGTTACTGGAAGGATTGATTCAACAAAGTTCTTTTCTCTAATATGAGATTCTATCTTGCTTCTTAGCGATGGTGCTATCTTTCCTTCTTTTCCTCTGTTATCAAATCTAGGTTCCCTGTATCTTAGTTTTCTTGTTCTTCTTGTCCTCCTATATTGTCTTCTCTGAGTCATCTTATCCTTGATATCGTTTCTTAAGATAATTTCAGATTGGTATAGGACCCGATTCCCTGAGATCGCTGCACATCCAACCATTGCTGATCCTGTATCCATTCCTGCAGTTATTGGTTGGGTATATTCGGTTGTTTCGTAAAGTAACTTGATGGTAAATGGGGTTTTGCGAACTACCTTTGCTTTCTTTTCCTTGAGCAATAGCCTTGCTATTACCGGAAAAGTCGGCATAAGTGGTTTACCATTTTTGTTCAATACGAAAACTCTCATAGTTTAAATTCTCCTTTTACAAGGGTTATGCATATCAATTGCTGCAGGAGACAACAATCGAATCTGACTTCCTCTCGACCGGATATGGAAAGGTTTGATGATGTAAACACTATCTATTAACCCAATTAGATTGTTTAATTTACATCCTTAGAGCATGGAACTGAGGCGGTATTCCATGGTAACTATGTATTCTTTCCTATCGGTTACTTGTATTATCAAACTCCTTTACAAGTGGTCTGGTCAATATGGCTTATCGTTTAAGACAAGCCACCGGTTTTAACCGGTGGTTATTGACCTATTTGTTTGCTTTTTTTGAATTATTTGAAGGATTATTCCTCCAATTCGCTGTAATCACAATATCCAAGATCCGGCTTTTCAAGCTCTAAGATTTCTCTCTTGATTTCTCTTATCTCTTCCTGGCTGAGCTTTGGCTCAAAGAAGTCAATCTCCGCAATTTGTTCGTCGATTCCAGCGATGTCTTCGCTGATTTCTATTTGCTCTTCCTCTGTTGTTGCTTTTTTCTTTAGAAGCTCGTTTCTTTGTTCAATTAGTGCTACTCTATCCATTTGAATCACACTAATCTGTTTGCTTTTTTTTGAAAATTGAAAGGATTAGATTATTAGATTATTATTGAATTCTTTTTCTGTTATACTTCCAACAGTTGCAGCAAGATCAAGTCCTGCTGTCAGATCATTATGATTTCCATCGGTTCCCAGGATAATCTGTTCAGGAAACATTTCTCTAAGGAGAAAGAGACAAGCTACAACAACCTTGTCATAATGTTTTTTTCGGGTCTTGCAGGAAAACATTCCTGCGTGGTTTGGTTTTATTGTAAATGGTTCACATGAATTGTATGCAAATCCATTTATGGTAATTATTTTTTCAGTCACGAGAGGCTCCATTTCAAAGGGATCTTCTCCTGAAAGAACAACATTCGTACTTTCAACGATTTGTTTTACCTGCTCTGAATATACTTTGAATTTTCTCCTATCAAGTTCTCCTATTATTGTCCAATAGTGGCTAAATCCCATCTTAAATCACCACTAACATCGTTTGCTTTTTTTGTAAATTGATCTGGTTCTTAACAAATGATTTACGTAATTCTCCATAATACTATTTCAATTAATTATTCAATTTTAAAATGAAATATATCTAAGTGGTAAATAATATCATATTAATTTTGATGCGAACTACCAAATTTAATGTATATTTTATTATGATATTATTAGATTGTGTGGGTAAAAAGAAACAGAAAAAACTACCTCAACAGTTCAAATAAAACCAAAAACTTACTACATCAAACATGCTCATGTTATTAACTCATCAAATTAATAACTATAATATGTCCATATTGAAAAAAGTCTAATTATTTGGTCTTAAACTTCTATAATTAGTATGTAGTTATTGTCCATAAAAATAAGACTGTATGTATTAAAAAAATGGTCATTTTCCGCAGGCTCTCAACAACAAATTTCAGTACATCTATTAAGTATCGTGTAATGTGTTGATGATAAACATCTCCAATAAATACGAATTACATAGAATTAATTCACTCAAACTTTCTAGTAAATACTGATGATTAGTGGACTGCTATTTGTGCTCAAATCCTAACATCACTAATATTTTCTGTAAATCTGGCATGTTTATGGATATGTATGTTATACTAAAAAGCAACTAATTTTTATTTAATCTTATAAGTAAGTAAGACTGTAGGATAAAACTTAAGCCACCATCTTGCAAAATCTATTCAACAAATAATCTAATTATATTATCTTAAATTACCATTTATTATATATGTTCTATTGTCACATATTCGATTTAATTCAGTAGAAGATATAATTTAAAAATGAACATTTGTTTAAATTGGATCATTATGATTTCTTTGAAAAATTCATCTCATCAAATTAAAGTATACATAAACAAAAAGAATTATAGATGATATATTTCACCTGAAAATATAGGATTGAAAGACAAGTCGATTTCTTATGATAAAATCAATCAGATTATATGAAATACAAGTAACAAAAAACTAAAAATTAATAGCTATATATTAAAGTAAAGTCAATAATATAAACAAAATTAAAATCCCAACACAAAACAACATTCTTAAAACATTAACACTTCAAGCAAAAACACAATCTATCCTATACGATCAAACTATTATAAGAAAATAACGGATTATTCAAATATATATGAACACTTTGTCTAATCGAGTCGTTAATTTCTTGGCAATAAATTTATGAAAAAATAAATAACAACTTTGATTTTTCATGCAAATCTATTGAATAAAAACAGTATGTTCATATTTCTAAAATTGCTCTCTGTAAAAAAAACTATTTCAATTTATTATGATTACTCCCGTAATTTCACATATAATATTTAAAAAATCATCTTTTTATCTTTCTTACAAAAAGCATCTATTTCAAAAAACAATGGCACATTTTTAAATATGCACCAGAAAAAATAACAACACTTTCCATGTAACAACTTTCCTCGTTTCGATGAATCGTCAATACAACTACCCGAATTAAATTGCATCCCAACTCAAAAAAATAATCAAAAAATCCCCCTTAACTTTGTAAATATGCCCTACAAAAAAACACCTAAAAAATGGCCAAAACTTCACCTAAAAAATGCTCCAAAAATTGTCTAAATTTGCCAGCTTAACATTCTCAATTTTCTGGAAATCTATTAACTAGATTGGGTCAGGATGTTTTCAACTGTTAACAGTGTTACTTCTCAAAATTGGGTAGATTGTAAAACTCGCGTAATACCTTATTTTTCTAGTTAAAATACGATACAAGTCATAATAGATAACTTTATATATGAAAAAGCAACTAAAAACATATTAACAAAGAAAAAATCTTTGGGGTCCTATGACCGATAGCACAATAATCCGAGAAGACTGAGTTTCCCAAATCTCCTAGATTTCCACCGGCTCGAGGTGAGTTCGTTGCGAGGGCTTGATCAATCCATTCCCGATGGTCGCTAGTTACTTCGGTTTCTAGATTCACAGAAAAGTGGATAAGGCACAAAGGTCCGATGGTCGTTGACTACTTCGGTTATCAGCCTCACAGGAATATGTGCAGCGAGTGATGGAGACACTCATAGAAGATTCCGGGTTTAATCCCCCGGGATCTTCTCTTCTCAAACTCAACACAATTAATTACAGAAAATTATAATAAGTTTGATAAGTACACCCTATAACAAATTGTAATTTGTTATAGCTAATATGTAAAAAATCTATTACCAAAAAATATGGATATAATTCATCTAAACGACATTTATTATTACACAGTTCCTTTTACATAAAAGATACTCCAGAGGATAAAAATATATTTTCTCAAATTAAAATCCATTTATGTTATACGATTTGTCACATCATCACATTTAGACTTATCAAATTATCTACTAAAAAATCAGATTAATACTACACAGTTTCACTAGAATAAATTATTTACATATATTATTAATTCGCATAGTTTCACAATATGAATAAAATGAGAATATTCAAAATCCTAAAAAATCTGAACATGAACAGTTACAATTCACAATCATTTGATATTAATAAATTAATACTCAAAACTAATTCAATATGCACTTTAAAAAAGTGAGAACATTTTAAATCCAAAAATACTGTTTAAAATAAATATACACTATTATTATCAAATTGAAAAACATACTTTGCTGTTTTTTTTACATTCTTTTTTGTTATGAATTTATAGATCGCAAAATGATAAAATAATACCTTTAGAAAAATCAAATTAATATCCAAAACATATTCAGATACTTTTTAGATATACAAATAACAAGACATATTTTTCACATATACAAATTCACATACTAATATCTCCAAAATTTAATATTGTATTGTGTCAACTAACTATGCTGACATAACAAATAAATTATTTAATATGCTATATTATCGGGGAATCATTTAGAGTAAAACAACTCGAAAAAACAAAACACCACTTTTCAAATATGTTTATGTTCATCTGCTGTATATTTGTTAAAGTTGTGTGTCTGTTACAAACGACAACTGTACAACTTATATTATATTTGATCAAATGGTACATGCATAATATATAAACAAATATTGTCTTTTTATTTGCAAATCAAGTTTAATACACTATCTAAAACAACCACCATGATGTATAAATATAATCCAAACAATTTATATTTGAGCTTTGAAAATACTGGTAAATAACTTCACATAAACATACTAAAATATATAGTACAGATAGTTGAAAACTTTTTTAGTAGGGATGTCTTATAATGGATGCAAATAATTTTTTAGAAACTCGAATAGCAGGTCCTCACGAAATATATGCAAGATGGAATTTTGATAAAGTTACTTTTGATAGACGAGATGGAAGCTTAGAATCCGATGCTCTCAGGTATATAAGATTGAAAGATTTTAAATTATCGCAAATAGAACATTCCAAAGACTTTTTTGAATTACTTCCAGCCGAACCCTTTTTTCCATTGTTAGCAAAGATTATAGGTATCAAGAAAGGAATGTTTTTTTCATCAGAACAATATGCGAAAATTAGACTCCATTTACTCAATAACAAACTCATTAATTACAAATGGATTGATTTTCAAAAATATGATGGATCAGTTTATAATTCGACTCCTTATTTCTTAAATGCTCTTGGAAAATATTACTATCAACATACATTTGGACTTAGTGCTGATACAACAGCTAAAGGGTTTTATCGGTCATGTGTAATTTCAAATAAAGATTGTTCTGTTAGACACATATATCATCTTGAAAAATTTTACAAAAATAATGATCATGAGGTAGTAGTTGGCAAATACCCCTTTGATCTTATCGTTGATAATAAACATGCTTTCATTTTAACAGAAATGCATGAAAATAGCATTGGAATTGAAATGAGAGTATCTGAAGCAATTTTTCAAAGCATAAGGAATGGGTTTAATCTATATTTCCCCTCAATGACCCCTGAACACCGAAGAAGAACATGTGGGATAATAGCTGGTTTATTGTTTGAATATAAGTCTGAAAGCTACACGTTTGCATCATATCTGGAAACTGATATTTGTTCTGATTCAAATGTAAATAATTGGTCGTATTTCCTTACGAATTCAAAAGAACATGGTCGTGCTCCAATATTCCAGGATTCACTTGAATTCCCAAAAATATCCCTTACATCAGACAAGATAATTGGTACTCAATTGACAAACATACATGAAAAGATTCAGGAAAAAAACAAGATTAGCTTCTTTTATTCTTTACGTTACATCAATGGAATGAACAATAAAGAAATATGTCCCGGTGTAAAAGCAACAATCGGATATGGCCAAATACAAAATCTATGGAAAGATATGGCAAATGGAGCAGATGTATTAATTACCGGAAAAGTTCGTTCAACTCTTCTTGATAATATACATGTTCCACCAAGAATGATGATCATTGATAGTTTCAATTTAGAAGAGCACCAGATTCAAGGTAAATATGATAGCTTTGAAGATGACGAAAGATCTGTAATGACAGCAACACAAGTCTATAGGGTATTTGAAAAGAAAAATGTTGAAATGATCATGCTACCAAGAAACCATGCCAAAGCGATCCTTAAAGGCTATAAATTTTTAGTACATTCGATGACAACAACCCATTATATGGGTAACAACAGAGAATCATTCATTTTAATTGATTTTTCTGATCATCCTCAAAAAGAAGAGATCCATCAATCTCTATTAAAAATGTTAATTGCATTTGGTCATGATTCACCAAAAGAATTCATTCCAGAACTTGCAAAGGTCAGGGAGATGTTCAAGGATAAAATACGGATATTTGGTCACTTCAGTGGTACGGAGACAGTAGATTGGGTATACTATAAGGAACTAATAAGGTATTCTAACAGAGAAAAAGTGTGTATACTGACTTCTCATGTAGACATGAAAGGCCTTGTAAAAAATGCAGAGCTTATCAGAATACAGGGAACTAGTCGATTTGCTAATTATAATAGCTTGATGTTAGCTAATTGTCCTGTAATGAAGGAAAGGATGTGGCATCCAAGAATGATATACAACAAAAGATTTGTTGGTGCAGGGAGTTGGGACTTTGCGCAAATAACTGATCAGAAAGAACTTCAGGTCATTTGTATAATGCCGGAATATAGCTCTTTTTATGAAAAAAGCAGCCAGAAATCCCAAGATAAGCCTACAGGCTTTAACCGTGTGAGCAGCCACTCTGTTACCAATCATGGTACAACAAGAAAGAATCGTATTCAGAATCGGGCTCAAAAACGTTTATAATGTTTCTTTTCCTATTTAATTATAGTTAATCTATACGAAGGGATCTTATGATTGAGATTAAAGATAGCCAACAAGAACCAATAGATATATCCATTCATTCGAAAAAAGTGGTGCAATCAACTTTAGATGGAAATACCATTTCACCCATTCCAAAAGTAAGGACTACTGATGGGCATGTTATCGAATGGAATAGAGAGGCAATAATTTCTCAACTAATTAAGGATACAACACTCGGAGAATCCTTTAGCGGAAAACCTTCTATCATAAAAGAAGAGGCCATTGAAATAGCAATCTCAGTCGAGAACCAGATTCGTAGTATGAGGATTAGTTTCCTGTCAGGGGCTCTTATTCGAGAAATGGTTAATAGGGAACTTCTGGAAAGAGGGCATATCGAATGGAGAAATGTATCAACGAGGATAGGTACTCCGGTAGTTGACGCATGTGAGATTGATCTAGGAAGTGGTTTTGAATCAAACGAAAATGCTAACCTTCAGGGGAACGCGGAAACTTCTCACAAGAAAAAAGCTGATAAAATTTCAAAGGAACAATACTTGTTATTGTTGCCACCGAAGATAGCTGATCTTCATCTGAATGGAGATATTCACATCCATGATCTTGAATACCTTGGAACCCGGCCATTTTGTCAGGATTGGGATCTGAGGTATTTCTTCTACTATGGCTTAATGCCAGATGGAAATGGGACAAAGGCAAGTGTTGCAGGACCTGCTATGAAAGCAGAAGTTGCTATTCTACATGCAGTAAAAGCACTTGGAAGTGCTCAGACAAACTTTGCTGGTGGTCAAGGATTCTACAATTTCCTTACATTCCTTGCTCCTTACCTGGAAGGAAAAGAATACAGAGAAATCGAACAGCTAATGCAGATGTTCGTGTACGAAATGACACAAATGATGGTTGCTCGTGGAGGACAGCTGGTGTTCTCATCAGTTCAGCTTTCTCCAGGCGTACCAAAGCTCTGGAAGGACAAACCTGTAGTGTATAAGGGCAAAGTATGGGATGGAGTTCAAAGTCCTCACAGAAGAGAATATGGTGAGTTTGAGAGAGAAGTAAGGTTATCCTTCAAAGCTTTAATGAATGTCATGCTTCAAGGCGATTATTGGGGGAAACCTTTCAGTTTCCCAAAACCAGAAATATCCATTGAGCCTGATTTCATGCAAGAAGATGAGTTGTTCAATAAATCTCATCCCGAATTGCCAACGTATGATGACCTGTATACAATGTCATTTAAACTTGCATCAAAGTTCGGAACGCCTTATTTTGACAATCAGCTTCCTGAATACAGGGGAGCCGGAAATGGAATCTCCTGCTACCAGTGTTGTGCATACCAGTTCTCAGCTACTCCCGGAAGCGATGCAAAGTTTGACGAAAAATTAGATTTCAATAATGGTATGCATTTTTCAATGGGTTCATGGCAGGTAGTTTCACTGAATTGCCCAAGAGCAGCTTACAGGTCAAATGGTGATGATAAAACATTATTTGCAAATCTCCGTGCTCTAATGGATGAAAGCATTAAACTGTTCAAGATAAAGCGATCATGGATGACCAAGGTAATGAATGCAAACCGAATGCCGTTTGTTACACAAAGACCAAAGGATCCACGTACCAATCAAAAGGGAGAAATTGCAGTTGATCTGAATGCTCTGGTTTACACAATAGGTGTTGTAGGGATTAATGAAATGGTGCAATATCATACAGGAAAACAAATGCATGAATCAAAGGATTCTTTCAAGCTTGCTATCAGGGCTATGATTGAGATGGGTCAATATGCAAAAAAACTATCTGAGGAACACGGGATGGAAATTGTTCTGGCCAGAACACCTGCAGAAACAACCTGTCAGAGATTTGCTGTATCAGATTTGTTACACGCAGATTACAGAGAGAAAGCTGAACTGGTCATAAAGGGTGATGTTCAATTAGCTCTCAAGAACCTTGGAAAAATTAGGGACCTTCCTGTATATTATACAAATGGTACACACGTTCCTCCTGGAGCAGGTGTTTCTTTGACTGAACGTATAAGGATAGAACAGGCTTTCTTCTCGATTGTTGCTGGAGGAAATATTCTCCATATATGGATGGGAGAAAGTGCTCCAGATCCGAAGGGCCTGAAGGATTTTGCAATGAACATTGCCAAGAACACACAGGTTGGTTATTTTGCGTTCACGAAAGACATGACAATATGCCAGAATGATTTCCATGTTATGAGTGGTCTTCACGATAAATGTGAAAATTGTGGGTCAAATAATGTTGAGCAGCTTTCCAGAGTAACAGGCTATATTCAGGCTGTTGGTGGTTGGAATGCTGCAAAGAAACAGGAACTAATTGATAGACAAAGATATTCGATTTTCAATATGGTATAAAAAAATGAAAATTGTTTTTCTTTAGACAAGCGTTATAGTGTCATGAGAAGGAGACATGATATCTCCGGATCGTTTCATCTTTTCTATCAGTTCTTCAGTAGTTCTTTCATCAAAACCTTTCAGTTTCATTTCTTCGATGATTTTTACTTTTTGTACTTTGTATCTTCCGAGATAGTCAATTACATTTTTAAGAAGCTGGATTTTATCTTTCTGGCTTTTGCTGGTCCCGGTAGCTACAATATCTACATCATATTTTCCAGTTAAAGGGTCTTTATAAACCTGATCCATACTAGCAAGTGTTAGACGGATGGTTCGCTTTGCATCATCTTCTTCAGCGAATTGTCTTAATCGTATCCTTGCACTAGCTTCAGTTAACCTGATCAATCCTTCAAGTTGTCTTGCAGTAACAGGGACAGGATTATCCTGAGAATTTGATGTGCTCCTCCTCATATCAAGATAAAAGTTTTGTAGTATTCTTATAACATCATCTGGGATTCTTGGAATAACACATTTTCTGCAATAAGCTACGTATTTCTTGATTAGCTCAGGACTGATCTCTGGACTTGCGGTTTTTCTGATTTCGTCAATTTCACCACTAAAAGGCATTTTTGACTCTATGATCTTACGATCTATGCCTGCCTGGTGAGACTGCAGGATATGCATGGATATCTCGGAATCTTTCTTTTCATTTGGAATATCGAGCATGAGGAATATCAGATCGAACCTTGACATGAGAGCAGGCGGTAGAGTTAGTTGGCTCATGATGGCCTCAAATTTATCAAATCTACCATATTTTGGATTAGCAGCTCCTAGAATAGCACACCTGCTTCTTAGAGTTGTATTGATGCCAGCTTTTGTAATAGTCACTGTCTGTTGTTCCATAGCTTCGTGGAATGCAGACTGGTCTTCTTTTGACATCTTATCCATTTCATCAATAGCAGCTATTCCACCATCAGCAAGTACTAATGCTCCTGCCTGTAAGGTCCATCTTCCGGATTCATCCTTTGTTGCAGTTGCTGTCAGGCCTGCAATTGAACTACCTTTTCCAGAGGCAAGTATTCCTCTGGGAGCGAACTCGATCATTTTTCTAAGGAGCTGGCTCTTTGCAACTCCAGGATCTCCTATAAGCATTATATGAGATTCACCACGAATACGAGTGTTATCATTCAGTATCTTTGATGTTCCTCCGAACAATTGAAGCACCAGAGCTTCTTTTATCTCATCATGTCCTTTGATAGCGGGTGCAATGCTTTGTATGAGTTTTGTGAATATTTTCGGATCTTTAGAGCATTCCGTGATCAACAGAATATCTTCTTCAGTGATCTCGATTTCCTCGTAATCATCTACAAGTTTCTCGAATGAATTTGCATTAAGAACGAATTCAAAATACGTTGATTTACCATCCCTTCCAATGATTGGAAGTATGCTAATAATACCGTTAAAAATAACCCGATCTCCAGCATTGAGTTTTCCAACGAGATTACCTTCAACATTAATTTTCAGGTTGTCTGGGTTGGTTTTTCCTTTCAATGATTCTGGAGGATCCTGTATCAATACGTCTTGGGTATTAACGAATTCGTATTTTTCAACTAAATCTTTGAATGGTCCTTTTTTTCCACATGTTTCATTATCACAAAATTGAGGCACTATTAGTTTTGTCCCTGTTTGGAATATTTCCATTTCACATTCACATCTCATACATTGGTGTACAGTCATTGTTGTCTTTGGTTTTACACTAGTGATTTGACTGATGATGCCCTCAACAGCTATGAATTTGTTAATATGCTCACTTCTAATATCAGATATAGGTATTCTTCCTGGGAAATTATGGATTCTGATAGTAGCAGATTTAAGGTCTACATCAACCGGCAGGTCTATAGTTCTCAGAGCTTCATTAAAATCCTCTAAAAATGTAGCAGGTGACTCTTTAAAAATAGGGACAAGATTTCCACTATTGTAAGTTTCTATATTGCTATAATCAACGATCAAATTATCTTTATCAGGGTAGTTGTTAGCTAATTCCAGAATGTCATCCCAATAATATAGTTTCAGGAATGCAACTAGTTCATTTATGGTATCGTTATTCAATTTTACTCACCTCGTTGAGCATTTCTCTTAGATATTCAGATTGAATATTTAGAGTAATTATAGACAATCTACCGGGAATTCCTTCGTAGGATACTTTTCTTGTGAGTATTCCCGTTTCTTCAAATCCACCTATTATTTGTGAGATTCTTGGTTTTGACAAGGCTTTTATATTTTCTTTTTCGCACAAAGATACATATTTATTATAAATATCAGAAGTATGTACTTCTTTTTTTTCACTTGATAGTGTAGCTATTATTAGAAGTACTATTCTCTGAGCAGGAGGAAGCATGTTGATGATTCCCATAATACTTTCTGCTTTTCTAGTTTTTAACAAATTGTCAATATGTTCATTAGTAACAGAGTTTGCATTTTTTGATTCTGCAATAATTGTTGCATCTAAAAGTAAGGAAAATATCTCAGATATACTATTCGGTACTGCCATTATACATTTTTTGATTATTTCATCTGAAATTGCTCCTTCCCTAAAGGCATCTTTTCTATCGAAAACAATTTTCTCTACTTCTTTTTTGGAATATGGAGAGAAAAATATTGTAATATAATTGTCATCAATTTGCCAATTTTCAATATTACTATCAATAATGAGAAGGAAAAAAACGAACACGTTTGTATTTCTTGTTTGCAAGAAGGCCTGTGCATCGAAAAGGAGCTTTAGATAATCCTTTGATTTTTTGCCTGGAACACTATGATCAACAATTAATAAGGACATTTCTTTTGTTTCAAGAATATCAATCAATTTTGATACTAATTGTTGCTCATTGAGCTCTGTTTCATATATGGCATCATCATTTGTGATTCTGTATATCACATTCTGAATTGCTCTTTCAGGACTAAATACAATAGAATAAGACGTATCAATGATTTCAAGGTCCGTTGTTTTATGATTTACTTTTTCTCTTAGATCTTTGAGAATCCTGTTTGCAACAATTGTTTTTCCTGTATTAGATTTTCCGAGCATAACGATATCTTTGGGTTGATATCCTCTTAGAATCGGAGAAAATGTTGTAACTAATTTATTTATTTGTTCATCTCGAAATAAGATCCTTTCGGGAATGAAACCTGTCTGCAGGAGTTCTGGTCTTAATATTAAACTTTCTCTGTCAAACATGTTCATTCTCATCAATATACATTAACGAGTTTATTTATATAAGTAGTTATTGTTTTTACCTACTTATTTTATATTTCATAAATCTCGTTAATCATCATTAACGAAACAATGAATAGATTTTCCTGAACGATCAAAAAAAGTCTATAGGAAAATTAAACAACAAACCAGAACATTTTCGAGAAATTATCCTAAAAAAAAGATACCCAAAAAATACATGCGTTTTTAAATCTTAGGTCGGAAAAAACCAACCTATAAAATTGATAAATTCTTGAATATTATGTTAATGGAAGTTCTTCGTATAGTGATTCAATAAATGCTCTTGAAGGATTAACCAATATATGTTCTTTTACATACATCAGTGAGTAGAGAGAAGCGACTAGCATCATTAATGCTAAAGCCATATTGGCAAATGTCATATATGCATCAAGCAATGTTCCAGTTGCAACGTTAAGCTCCATTTTCTCGGAAAACATGTTCTCACCAAGCATGAGGAGTATAATATTCTTCGATTTCCCTCATATCTTCCCAATATGCAGGTTCTGGTACAGCTTCAGGTTCAACTAAATATTTGTTTACATTATGGTCAGCAATTAGCTGGTTTGTTGCTTCATCAGCTTGATTTGCAGCAGTAGTGGCAGTTGTACTCAAACCAGTCTGAACAGTTGTACTGGTAGTACCTATCAAGGAAAGGATCGTTCCTGCAATAAGAACAAATATCACGATACTTACAAATGTTATCTGTAATCGTGGGCTTTTCATAAGGACATCAAATGGACTTGTCATCCTTTGTCACCTTAATATTCAAATGCTTTTTCTTCAGTGATTACTCCGATGATACTATTGACCATCGTGTTTGAATTATCAACAAGAGCTCCTTGTACAGCCGTATAGGCATTGATAGATACTTGTATCAGTGCTAATGCTACAGCTATTCCAATCATGGTTGGAGCGAGTGATATTAGATCAACATATATGTTGAGTAAATAATTAGAGGATAGTTGCATTTTTTTATTGAACATTATCCCCCAATAATATCAGCAGCATGATCAATGAATCCTTGAGCAACTGTAGTAGGAATTGTTAGATATAATTCAGTAAGGACTACTAATGCACCCATGAAACCAAGTATGATTGGTAACACTCCTATTACCTGTTTATACAATCCAATTGCAGGATTATGCATTAGATACATCTTAGGTCCGAACATTAAAATACTCCTGAAGTTTCTACAATGTCGAGTACTCTTGTTGTAGATGTGGTGATCATGTCATTATATCCTCCAGTTTGCTGAGTAATAAGAGGATCTGCACCAGAATTCATAATTAAGTATACGATTACACAAGCAATCCCAACCACAGCGATATATAATGCGAATCGAATTCCTGCAGGAATAATTTCATCAATTATCATGGACCGAATTCCTCAATAAGTTCATTTGTGGTTTCTGTGGATGTTCCAATAATATCTGTTACTCCATCATTGGTTTCATCGAGAATGTCTACACCACCATAGTATGCCTGTTCGTATAGCAGGAGCAGAATACTGACTCCTGCAAATGCTCCAACTAAATAGGGAGCATATTTTCTAATAATTTCGAGTGGGCTGCCTTCAAAAGATACAATCACTATTTTTCCAAACATTTAATCCCCCTCATGGAACTATTCTCTCAAATATTCCTTCTGCAATATCTCCGGTATCATCAACTGTATCTGCAGCTGCATCACCAGCACCTTCAAACATATCATCACTGGCATTAAATCCAATGTAATATATTGCAGCAATTACACCAACTGCAGTCATAGCTCCAATTATTTGTGGGGCATAACGACGAAGTACTTCCAGAGGGCTGCCTTCAAAAGATAGATTTATTTTTTCTCCAAACATTTTGTATTCCTCTAGTGGTGATATTTTGACAAAAATTTTAGTTATGGAACAACTTCTAGATAGACTTCTCCCACTGCTTCTCTTGCTATTTGAGTATTAGCATCAACAGAATCAGCAGCAGCATCTCCTAATTCATCAAGTGTTTCATGGGATCCTCTAAAAGAAACATAGTACAAACTAACTACAGTTCCAACCGCTGCCATAACGATTAAAAAATACGGAGCGTACTTTCTCATTACATCAATAGTGTTTGATTCAAAGGTCAGTTGGCATTTTGTTGTGAACATAAAAATGGAGAAGATTTATTCAACATCTGTACTAGATCAATCCAGTGAACTGGATATAACGGGAAAGATCGTAAGAGTATGGAAGTATTCTCATAGCTAGAGTCAGGATTTGGGATAGTACTGCAAACGAGGCAATAATAACTATTACGTAATTGAATACGATCCTCCAGCTAGTTTGAAACATTTCCATTAAATCACTCTACGATCTGCTCTGTCAGTGCTTCGATAATAGTTACAGTAGAATCTCCTGTTGCTTCTACCATTGTGTAGACTTCATTAAGGATTCTTTCGAGCATTGCTGCCCCTGCTGCCAATAATATGAATGCATACCCAACACCTATCAGATCGGTATAGAGCTGAATAGGGCTGAATAACTGACAGTTTTTCCCGAACATATTGTTATCCTGGTACGATTACCATGCACCGAAGGCAGCTTCACCAGAACCATCAAGGCCTGCATCGATTGCACTCTCAGAAGAGGTTTCAAGTGCAATACGATTGTTGTCTGTTAAGGTACCGGTCGCAGCGTCGTACCCGTCGCTGACCATTTCTGAACCTTCTGTGAATCCGAGGTAGTACAGTGCGGCAAGGGAACCGACTGCAGCTCCTGCTACGATCAGGTAAGGTCCGTATTTCCTCAGTATGTCTACAGTGTTTGACTCTGTCTGCAAGCTTATTTTCTGTCTAAACATTTTATTTCCCCTATGCAATTTTAGTTGGGTTGACACGTAGATGAAAAATCGGAAGTAACAACAGTTCAATTACAAATTTTAATTAAAGTGCATATTCCCGATAGTTTCCACTAATGTGTCTCGTTCTCGTCTATCTCATTAAACGGAAACTGCTTTCTAATAGCTGTTTCATGTATTGTTGAGATATATTCTACTTGGCTTTTGTCATATATATATATAGCTTAATTTTAAGTGGTTGTTGATATCGGTTGTCTGTTTTGCAACCAATCCTTTCAGTGTATGTTATGCATGGTTGTAAAATAATGAATTACTTTTCAAAGTTTGTGACTGTTAATCTATCGTTCTTTCGAAATGTGTATATACTGTAAAAAACAAATATGGGCGTGATTAAAAGCATTCACTTATAGAATTATCTATTTAAATACGATAGTTAAAAATCTGTTCCTGGCGGGAAGTATATGTTTGATAATGATGACTGGATGAATTTCCAATTTGGAAATGGTGTTGGCGATCTATCTAATTTCGATGATGAAATGGATGATATGCAATCTGCTCTGAATGAAGAAGAACCAAATGGGGGGACTTTTAAATCAACGGTAAGTGAATTTTCCCATTTTGAAGGAGAAATGTATAGCAGGGCCAGAAGGATTGTATCAGGAATTGTTGAGTCATCCGAATTAGTAATTAATGCAGCTCCAGAAGGTATATTTGATAATGTTTTTGATGCTATTGATTCTTGGAAAGGGGAGATGCCGTGGGAAGGAGAACAGACTGAAAGCATTATGAAGTATACTTTTGGTCAGCAGCAAATAAGAGTTGCTTCTCTTGCAGTAGGAGATGTGACAGGACAATTTTACCGTGATCTCAATAATGGTTTTGGTATGTCACAACACTTGATTGATGTAAACAATTTTCAGGAACGTGCAACAGCTCTTGGATTAACCGTTGGGATTGCAGGAGTCCTTGTGTTTGGTTTGGAGGCTGCTGTTGGTTATGGAACACTTGTAGCAATAGGTGCTGCTTCTCATGTAGCAATTCAGGTTACAGGCTTTGGGGTAGGAACAAATGAAATGGCCAGGGAACAAAAAGAAGAAGAGGAAAAAGAGAGTAATACCTTTGAACAAGGCGGAACACGGTATTATATCTCAAAAGCGGAGTCTGACTCTCAATATAGTAGCATTGTAGGAATGGAAGGGTTCCATGATATTACTATTGATGGAAAAGTAATTGATACGGTCCATGGTAAGAAAATCGAACGTTCCTTTTATAATACAGAGGGGGAGAAAATTGGATCATATAAGATCGATATACTCAGGGATTATATCCATGAGGAAGAAAACCAGGAGGGTATTGATAATCTATGTAGACAATTAGGAGTTGAGAAGAGCCATGAAATATATGGAGGAATACGGCAGTTACAAGAAGGATCTGTAATTAGAATAGAAGAAAGACAGATATCTGTCAAAGTCGATTCAGTGCATGTTTCCCATGATAAAAGTGAGAATTATTTTACGTATAGTTTTCAGGGGACAAAATCAGATGAGAAAGTTCCGCTTCAAGTGGTAGGAGCTGATTCAGTTGGAAATGAATCGTTTACACATTATACTTCCGAAAAAGGACAGCTTATATTTTCAGAATTTAAGACTAAAAAAGGAGGAACACAAAGCAACTTAGATCCTTCTCTGGCATCTGTTCAATTAAGTTCTTTTCATTATGTAATGGATGGAAATCTTGATGATCCCTATCAATGTGTACATGGATCGCTTCTAGCAGGTGATGCTGGTCTTGCAATGTTGGATTCACTCCATGCGCAGGTTGAATTGAATCATTATAGAAAAGTAATTAGTGAATTACATAGTTCATCCAGGTTAAATGCAGGGCTAATGTCTGCTTTTCAATCCTTTACTTTTTCAAACGGAGGAGAACATTCTGTTTTTGATGCACTAGGATCTGTTATAGAGGTTCCTTTTACAGGCCTTGAGATGTGCATTGCCGATAAACGAGAAGAAGTAGCTAATTTCATGGTTGGAACGAATACCCTTGTAAATTTGATTTCTACAGGACCAATTGCAGGATCAATTGCTGGCAAGATTCATACATCAATATCCGGGGCTTCGGAGAGTATGACAAATGCATCTCAGAAATTTTCAGGGATAGCTAATGGTATAGGTAATACTTTTTCCGAAGCTGCTAGTAGATCAGGTGGATATTCGTTTACATCTGTAACTGAGGCGTTTGAGGAAATAAAAGATAATATCCTTGAAGCAATAGATAGGTATGTCAGTTCAGGCTCAAATTCCTTTAATAAAAAAATGTTTTTTACTGAGGAAATAGTCGGACCATCAAAATCCCTTTCTGCGATAATCACAGAAGAAATCAAAAATGGAGCACATCGGATGGTTGGTCCTGTAATGATGTCTGCAAGTCTCAGTTTGATTAGTGGAAACTTTGAGGTAAGTGTTTTAAGTTATATAGACAGAAATCTTCGTAATGCTGAAGAGTTTATGTTTGGGTCAGGGTATAAAGCATTAATTGGAACAATTGAAGAGAATACCTACAATGTTCCGATTCTTTCTGGAATTCTATCTGGAAGATCATTAACAATGGTTGCACAATCTGTTTCTTTCAAAGATATTAGCCGAGCTATCAGAAACAATGAGATTCGTACAGCTAAAATGATGGAATTCGGTGTTAATTATACTTTTGAAAAGGATCAATTTAATGCTGTTATGGGCGATATCAAGAAAGAATTAGTTAAGGAAGGAGTTTCCATTGATCTGAGAGATATAACTAACAACGGAACAATATATGTAAGGAAAATTGCTTCAACTGATGGTTATGTCGAAAGATCCCAGGTAGTTGTTACATCTGATGTCAAGGATATTGCAGATAAGATCTCAAAAAGTAAAAACGCTGTTATTACTGCTGAAGCGATTGATATTCAGAATACATTAGCATCGAAGTATGCCGCTACAAGGTATTTGTTTAAAGATTCATCTTCATTGGTAACTACTTTATTTAATAGCCCATATCTGAGAGAAGATCTTGGTATTAAACATGGTATTTTTGATGATCGTGTTCTATTTTCTGAATTAGTAAAAGGACTTAGTGAAGGAGAGTATAAATCCAGATTTACTACTTTATCTGGCAATTTTGATAAAATCAAGGAATTGTTTTCTTCTGATTCTGAATTAATAAGTTCACTACATGGTGATACTAATCTGTCAAAACAGATCGGAGTTGTTTTTGATAATAGTGATCATGTGTATAGTATTAAAGATG
This sequence comes from uncultured Methanomethylovorans sp., assembly GCF_963678545.1. Lineage (NCBI taxonomy): Archaea > Methanobacteriati > Methanobacteriota > Methanomicrobia > Methanosarcinales > Methanosarcinaceae > Methanomethylovorans > uncultured Methanomethylovorans sp. Next base: position 114,092 of record NZ_OY782867.1, read on the forward strand.
TTGTCAATAATTGTTATAATGGTGAGTGGTCGCAATATTCTACAAGTCCGGATAAATGGAAACATAATGCTACTGATTTAGCAGCAGTTTCTCAAATGGATCCAACGGAAGTAAGAGATAAAGTTGTTAAATTCGTAGTTATGGGCCATGGGGGATTGGATAATACTAATAATATTCCTGATGCTAATGTTATCAGGTATATGGATGCTATGGACGAAAACGAAATAACAAAAGGTGCTCAATGGGATGAAACAAATTATTCACGTATTCAATCCAAGGATATCCGTATTGTCAGTACGGGTAGTACGAAGAATTTCTGGAGTTCAATGGCAAGGTTATCTATATTTGGTACAAGAGATCCTTTTACAACCGAAGGAAGATATACACTGGAATCTGCAACATTAAGTGCTCATATTCATAACAATGACGTATCATCTCAGATGTTCAGTTCGATAGATGCTGGCATGCCAACAAGTATCCTTGGAATGGCAAGAATGGCATTTGGACATGATTTCAAAAATAGCGATTGGTCTGAAAATCTTGTATTTAGTGATTTTGCTGGCATAAGAGATAATGTAGAGTTAGATGATAGGTTCTTTACTCATTCAGATGATTTTGATGAAACAACAGATACAACTGGATCAGTCCTTGGACAAGGTTCAAAAGCAGTTAATCCAAATACTAGTGGAGGAAAAGATAGACCATGACAGGAACTTACCGTGGAGAGAGTTATGATCAATGCATTGCTCAAACGAATGCTCGCTTTGAAATGTGCAGGAATATGTTTATTCAGAATGTTAATTATGTATCAGCTATCTTAAGTGATCCGGAGAACTTTGGAGTATCAGGGACTGATATTGAACAATATATTAAGGAATGTATTGATTACTATAGGATTGTTCTTAACACAGAACAATATATTTCCCTTGATGGTATCAAGGAAAGCATAGAGAAAGCGATAAATCCCAAAAGAGTTCGAGAGATCAATGATAAATCTTTAGATATGGAAACGTCAAGAACGGTTATTGATCAGACTATAGTTGATTGTGTTGCTGGATTAATTGGTATGATTGATACTGAGGAAGAAAAGAAAGTTTATGAATATGCTTTGAATGCAGGTGTATTCAAGGAACATGATGCATATTTGACACAAAAAGAATCATATGAACGTTCATATCTAAAGAAGAACGAAAAAATAGCTGATCTTTTCTTTATGAGTGGAGGAATTTCAGTATCAAGTCTCGATATAAAAACAAGTAATTTGAAATTCAGATATAATTCCGATTCTATGACTGTTGGATTCAGTATGATGCTGCATGGACGACATGCTACTTTTCCAGAAGTGTATTGTAATTGTCTTTTCACTGGTCCATGTCAACTAAGTTTGAGAGGTATATTTGCAGTTAATAATGATAGTGTATTCGGAGGAAGCCCATTTAAATATAGGGATTGGGTGATTTCTCCAAATAATACATGTGGAGCAATGATGTGCTTTGATGAAGTTCTCAAAGAAAAATATCTCTATGTAACATATTGTAGATTGTTTTCTTCAGGCATCCATAATCTACAGGAATCTCTTAATAGTTTCACTTATGAGTTCAGGCAATTGCTTAGAGAAAACCAATTCAATTTGTCGTGGTGAGATTTATGACCGAGTCACGAGAGTTACTAAAGAAATGTATAGGGGGTTCAAATCATCCAGCTGTATCATATATTTTTTCTTTAATAGAGCAGGATCTGGTAGATTATGAGATACAAAAAAAACTTGATAACTGGGATAGGTTATTTGATGAAGGCAAGGAATTAAACAGGAATATTGAACAAATGGATAAATTTCCAATCGGAGTAAATAGTAGTTATATTGTACAAGAATCATACAATAAAATAAAAGCCATTTCTGATAAGATGAATACTATTCTTTTAGATATTTTGTCGATAAGAATAATAGAGTGAACAATTTTTTGAAAAAAAATCAATTCTGGAAGGTGGTTCCAGAATCAGAATCCTAATATTGTATGACCTATCAAGTATCCAGGTGAGCCAAATACACAAACAAGTATAAATGCAAGTGTAAGCTCTACAGCAAATGGCTCATTTTTTAAGGTTTTAATATTTTCAATCCTTTTACTGATATTATCCATATCTGTTTTTACAATATGTTCGATTATTTTCATGAATGACAAGGAATATTCTATCATTACAGAGAACATAATAAGCATCGCTGGCATCGTTAAGATACTCATATTGTTATTATATACAGTGAACAGTACATCTTCAATTGTGAATATGAAAGTTCCTATTATGATAGATAAAACTATAATTTCGATAGATTCGTGTTTTTTACTCTTAACTATATCTTGTGGACTTGTTGTAATATATCTTGTGATATAAATTGCTGTTAAACCAATGAACCAGTTAAGAGGGAGAATAAGATATCCAATTATAGATATAGTTGCTATTTTAATCGATACTGTAATCATTCTGTCAAATGGTTTGGATATCTTTTTTCGTAAAAGAAGTGTTGTAACAAACATTAATATCCCAATCATTGTAATTAAACCAATTTTAGTGGTAATTTCGGTATTTTGAATAAGGTGACTGAGAATTATTTTTTGTATTAGGTTGTATGAAATTATCATTCCAATTATTACACTTGAGTATAGAGAAACAGTGCTTTTAATAAAAGGTTTTATGATTTCACAATCATGTTTTTTTAGATTATAATATACCCTGAATGGTGTAAATATGAACATTAATAAAACAGCATATAGGATCACTCCGAATCCTGCGGTAGGATCCATTTCAAGGTATAAGCATATTGCTGTGATTAACCATATTAACATTATATCTCCATTGCCAATGCTTAGTTGCCGGAACTGTATTCCAACAGGAGTTGTAAAATTAAGTAAGATCAATGCTCTTGTGAGTGTTGAATCTCCAAGATATTTTATCAAGAATGCACTTGATGTTATAATTAATGCAATATAGATAGCTGTCCAGATGATTTTTACGAGTGGATTACTTGATACAAGTGTACGAATCAATTGTTTTGGAATTGTCCATGCCATAAGGGGGAATGTAAATAATATCAATGGAATAAATGGATTTGTCGTTTTCAGTAAAGTAAAGAATGTGTATAATACTGGAGCAAATATACCCATAGTATAAGATATCGTTGTTTTATCAAACTCCATTCCAGAAACAAATATTGTTATTGCTGTAAAAATGGAACTTATTATTAAACTTTCTCCGACTATCATTGCGAAAGGTAGTTTTTGCTCCCACATTGAGATTGTACTCATTACTGCTATAAATATCAGGACAATAATTCCAGGAAGTGTACTATATTCTCTATTTTTTATATCGTTCCATGCTACAATTATGCAAAATATTGTAACTATAGCTGTAAGAAGCATTGGTGCAAACATTGTAATCTCCTTTTTGAAAAATTAAAGTAGTAAAACGAATTCCCCATCAAAATTTATGGGGAATTTTTTGTTTCAAGATTTAGTGGTTATGTAAAGGAACCTATGAAACTATTCGGAATGTTACCGGTTGTATTTGTTGATGCCGCTGCTACTTTATCATATACATTTTGAGTATTTTGTGTATTTGATGATGGATATATTTGCTTGTTTATATCATCTATACTAATGATCGTTTCATTGGTTCCAAGTTTTTGTTGAATTGCTGTGCAAATCCTATATGAATCTGCGTACAATACAGAAAGATCATTTCCACTGAGCAATATAACAGTGGATCCTATTGGTACTACATAATGCCAGCTGACATCATTACTAAATTGGTATGCAGGAATGGATCCAAGCAGAACGACTTTCCCGGTAACAGTTCCAAAGATACCGATTTCTCTTTCAGGGTTTGCAATCAGTTTTTCAGTAAATTTCTGACAGCCTTTCACTGAAGCAAAGTCATATTCCCATCCAGTGGTTTTTGTTTTAGGATGACGAAGTGAAGTGATTTTTGTTATTCCATAACTTGTTAGGCTGTTTAGGGTTTCTGCGCTATTATTTCCAACTTCTCTGAGGGTGACACTTTTTGTTTCGAGTTGTTGTAGGAACTGCTGAGAATTATTCTTGACATTAAGAGCAGGTTCTTCAGTAGTTGCATTATCATTATTTTTATCTGAACATCCACTTAAAGGAGCAATAACGAGTAAAAAGGCAAGAATTAGAAGAAAATTCTTACTCAAAGTCATTATAACCCTCCAGTTTTTAATGCATTCGGATCTCGTTGGATCTCGAAAATTACATATGCGTTTATTATCCATGCTATTATTAATCCATATATGAACATTTTAGATATCATTAAAAATATCAGTGCATGAATGATATGCATAGCAATGATTGTACCATAACTAATCTGCATTTCTATATCAATTGCATATTTCATTATACATAGTGTTCCCATAAACACAACAAAATTTCCTGTTATGAGTCCAATAAACGAAGATGATGGTGTTATTACTATTGTACCTAAACTGATTAGCATAAAAATAGCTAATCTAAATCCGGGTCCTAGAGTTAATCCATTTACATATTTTGTAGTATATGCAGTTCTTTTTCCGAGTACATATTCTATAATTTCTGACATGTAGCCTCCTTAAGAGTACAATGGGGCGCACTCAAACTTTTCTTTATGTGCATTATGTAGATATTTTACGATCAGATGTGATGCAGTACATGAAAATTGTATTGTCAGTATGTCTGCCGCACATTTATATATTGCAGCATAAGCAATTCCAGTTGTGAATGATAAATTTAGGTTTCCTGCAACCAATACATATATTACTCCATATTCAATTGAATTCATTATTGTAGCAATTACCATATAATTTCCGGCATAGGCGATTACATCAGGAAGATATATTCCCTGAAATATTTTTGTTCTAAAAGCTTCAACGGACAACGTAAGTCCAACAAGTACAGATGCAAATATTAAACTGTAGATCTCAGAATAATTTACTGTCTGTGTTAGTGTTTGTATTATTTTTGGGATAAATACTGCCAATGAAAATAAAGCCCATGAAGTTAAAGTTGTTCTGAGAACTATTTTGTCGGGCATGTCTTTGTTAGAAATGAATAATATTCTTCCAAAAGTAATTGTTCCAATTGCTAATAAGCTGGTAATTGCTCCTATGAGTGGAGATAATGATCCAAGTATAATCCCTACTATAGTTGTAATGAAAAGTATAGTAGCCGGTCTGTTGTTTTCAGCTGCTATGTTGTTGATGCTAAATTTCATAAAGATTTCACCATTAAATGTCGTATAGCTGTGTTGTTACGTTTGATAATGCTTTTCCAAGACCAACCAATTGTGATTCAAATGGCATTTGGTTATGAGCTGCACTTATCAATGTACTTGCACCATCTGCAGCATGATAATCAATTACTTCATATCCTTCCGTAGTGGATTTCAATATCATCCATCCTGGTCCTTGTACTGTACCGGATTTAGTTCCCCGGTAGTTTCCGATTACCTTTTCATCAGAAGCCGGTGATCCAACTGCCCGAAGGCCTGCATATCCCGAAGATCCAGAATGTATGACTAGTTCATAACCGGCTGGTATTGGGGTCTTAGACATGTAGTTTAGTCCAATATCATTGTATGTATCAAGTACTTGATAATGGGTAGCTGTTGTATATATTTGAGATTGGACTAACATTTGGCTAATTGGGTTTACCATTCCTACGCTATTCGCAAAAGCAGTAAGAAGGATGACAGCTGCGAAAATATCTTGAAGTATATCTACTGTATTAGCCATAGTTCTCCTGATTAAATCGTGGTATTTTTTCTAATCCATTTATCCATAGTTTCTACAGCTATTGGATGAGTATTTCTCATCCTAATGTGGTATGCTATTATTGCAAGATAGGTTATCATCTTTTCACGTAGGCTGAATTTACCAATTATAGTATTACTACATTCATCACAAATGCCAATAGGCGTTTGGATTTTTTTGTGTTCTAAGATATAGTAGTAATGATTCATATCTGTACCGATGCATTCGAATCCATTTTTCTCATAGAAGTATCTTGCTTTCTCTGAAAAATCTGATTTCTTAGATACAGTCACAACTATATCCTTTGATTCGGCAACTGCGAATCTTTTGATCTTGTTAATAGTTTCAGTACTATGTCCTTTCCTTTGCTGCAGGCTATAGAGGAGAAGAATGTAAATCCGATCAAGTTTCGGAGTACTGTATACATATCCTACCGATGATGCATAACTAAACCTATTTGAAATTAATGTATAAAAAGCATCAAAAGCAAGTTGCATAAATGAAGGAGAAGAATAAATCTGCTTTGCAGCAGTTATTCCTTCTTTGGTTTTACTTAAATTATTCATTATTCTCGCCTTGATTGATAATGTCCATTATTTGATCGATATTCTCATTCTCATCAGTTACATCTGCGTTTTCTTCTATACTTGGTAATGTATAATCCTTCTTCTTGACTGGAATGGTTTTTGTCTCATTTGCTCCAAGAGTACCCTTTAATGTGAATCCGGTCTCACTTATGTTTACAATCATTACTTTATTATCAGTCAATGTTGGGGGTACGATGTTTGTTCTGAAGGATATATTCTTTTCAAATATAGCTGGTTTCTGGCCTTTGTTTGTGATAACAATATTGTATTCAGCCGTTGCTTCTGTTATATTCATCTTGAAGTTTGGTAATCTCTTATACCAGAACTTGTATGCCATTGCTCCGACCAGAAGGACAGCGGCAATAACTAATATTGCTGTGAATGCTGTTTTCTTCAGTTTATTGTTCTCATACTCCTTGACAATAGATTCACATTGTTTCCTGAAATCATCAGGGACTTGAATATTGTTATCTACAATTGTTTTTGACAATATGTACTTTGTACTTGGTGCTTGTAATAGTGGTAATAGATTTTTACTATCGTATGGTATAGTGTAGTTGCTCTTTTGTCCATCAGGTAATGAAGCATAGATATCCATGAACGTATCTATTTGGGTAGTTAATTGTACCAGATTATTTGTATTTACCTGATGTGTTGAATCATCATTTGGCCATGATTCGATTTCTTTAAGAAGATCCTGTATTGCTGGTACGATAGGATCATAATACATATCTACATACTGCATCCTAAGCTCTTGAATAACTGTGTTGTTTGATTTAGCGATTTCAACAGCATTACTATTCAATAGCGTGTGTATTGTAGAGCTTTGTTCTTCTGTGATCAATGGATTCTGCACTAAAGCAGACAGATCAGCCGTAGTGATTGGAATTGTATATGGACTATACATCCTCTCGTTGATCAGGTTACTAATTGCAACATCAGCTGCAAGAATTGATGCAGTTCCAAAGGATTGCTTGATGAGATATTCAGCATTTGTATTCTCATTCCAGTTTGCTATAATTGCAGATTCTTCATCTATGTTTGGATTCTCAGATATACGATCCAAAACATTCTTTAGTGTTTCGATATCTACGTTCTTTGTGTAGTAGATTTCTACAGAGGGCTTGTTGTCAGAGTCGTATGATAAGAATACTTTCTTATGGGGAATAGACATGCATTGAATTCTTGCTTCCTGAATAGCTGCAAGATATACTGCATTTCTAATGTTAGAATCCTTAATGCTATTCAAGTAGAAATCTGCCTTTGCTAAATATAGATCTGCTAATTGGGGTGAGCTATACATTTCAACAAAATCTGGATAGCTGCTAATTGTTTTAGATAATCTTTCATTCGCATTAACGTATATTGTACGGAACTGATTTAGTGATTCAATTTCAGCTGTGGAATTAGAATCTCCATTTTCAACTTCTTTTAGAGAAAGGGTTGTTGGAGATGCTGTATACATCCCATTACTGTATTTGAGTTCTTGGTTGTATGCACTTAGATATAAACTACTTGCAACAGTATCGATCAGGTTCCAGTCATAATATCCGTTTGCAAATGGAGCAACTCCATTATAGTAATAGTCCGACTTTAAATATGCTGAATTAATATTATTGTCGTCTTTATACTCATCGAGGGATGTAGTATATTCTTTCTTTAATTCTTTGAGTTTAGTTCGTTTATCTCTCAGTTCTTTAAGTTCTTTTTCTTCGTTTGCATCAAGAACTAAATCCTCTTTTGAAGCATTTGCTTCCTCAGGAGTGATGATATTGTCTCCCTGGTTTTGAAGATCTTTAATTCTTGCATTAATATCATACAATTCTTTTTCGATTGTCCTAACTGCCTCGTTTTGAACTACATAGTTATTGAATAATACCCATTCATCACTTGTCATGAATGGTTCATTTAACTGATACGCAGAGTATACAACAGAACTCCATATCATATAGCTCTCATGCTTTTGATATGATAGATCTATGAGCTTATCGAGTGGAACAGTTAAGTAAGTGACAGATACTTTGTCTTCTTCTTCGGTTGTCTGATTTCCTTCAACTAATGCAAAACTTTCGATCTTAAATGATGAAGACATCTCATACTTTTCAAGAATCTCAGTCAATCTTTTAGTATTTTCTTCAAGGGCATCTTCGATTGCCTGATATCTTTCGACATCTTCATCTGAACCGACGTATTCAATGGTTCCGTCAGTATTCTTTACAATTTCAATTTTATCCCCATATTTTTCAAGTTCATCAGTGAGAACTTTATTCTCTTCAGTTAGAATCTTGAATTCTCTATAATCTTCAGAGGATTCACTGGTTTTATCCATTTCGAATTTATTGTAGTCAGTGAATGCAGAATAATACTGCTTCTTTAAGTATGCTTCATCTTCTGCACTTTCTATAATTAACTCATTTTTAGCAGTTTCATAGAATTCATTTACATCTTTGTATAAAGTAGCATCATATTCTGTTTCTTGTTCAATTACATATCCTTTTAGGATCATTTGTTTAGTTAAAATTGTCTGTAATGATGATCCTATATTTGTTTTACCTATATTGATCCATGCTTTAGTGATTATATCTTTTTCTTCATCAGAGGCCTGTTCATTTGTTTCATAGCTCTTTGTTAAGAGAGCATTGGCAAGAATAAATTGTATTAATGCAGTATCATCATGATTTTTGTTAACAACTCGATTTTGGTTGTCAATAGTAGTTGGCATATATCCGTTTTGCAGATATACTTCTGCTAATCGGGAATGCATTGAATAATAATTCTTGTAAATCACCGATAAATCTTCTTTCGGAGCAACCGATGCTGCAACAGCCATTGCCATTAAATCGTTTGTAATATCAATGGTATTTGTATTTTCAGTGGTTTCTGCGAGACATGGCTGTAAGAAGGCTGATATGTAAATTAAAAGAACAAAAAAAATAAAGAGGTTATTGTTTTTCATAGGGTCCTCCTTACTTTTTAGGTGCAACTGGTTTTTCTCCAATTTTCTTATTAAACAAGGATGTTATGGAGCGAATTTTACCAGTCGATTTTTTTGTTGCAGTTTTATCTTTTTGTTGGGTGGTGGGATTCTTTGATGGGATTTCAACTGGTTTTGCGATCATGCGTTTTTTCATCATTTCTTCATAGAGATTTTTTGGATCATTGAAGATTCTGTGTATATCTTTCTGTTCTATTCTAGTACGGTTCAGTACATGTAGTGCTGTAATTCTAAGGGGATAGTCTAAGCAGGTGTTTGTTCCGATAACAAGTTTGTTTCTGTAAGATAGGTTTGCCATTGTCCCATCAATATCCATAGGAATTACACTCAGGAGAGGTAATTGACTTTTTTGAATTTCTGCGACTGCTTCTTCTAACTGATCGGGAAGCACATTATTGAGGATAATTCCTCGAACCAGTATTTCGGACATGTATTTTTTCAGCATGTCGATTTCGACATTAAGGTTGCTTGGGGTAGCAACTGCAATCATCTCTGTGTTGCTCATGCTAATAAGTACATTTTTTAGCGTGTTGCTCGTTGCTTCAGTGTCATAGAATACATGACTGAATTTCAGCTGTAGACATCTGTTTATTTCATCCATTTCACGACTGATCTGAGATGGATGGCACATGTCACTGATGATTGCTCTACCTTTTGATGGTACAAGTGATAGTGTATTCACAGGAAGAGGAGATGTAGGAGTTGACCGGTATCCCAATCTGTTGAATATGTATGCAATGGGAAGTCCATAATTAAACTTAAAAATGGAAGGATATATTTCTCCAAGGAATTGTCTGTTTGCTTCCATCCTGAATTTAAGATCGCTTCTCATTTTTTCTGTATCATTTAATTTTTGTAATGTATCAGGTTTAAATTTAAAACCTGTATAATTCAGAAGTTGTAAATGTTCTTTTATAATTTCCTCATTATATAGATCTTCGTGATAAAGGACATTTGTTAATCCTATTGCTAGTGCTTTTGTTATAATTCTCTGTTGAGTCTGATCAACGACACTATCAATTTTATTGGGTTGAAGAATGATTTTTGTTTCTTCTGGGAAATGCGTAAATATGTGGTGTGATAGTGGATCGTTGAAGTTGCATAATCTGGCTGCGAGTTCTAATGGTTCTATTATCTCATCTGTATCAATCATTGCAGTCTGATTTTTAAAGATACCATTGATTATGTTTTCTGTGGTTATTACCATTTCTGACTTTTCAAGTTGTTCAATCTCATCATTTTTTGCAGATGGAATTAACATCTTGGTTGCAGTCTGATTTCTTGTGTCACCGTCTACCAAGAGGGTCGGATCCTCTTTCAGGTGTGAAATATATGATGTTACATTTACGGCAATTGTGGTTTTTCCAGATCCACCTTTCTCTGAGGAAAATACTATTGATGCGTTTGTCATTCATTCACCTTCTGAAATTAATTTTCTAAGAACTGGTCTAGGAATCCTTGATTATCTTCTGTCTTTGAATCAACTTCGTTTGTTGTTGGAATACTCTTTTTTTGGAGGGTTTTGATAGGACTGACTAGAGAATCCTCTGTGTTTTTTGGTAATGGGTTATCACACGGAGTTCTTGTAAATGAATTATTTACGATTTTTAGTATAGCATCAGGTGTTAATCCCATCTTATTAAGTTGATTTGTAATTCCAGCAGCAATTTTTTGGTCTTGCATACTTTCATTAATTTTCAGTGCCTGTCCTATTATAACAGCTGTGTCCATTGAATGTTTTTCACGTATTAATCGCATTGTCATTTCTATGGTATAGAGTTGGTTTGTCATGATGCCAACTGCATATGGAGCAAGGCGAACCTTTCCTTCTTGATCTATTACAAAAAGAGGGCTTGCTTGGACCGAATCTCTAAGTTGTTGTGGAAGAGATTCAAACAGGGGATAATTACCATTCAGGAGATTGAACATTAGTTTATCCATAGTATTGATTCCTGTGTTTTATCTTAAATATCCTAGATTCAAGTTTTATACTTCCAATGATGTCAAAGAATGTTTTTTTCATAGGTAATATATGGTTCGAATCGTAATTATTATAGCTAACACTATCTTGATAGTTATCTATTTTCAATAGCCGGACTCAACATATACAAATGTATATGTTATAGACTATCAGATTTTTGAATGAATATTAGAATGATTTATTGTGCATATACTATATATAGATTTACTACAATTCTTAAAAGAAAGAAATAAGATTATTTTCACGTTGAAAGTCATATAAATAAGAACGCTTTCAGAGGTAGAGTTAATGGAAGGTTTTAACCAAATATTTATTCAACTTGTCACCCTTGTTCTGGATTTGTTTGTGTATCTATCTGGAAAGGTTAGTATGAGCATGTTGTTTTTTTATTTAATATCAGTAGTTTTTTTTGCTATGGCAATATCATCGAATCTCATGTCTCTTTCTATTCATGGAGGATGAAAACGTGTTTGGAAAGAAAATGGAATTTGCACTTGTTTTTGATGATTTGATTAATCTTTTTTGTGAGGCATATACCTGTCTTGCGGTATCTATCATGATCTCATGTTTATATATTATTGTACAAAGCGCACTATGTTTTGCGTATTCTCACATGGGAAAATATGTTCTATACTCTTTAGTTGTTCCATTTAGAGACGTGCCCGTACTTGGTGGAGTAATCGAAGCATATATAGACCATCTGATATCACAAGATACACAGGCGTATAATGCATTTATGGCTTCTAGTTTCTAAAAAAGATATCAGTTGTTTTCTTCTACTAGAGGAGAAAACAACTCTATTTTTTTGTCAGGATTTGGTGTATAAACAATCCTGCTTTTCATTTGATTTTCAGGACAATTCTCATTCTGACACTGAAAGCATGGTCCTTTTCCTAATCCCCATTTATAATCTCTCTTTTCGGTGTGTACAATGAACATTGGTAAGTTCGATTCAATACATAATCCAGCAATCTCTAATGTCCCAATCTTAGGAATAGATAAAGTAGTTTTGCATTCAGGATACCCATAACAACCAACAAATCTCCGGAATTCTCCATCAGGATTAGTATATTGCTTAACGATAAGTGCCTTTTTACAGTTTGGGCATTGACCGACAATCTGGAACTCCTGACCAATTAGTATTTTTTCAATATTTTCTTTAATTTCATTTTCATTTAATAGAATCGATTTTGAAACCAACTCTATCAAATGAATTCCTTGATTAATTGCTTCCTCAAATGTTTTTTTACTTAAAAGGACATCAAGTGAAAGCAAATTAAACGAGTTTCTGATGTTGAAAGAAGTTATTATTGGAGCATTTATTCGGAAGAGTTTTACAATATCTTTTCCGAGAGGTGTTATCTTTAGATTTTTCTGAGATCTAGATAGAAAACCTCTTTTGATACAGCTTTCTATTGTTTTAGTTGCATTAAAACCAGCACTTTCCGTATATGCATGTGTGTAAATGTCAAAATAGGAGAACTGCTGAAGTTGTGGTTTTATTTTATTCATTCCGATTTTTTTCAGTGGAAATTGATCTCCAGGTACGCAATTTAAGGGAGGTCGCAGTTCAATCAGATCAAAAATATATGTTCCTATCCACCCATTATTCAGGATTGTTCCATTAATACAATAAAAACTTTCATTACCAACCGAAAAACTGATTTTTTGTTGTTCTATTTCAAATGATCCAGAAAGAAGGCCAGCATAATGTCTGAATATTATTGAAAATACGCTTTGAATCTTCTTATCCTTATCATGTTGTATTGCAAGTGGTCTGCAGGGGTATATTGGAGTTGTTTTTCTTGAACTAGTTCCTCTGTAAGTGCTTCCATTTTCGAGGATCTTTTCACAGATCGTAGTAAACCTTTTCTTAAAAACAGTCCATTCTTTCAAAGGAACTAAGAAATCAAAATCTATAGGGTATTCTTGTTCATTCGTAAAAGGATATGATATGTAACCGAGTTTATATAGTTCTTGTAAAATGTTAATTATTTCATTTGTAGATAGATCTAAATGTTTACCACATTCTGTCATCAAAGATGCAAAATTCAGGGGTTTGGGAGGAGCTATTCTCACAATTCTATTTTCAATATGCTGTACTGTTGCAATAGTGTTTATGTGTTTGATATTTTTTATCCATTCACCAGCTTCTTTTTTTGAAAGAAATACGTTTTCAATTGGCTCAATAACTACTCCAATTTTATTTCCAATATCAATTTTACCAAAAACGCTCCATTTTTCGTTTGTTCTCTCTTTTTCAATGGCATCTTCGTGTTCAAGGATCAAATTTAGTAAAGGAATTTGACAAGTATCAATTACGAAGTATCCTATGTGATCTCTTGTTTTTTCTGAAATATAATTAGATAATTGATGAGTGAGTACATTTTGATATACATGCTCAAGCATCATCAGGACATTGTAACTATCAGCTTTTGATGGGTCAAGTGACTCAGGATTAAATAAATTTCTTTTAATATCTCTGTATGAGAATGTGTTGCATCTCATTCTTTTAACGGGAATTGAATATTTCATTTTGGAAACGAGTTTTGCAACTTCTACAGCAATACAATCTCCTTCTTGGGTGTTTTCGGTTGCAACAATTACTAAATCTGACTTTGGAATGACTGATTCTAATAAGTTTGTTGCTTCACTTTCCTTGTTCAGCATCTTCACTGGGCGTGATAGAAAATCTGTATATTTAATGGCTTTTTTTTGTGGAAATACATAGCTATAATCCATAAGATGACCACTAAAATACGTTATTTTGTAAAGAGTATTTTTCCACTTAATTTCGATTACAGGTATTCCTCTCACGTTGTATGTATAAGAGTCTTCTCCCAGTGCTTGGATAATCTGAGTTGCATAAGCATGTTGGGTAGTTAATATGGCTATGGTTCTCATATAAATCACCTAAAAAATAGGGGGAACCCCCTGATTCATAGAAATGTCTATTTCTTGGTATAAGATCCCTGGATATTCCGTTGAACTGTATCAGGCATGATTATATATTGATAGTTTTCATTGCCTATCTGAATATTAACGGTTTTTGGGACTATAGCTAATGAATATGCTTCTTCTAATGTACTGGTTTTTTTCAGTTCAGAATTGTCTATAGTAAGTGAAGTAATCTGATATTCACTTGAATTTGTACGCAAGAGGACAGCTGCTTTCTGTTTTCCGGAAGTGGATACATTAAAGCTGAATGAATCATTGGTTAATATCATGTTTGAAAGTTTGCATTCAGGGTTCAGTGTAACAGGAATTACTGTTGTTTCATTATCAAAACTGAAAAAGTCTATGATAATACTTAGCTTTTTGCTTGCGAGTAATGAGACATACTCATCAAGAGCAGCATCATCCTTTTCATTGATGCCCATGAGCACGGATCCTTTTTTACCCATGAATGTTATTTTGTCTCTATCATTGCGTATTTCTCCATTTCCAATTAGAACAAAGGTGTTATGATATATTCCACTAGTACATTTGATTACTTGTGGATTGTATCCTGAAAACTCAGATACTTTGAATTCTTCGGGTATGACCATTTCAACAATTCCGTCATCATTGAAATTTATGCAAAAGTATCCATCTTGTTTGTCAATCACATTTATGCTTGCATTTGCGGTCTTAGAAGTTGCAATTCCGCTACTGTTTAAAATCCCGGTTATTTTAGAACCTACATAGCCTTTTCCTTTTCCACAGTTGATTCCTGAATTTTGTAGAGAGTATGTTGCCAGTGATTTAAAATATTGGTCTTCTCCGATATATAGTCTGGAAAGGAGGAAATCTGTCTTTGCTACTTTTGAATGATTGAAGTTTATCCATTTCCATGTCGTGCTATCTCCATTAATTGAAGTCGAAGGTGGTAATTTTACTTCTACATAGCGTTTTCCACTAAGAGGAACTGCCAACCCGTCATAGTTTTTTACATTTCCATTGTAGTTCACGTTAACTTCATATGTCTTTCCTCTTGTTACTGATAATCCAAAAAGACCTTTTGGATCAGTTGTTGTTGTATATATCTTATCAGTATCGAGATTTCTAGCAGTAACAGTTGCACCATAGAGCCCGATACCCAAGTTGTTTGTAACTTTTCCATATAGATTAGCAGAATTGAATTCCTCTTGATCAATTAATGATGGACGAATATCAAGAGGAGTTGCAACAGCGGTTCCTACCAGTATTATGGCTATAAGCAAAATGCCTAATGTTTTGTACATGTAATCACTCACGAATCTCTAAACATTGTCGGTTTTCTTTTTTTATGTAGTATTGTTCTGGAAAACTCAGGGCTGATATCCAGCATCGGGGACATTGATTATATCCGATGCAATAGGGGACAAAACCCGAATGACCATAAAGGTATTTTGGTGTTTCGTTTTCATCTATTAAAGAACATAATTGTTCATGTGTCAGATTGTAAGAATACTTTTCAAGGCCAATAATATCTTTGATTATATAATGGCAATCTTCAATGGTATAGAACCACAGCAATGTAGAAAACATAGCAACTAATACATTATGAGGTCCTCCTTTCATTTCAAATACTTTCTTCATACAAGGGAATTGAACGAGTTGATCTATATCATCAAAAGTTTCAAGATTTATTTTGGGTTTTATAGGATATATAATGTATTTCAACCATGTTCCACTTTTTCTTATGCGTACTTTGTTTGCAATTAGAGGAGAAGAGAGGAGATCATGAATATTGTTTTTGATATCAGAATGTTTTTTCTGCAACGATTCATTGGTTCTGGTAGAAGCATATTCCTGCAGTAGGTATGCGATAATTATTCTTTCATGTTCATTTTCTGGTTTATATTTCTCTAGCAGGTTTCTGATTGCTGAAATTGTAAGTTCCCGTTTAATCATTTTCTTGTCATCAAGAATCTTGTATAATAGTTTGAAACGGGTAAGGGTTAATTTATCAATATATGGGCTTTGTAGAAATGCTCATTTGAACAATATATGTAACCTTGACATACCTGTCAAGGTTATGCACTAATAGTTTCAATTTAACCTCTTTTGCTTGATTCCAATACTTTTTTGCCTTCACTTCTTCCCCGTATTTCCTTTTCAGAACAGAGAACATCGTTTCTACAAGATTTCTGCAATGGTACAATATTTCCTCAAACTCATCGATCATTTTTCTACGATACTTACCCTTGATCTTCTTCCTTTTCCTTTCTCTCAAAGGAATCATAGCTACTGCGTCTAGTTCTTCCCTTACTAGAGAATGTATAGCTTCAGAATCGTAACCTTTGTCCATAAGGTAAAACTTTGATTGGCGATTTTTATGACATTGCCGTAGCAATGTCATCGCATGCTTTGCATCATGGATAGGCTTACCAGATATCTTAAAACCAGTGATAATAAACTTCTTTGTATCAATGGAAATACTCACTTTTAGGAATGATCTACGTTTCTTTCCAGTCCTAAAAGAGTAATAGTAGCTACAGTGACCACTCGTAAATCCACTCGAATCAATGGCAATTATCTCTATTTTTTCGCCATATGAATAGAACAGTTTTAGTGTTTGCTGTAACAACGATCTGAAAAGAATTGACCTAAGTCTAGTTATAAACTTGTGAAGTGTGGTATAATGTGGAACCTCTTTTAAACCAATTCTTAACTTCAAACTCTCCATTAATTCAACAAGTTCAACAATACTTCTGTAATCTACATTAAGATATTCTTTTAACAAAATCAAGGTCAATAGCTGGTGTTGTGTATATTTCCTTTTCGAATATTTGCAACTATAGATCGGCAGGTGTGATTTTCCTGATACAGCTAAAGCTGTATCAACAAACTTTAAGTACTTATTTGACAAAACACAATCATCCCCTTTGTGTTTCAGTGGAAAGTAATACTCAGGGGATTTATTCTTTTTAAATTATTAGGTCAAAATAAAAGCAAAAGTAGCATTTCTACAGAGCCAATATATGATAGTTTATTATATTCTTTTGTTCGAATTGATTGTTCGAATGATTCAATTGTTGTTTCAAATTCCAGTCCTCTTTCTATAAAAGAAGGGTTTGCTTTTATTACGATTTCTGATATTTTATTCAGTTCTAGTTGGCTGTCGGTGATCCAGTATCCAAGTTGGTACAATATATATTCATTTCTGACGATTGCTTTAAAATTATTGAATCCTTGGATATAATTAACCATATCGCTAATACAGCATTCCAAAGGAATCAGTAAGGTGTCATCTTTTCTTTCAATTACTAATTTATCAATATAGAGGTTTTTAGATAACATTGAAGAAAGGTCTTTATCACTCAGACTCACAACTTCCTCTTTAGCAACAGAGAACATGATTTCATTGCACTTTTGCTGGAAAGATTTATTGAGTTTTCTATGTTTTCTTGATAGTTGGAATGCCAAGAAGTATGCCATCATAAATACAAGCGGTTTTCCTTTAAGCAGGCACTTTAGTATTTCATTGCTTGTATTTTCAGGATTGAGAAACTGGTAGAGGATATTATTAAATGCTGGATTGATTATCTGTTCAGCATTTATGTTGCTTGTGAGTTCTCTGGATATTGTTTCTTCTGGGTACATATCAGAAAACAATAGCATAGCATGTTGCTTTTCCATCATATTACTCCTGTAGTAATAACATTAAATTCTTCTTCGGGTTTCAGTAATGTCTTAATACGATTTACTTTACCATGCAGACTTCCAGGGATTCTTAGTACTCGGTTATCTCCATACGTTACAACTTTATCAACAGGGATCCCTATCGTTGTAAAGTAAGATGCAAGGAGTCCTCTTGTTTCTTTTTTCAGTTCTGTCATTCTAGGATATGTGCATTCCAGATGAGCTCCTTGTCCACTAAAATAAATAAATATTTCATTTTCAGGAATGCCAATTTCAAGTAGAATTTGCTTGATTTTGTGAATTCCTTTAATTGCAAGAGATATGCAATTAAAACAGTATGGGTAGTTCCTTGGATTTAAATTTCGGATGTAATCTAATCTGCTGATAAATTCTGGACTTCCTTCCTTCAAATCACCGAATTTTGGGTGATGCTCGCATTTTGCATACTTTGCTACATCCTTTGCATCAATATCAACAGTGAATAAAAATCCAGTTCCATAATAGGCAGAAATAGCCCCATTTTCAATAAGGAAATTTTTTAATTCATCGAATGTCTGGAATTGTATAGCTTTACCAATCGTTCCCCGGATGAATTTGCCATTCCTATCGATACATGCCCATTCGGGCACTGTACTAATTGACTTTACAAAGCCTGATGCATTCTGTTCGAAAAGAAACTGGAATTTTGTATTATAGAATTTATGAATTTCGTCTTGAGAGGCTGGTCTCCAGGTAACATTATTGGGTTTCCATGTATAAATGTTATTTATGTCTATAGTATCGCCTCTAGTCTCGTCTTTTCGGGGTATAATCTTAAATTGGTTTAGAGAAAATCATTTAGACTATAAGCTTTAGTTTTTATTATATATCTCTTATATCAAGAATCTACTTAAAAATATTGTGGTGTTTTTAATATCTATCTTTTTTTCAACTTAGTACATGCAGGAGTAATTGACACTAAAGTATAAATACTATTTAATACAAGTTTAACTGTAGCAAGATACACTGCATAAAATGCAATTGTAGCTTACCAACAACGAAGAAGAAAGCGGAAGCTATCATCACTGATTTTGTTCCAATGTGAATTGATTTTCACGAACAAATGATGTATAGCCGTAGATATATCCAAAGCGGAGGGATTATGCAAAACTCTCGAATTGATGATCCGATTGCTCAAATCCTTGAGAAAACCGTAGCTCAAGTGAATCAAGTGAATGATCCATGGTACTATGAGTTTTTATTATCCATTGATCGGAAACAAGAATTCTTAACAAAAAGGTTATTTATAGTTCCCAAACTTAAAAAATATCGACAACAACAGATTGGAAGATATGGACTCTATAACTGGATGTTTAGGTTATGGGGGTTAGACAAACCTCTTCAACCAGAATATGTCATATCAAAAGCAATATTCTTATTCAGTGCATCAGTTTTAATTGCTGTATTAGTTTCATTTCTTTCAGTCATACTCTCTTTAATTGTTCTCGTAATTGGGTATTTGATAGCAGCACGATGTACATCAATGCCATATAATATCTTGCAAACAATCAGAAGCATGGATTTATTACACTATCCACAGACGGCTAGTGTTTTTGCAGCCAGAGATGTAAAAGAGTTATTGGAGATTCTCCAAGATGTTGAAGTAATTGGTTATGAAGTTCAAAGTATGATTGCTCATTACATCAATACTCCAAATCCAAATATATCTACACTGGAAGGAGAAGTTGGTGATTACCTGAATAAACACCCTTTGACATCAATGACATTAATAAAAGATGTTCTAGATGTTTTTAGGACTCAGAATATTGACATTAGAAAACAGCAAAAGCTGAATATCATGAGACAATTTCCTTTGGAATTGTCAGAGTACTTTAAACGAGTTACAAATGACTATAAACAAATACAGTCAACATCTTTGATGTTCAGTGAAATGGTAGTTTTTTCAATGTTTATGATTTTGGCAATTTTTGGTCTAATTGAAACACCATTCTCGTTAGTATTGCCTGCAGTTGTTATTGCAGTATCTGACGTTTTTGTTCATCAGTTATTAATGAGAAGTATCTCAATTCGTTTATTCTATAATTTCAGATTAGCAGAGGCTGAAAAGCATTTAAGAAAGAAATATATAAAACTGTCAATTCTGATCGGAGTTATAATATCTGTTGTGTTTGGATTGATGGTTGCCGATCCTAAAGTTGGTATTCTTTGTATCATCATGGGAATTCCTTTTGTCAGTTATATGATGACATCGCTATTAGCTGTTATTGTCATTGAACAAGAAGCACCTCCTCTTCCGTTGCACAAATTGATAAGAGAATACATATCAATGATCTCATGTATCAGGTTAAATATTGGAGAAGTGTCAATGAGATCTGCCGTTGATATTGGTCTGAGGGAACATTATACTGGTCCGTTACAGGAAATAATTCGTCCAATCATAACAGATTACCATTTTAATAAAGACATTCATGATATTCTGAAAAGAATACACGAAGAAGCATTTAACAGATCTACTATTCTTAGACCTTATATCTTCTTCATAGAATCTATAATTGAAACATCACCAGTTAAAGGTAAAAGAACAGAAACAAACCCAGTTGAACTGTTTGATATAATCTATGAAATCAGTACTCAGATATTAAGGCCATTGGCATTGAGTTTTGAAACTATTGTTCTTATAGGTTCAAGCAGAGCCAAGTTCACTGGTGTCATCAATGGAATTACTGCAGGTATTTTCATAATACTTGGTAAAATATTCCAAAATGTTCTCATCAAAGGACTAGGAAATATGGGTAGCTTCATAGGTACCGATAATGCTAGAAATATGAGTAATTGGATGATGGATTTTATGGTAGGTATGATTGGTACTCTAAATGGTACGGATCTTATTGCCGCAGGTCTCATCTCTTTAGCTGGTACATATCTTGGAGTATATCCCTTCCAGGAAAAGAGGACTGGAGCATATATAATTAGTGTGGTATCAGCTATTTTTAGTTCATATGCTGGATTCTTGGCAATGAACAAACTGATTGAAATGATGACGCATCTATTCTGATGTGTTATCTTCTTTTTATTGAACCTGTTTCAAAACTCTTCATATTCATCTTTTTTACGAATAAAGCAGCCAGAAAGCCAACGATCTTTAGCCGTGGGAGCAGTCACTTCAACAGAACATTGAGTGAACAAATGCTTAGTGATGATATAATAATGTATAAAAACGCCATGCAAAGCAGCTCTCAATATCAGGGGTCTTGTGTAAAGCTTCAATTCCACAATCTGGACATTGTCTAATATATACAATATCTCCAGTTTTCATAGGAACCATCCCTGAATCATAAAATGTCCTTAATACTTTCTTTTCCTCCAAGATGCTTACGTCTATTTGGTTGCCGTGGAGCATTTGAATAATTCCACGACTAAAATGAATTGGTTCGAGTACCGTATTCACTATTTCTTGGCACATGTTATTGGTTCCCATGTTTTTCAAATCCTGTTACTGTTCTGTTCAATTGTGCATTTGTACATATTAATATTTTGGTGTAGTTGTGTCACCTACCAATATTATTAATATAATTATAGATAAACAATTGATACTATTAATATAGATTCCTGAGTTTTTAGCTCAGGAATCTGTTGATTCATCGACTTTTAATTTTATAGCAGTTAAGAACTTGATGAAATCAAGATCCTTACTACTAGCCATGGAATTTGGAATATCGTTCTGTATAGTATCAATAACATCTTTTTTACCTGTTACGTAAATTGTATCAATTGGAGTATTTTCTTCGGCATTACAGGCTGCAAAGTATATTTCAGATAGTAACTGTGGTGTCACTGATTTAACGTAAACATATAGGATTTGCTGGTTATTGTTCGTTCCACTGATCCAATGTATGCTATTAATATCTCCTTCCTCGGTGTTCTCTAGAGATCTAACGTCAACCGGTTGTATTTCCATTGATTCTGTTTTAATATCAACCTTGTTTTCTGGGATATACCATTTTACATCCTTTGGAGATAAGCCTACAGTTGAGACATCAAATCCTTCGATCATGTATACTGCACCATGTCCCTGTGAAACTGTGTGTTTCAGAACTCCACAGTCAATTAGTTTTAGGAAAAATCTCCCAATTACATCAGGTGCAATCATCTCACACTCATTTGATACACTAGTTGCAATATTCTCAGCGCAGTAAAATTGACTTTTACATGAAAAACGGGCATGGTTTTTCATAACGGCTAGAATAATTGCTTTTTTATCAGAGATTTCTGGACAGAATTTCGTATATTTCAGGTAATTAAGAATATCATCTAAATTCTTTGCTGGTAAAGTGATGGTCTCTTTTTGTACCATTGTTTTTGGTGGTTGTTGCATTGATTCTTGATTTCTTTCTTCGATTAATTCTTCAATTTCCTTTTCTCTGCGTATCTGCATACGCTTCGATGCAAATTCTTCTCCTGTATATGGTTTCCATAGTATCCCAAGGTTTCTGTAGAAATTTGAAGCAACATTGCAGATTCTCTGATCTGTAATTGTTTTTCCTGCAAGGTTTCTCACATTTGGGTCTATAGGAACGGGGTTTCTGATACCATTTTCTACCAGTTTCTGTTTATATATCTCGTCAATACGACTGAATTGAACTATGAATGGATCAGGAAATGTATTTGGTGCATGAACAAAGCATCTTCCAGGCATCATACTTGGCATAATATCTGCCTGTTCTTCTTGAAGCATCATACTATCTTCGAGTACTCTTTTATCCGCGCCATCTGCAGTACGGAAAGCTAGTTTAATTGCTGTATTAAGAATTGCATCTCTATACACTGCTCCTGGAGACTGGTCGCATATGTCTACCGATACATCACTAGCACGTACTTCTTTTAGCAGTTCTGAAATGACTTTTACCGCTCCTCCTGCAGGACTATCCATTTTACTTGGATGTATTGCAGGGAATATTCGATGTGCTTCTTCAATGACTATCTTATGTCTCATTTCTCCTTTACTAGTTCCATTTCTCTCCAGGTATCCAGCACATGAGCTTAGCATAGAAGCTACAATGAAGCTTTTCATTTTTTCATCTTTTAGCCATGCAAGATTTATTACAACATTGTTGTTAAGAAGCTCCTGTGGGGTAATTCCGTTTTGAACATTAAAGCAATGTCCAATACTCCCATTTGTAAACGGAATCATCTTTCTAACGAGAGCTTCTTTTACTTCTTTTAATCCCATTCCTTTCTGTTGTTTTGGATCATCATATTGGTCGATTATTTCAATCAGGTCAGTAAAAGAAGGATTGACATATTGCTCATATAATTGGTATATGCACGTCGAAAGGATTGAATATTGTGGTGGTGTAAGTGAGTCTCCAAAAGCAACTGCAAAAGCGTTTCCAATGAGCTGTATGTGCGAATCTGTAGAGACTCCAATTGGAACAGTAAATGGATTGAATAGAAGTCCTACAGCAGTTTCAGGATTGCCTAAACATATTATTTCAGGAGATGGTACAAAAATACCATGAGCAGATAGATCAAAAAGACCAGCAAGATTAAACCATTCTCCTTTTGTTGGTTCTATTACAAGGACCTTTATACCTTGTCTGATAAGTTGTTCCATAATTACAAATTCAGCATTTGTTTTACCACTACCAGTTGCTCCAGTTATGAAGCAATGCTCATTTGCAATCTTAAGTAAGGCATAATGATGGGCTTTCTCGACTCTTCCAATCATAACGTTTGCTTTTCTGGGATCCGGAAGAAAAACTTGTTTCGTGGGTATTTTAAAAACAACTGATTCTTTTATATGTACAAGACTCCCGCCTTCAAAATTCAAGTATTTAGAAAGAATATTAACAGATGCAACCGGATACGTTCCATCGGATAGCATTCCATAGGTAATATAGTCTTCAACCCGTTCTTTGCAGTCTATATCATATTCTCTTTTCATGAGTATATTTGGCAAGGTTTGCAGTATTGATTCTACATCTTTCAAAGATTGCTCATGTGCAAAAACAATTATTTCAAAAGCAAATACTTCACGAGCGTGCATGAGGTCTTCTTCTTGATTTTGTAGGAGAGTAGCAATTCCTACAGATTCAAATCTCACAACTTCAGTACTGACTCGATGTTCTAACATCAAACCTTCAGCCTGTGTCATGTGAGTATAACTAGCATCCTTTCGGAATATTCTAAATCTTTGGTCGAGACTCGCACGAACATCAGATAATTCTTCATCTGAGATTTTCCTCATTCTGATCATAAAGTCTACGGGTATGTCCAGCTGGCTGAACTGTTCTAATATGATAGTTATAGATTGCTGAATAAATTCTGTTCTGGTTTCATCCATTTCTTCCTGATTGATTTTCACTAAACCATTGAAGTTAGTGAATTGGAATTGAGGAGATGATTTAACAACAACAGCATTATTGTTAATAGGTGGTATATAATCAAGTCTCTCAAATTCGATGTTATGTCTAACCATCAAATTATCGATGTTATCTGCATCCGACTTCGAGAACGTTACAATTCCCAGGGTATTTTCGTGAAAATTCATTCTTAATATTGATTTATCAAGCTGGGATAATAGCTGTGATGTGAAAGCAATTTTATTGAGATCTGAAGGTACTTCTCTAATAACAATTTCATTTGTTGGAGTATTTAGTGTCAACCGTATTCTAAAATCTGAGTGACGGATTTTGTTGATTATTTTTCCTAGCATTTTCTCCTCCGATAACAATTATATTTTGATTACGTTTTTCAAAGCTTAATCGTTAAATTCATAGTAGTATTTTGGTTATATTCCTAAATTCCTTAGTGCAGGATCAGCGAATATGAAAAATCTAATTGTGATGTTTTGGAATATAGGCAATGTGACAAGTAGTATTGTAATAATGGCTCCAAAAGCAAATACTTCTATCGGCCTCCAGTAAGCTTTTAATTCGGGCTCTGGAAATATGTTTACCATATAATAAGATTTAAAGGATATTGGATAAAAGAACCGGCATTTATATCCAGTTATTGACATAAGAATCATTTTTGTGATCCTTACTACCAGTGTTGCTGCAAACAGGCTATAAATCAATCTTTCTGAGAATCCAACAAGAAGGATAGTTATTAAAGTAATAAGGATAGGAATTGTTATTGCTAAAAACAGAGATTCGTCGTTTGCAACCTGGATTTCCCGATGTGGTCGATTTCCTTTATACCTAATTTTCTCGTATATAATAGTTGATATCTGGATTAAAATAAAGAATCTAGTTGCAATTAAACATGAAAGAATAATCAGAAGAATTGCACCAAATCTAAGAGACGCATAGAATTGCAGAAGCCCATCTGTTCGCAAAAAAGTATATAACATATAAATAAATATTCCAACAACTGCTCCAATGATCATAGAAAGGGTTCTTTGGGTATACATTGTTCCTCCCGTCACGGATAGTTTATTCAAGCAGAAAGTAAGCATAAGTATATATAACAAACAAGCATAAAAGATTTGCGAGGATTCTATGACTATTAAACAGTCTACTCGACTTCTTGTAGCAATACAGGAAGATTTAATTAATCTAGCGTTTTTTAGTGCAATAGCTATGCGAATAATGGAAACTATTCCTATAATGGGATGGTTATATATGTCCAGTGCTATGCAAAAAACACTTAAATTCATTCTGGGTGCGATAATATGATAACAACGGCAGCAGACTGGATTTTTGATACGATGACTAAATATGCTCTCTTGGCGATAACTCTGATGTTTATGATTAATTATATCTATGATCTTGTCGCCTATAGTATGGCATTACAAGCGTATTCTATAGTAAACCCCTTTGGACCAGATATAACAATCTGTGGTATTTCAATCAATCCATTTGAAGATACTGCTCGAACAGCAGCACACGAAATTCTGGCCGTTTTTTATCCAAAACCTGCTGGATGGTGAAATTATGTTTAATAGAAAATCTACTTACTTTTCTATAATTTCAGTATATAATGAACTGATTTCATTAGCTTTTCCAATAATAATGATTGCTGTTGCCTGTGCAGCGTATAATGTGATATTAGATTCATCTACAGTTGCATATGGTACATTATCAACTCAAATTGGAAATGTAGGAGATTCATTGTCCAATGCCTTGAATACAATAATGACAACTTGAGGTAAAATATTATGTTAAAAAGTGCTGTGATGCTTGCATGTGACCTATTAATGATAATTGCCGCTTTTGGTCTGGCAGGTTATTATTACAGTGCAAATCAAATGTCTGCAGGAGAATGGTATATGTTGCAATATGATGTGGAAACACTTGCAACGAATATAAATACCGCTGCGGCAATCGATGGGTATGTTGAAATGTCTATGACCGTACCACCCTATTCCTATATAAGTGTCTACAACGATGACCTCTCTCTTCCATCGTATGGTACTGTTGTAGGTGTAAAAGTTAGTTCTCAAAGAAGCATGGAATGGCTTGTATTTAATACCTTAATTGAAGGATCAAGAAGATATAATCAATTAGGATATGTTATGGGTCCGGTTACAAGAGGGACTGCAAGCGTATTTCAAACAATTTTTGTGGAAAAAACAACAGTATCCCATACTCAAATCTCATCTCCTGCGTATAGTACAATTATCGATAATACTTATGGTGATGAATCACAAGTTTTCGATATTACTCTTGATGGAACAGGCAAATATCTTCACTCAGGTGATGATTATGTATATCCAATAGTTTCCATGGAAGTAACTGCAGTTTAATTATCAAATCTCGGAGGAGCTTATGCTCGAAGAAATCAATAGGCATTCAGTTTCGTTTACCATGTATTTGGTAATAGTAGCAATTGTTATTCTTTTTGTAGGTGCAATAGAAATATCAATGTCTGTTCCTATTGGAATGACACAGGGAGCAGTAAATGCTAACTTTGCATCTAAATCTATGCTTGCTGGTGGCTTAACAAGAACTGCAGCTGTTGTTGCAATGCCAAAACTTGTAGGCATCAGTCATGCTGACCTAGAATTTGATCGCTTCTCTGGCGGAATTTCTGTCGGAGGAGATACCCGACAGAATGGCTATAGAATAAAAATAAATGGAATTGGATTTACAGAAGATCAATCAGAAATGATGTTTCCATATGGATTACCTATAGACAATTTCTTCCCCGAATCTGGAGTGATTCATACTGGAGAAATTAAGGTAGTTTATTTCTATAATGTTCGCTGGACTGGTCTATATCAGTCTGCTGAGGTCAGAGATTACCCTGATGAAGTATTGAGTCCATTTGGTGAAATAATCGATTTCGAACATGTAGTTGATTAAGGTGAACTATGAGGACAATTGCTTATATGGTTGCTTTGATGTGCGTGGGAATTATTATTTCATCCTCAACAGCAGTTTTTGTAGTACTATTACTTACCGGAGAAAAAGCAGGTTTCCAACAGGCAGCTGCTACACTTGATACAGCATCCGTTGCTGATTATCTCACAACACATTATACTTCGTATTGTGATGGAACACTGGCTGATGGTAATTATAACATTAATCCCTTTTACATGGTCAGTATGTATGATTTTGATGGGAATGGAGAGTATGATTATATCCAACGAATAAATGAAGTAAATGAAGGTGCTTTCAATATATATGCTGGTGATGTTTCTTTCATGCTCAATGATCCGGAGCATGAAGAATTAAGTACTGTTACACAAAGTATTACCTATAATGTTTCATCAACAAGATGTGATTGGTCTGACCATGTATCAGGTATTCATTCTCTTCGTTATAATGCATTTTTAGCACTTAGGAACTTTATGTCTGCTGCTGCTCAACAGATAATGGATCTGTTAGATCGGGCATTAGATTGGATTAATATGGTATTTACTACTTCAGGAGAAACAGGTGATCTTGATGTTGTTCTCTCCATACCAGCAGTTCCAACAGTTCCTTTTGCACTAACTCCAGCAGTTACAAAGAGTGCTGAAATTCATTATACGATTCCAGTGATAATTACGGAAGGGGATACAACTGTATCTGATGCTACTGCAGCAGAATTACATGTTGTTGAAGTTTCATCTAGAGTTACATTCTACGATGTTAGATCATATCTAAATAACGTAACTGAACAGTGGAGTTGAATAAGTGTTTCAAAGAAAGAGCCATTATATATTCAGTGATTATACTCCAACAATTGATGCATTATTGAGCGTTACAATGCTATCTATTATTGCAATAGCAGTATTATCTGTTCCATCTCCTGATTCATATATGCAAGACGTTCGTGTCAATATCCTAACCGTCCAGGCCCGACAAATCGCTGTACCAACAACAATTGCACTATGGCCTGATCTTGGTGTCAATTATGAAATTGGTAAATATGAATCAACTTCCCTTGCATCTTATCGGAATAATTTTGAAAATACTGTCCAAGAAGAAACAATGTCTTTTTTGACAGATACAATCGAGATGAATACACTAACTGCTCACCAATACCAGATATTCCTAACTATGGAAGGGAGAAGAGAACCAGATTCTTCTCTTGCAACGTGTAATGGGAATTATGGTATGAGTTGGATAAACCATGCAACATGTGATCCTGATGAACCCTTGTCATATATTATTATAAAACACTGATCTGAGGTAGAAAATATGTCCGAAAACAATTCAATAATCTATTCTCCAATTCCCCGTGAACTTTTAGATATAGACCAGCTAAAAAAGACACCATGCCAATTTATTATGCCCACCGATATTGTACAAGGGGAAAAAGTAGAAACAATAGAGGTCACATGTGAAATGTGTCCCAAGACGAAGTGTGGATTAGAGGAATTGGCTTGTGCTCACTTTATTTCGAAAGAACTGAGTACAAACTATGGTTTTAGATCTTTAATAATACGTGGGAAAAAAGAACAGCGATCCTATCATTCTGATCAGATGCAAAGGATATATGAACTGGTAAAGATCTACAAAAAAGTTAAAATTGAGCCTGTTCAAGAATCAACATGTATTGCTTGTCAGGTTTGTTATGAATTTATAAATAAATTGTTTATTACACTGAAAACGATGATTATATCGAATCCTGGTGTACTATATAAGAATAGAGAGTTCTATAAAGCATTTGCAGAAAATCTTTGCCCTTCATGTTCAGTTCCATTGATGAATTTCATTATACTAATCGAAAGAGAAATTCCTGTTAATTATCCCGAATGGAGTCAGTTTGTTGATGCAACATCAGATTATAAAATCGAATACTATGTTCCTATAGTTGAAAGTAAAAAGAGTGATTACACTCATCTAACTGATGTCAGTCATCTTGTTCCGATATCCGAAAGGAATGTGAATGGCTATACTATTAGAATTGCACAAGATCCTTTTTCCATTGGAAATACAGATGTATCAGATTTAGATGATATGTTTCCAGTATCTAATGAGGACTTTATACGTCGGCAAAAAGTGTATGCAATATCCATGGAACTGCCAGACCATGTTAACCAAATAATATCTAAATTACAGAGTTTTATTGTAAATGATCCAGATACAAAACGTGTATGGAATTGCATGATACGTTCAACAGCAGCTAGAAATTTTATCAAATCAAAGGTTAGACAATCAATTTCATCTGTTATTGGTGAGCTTGGAATTGATGAAAATATAATTACCAATGAAGAAAAAGAAATAATTGAAAATAAAATTGTTGAACTTACAGTTGGATGGGGAGTATGGGAAATTTTCCTCAGTGATGATAACGTAAATGAAGTATTTGCTGTATCTGGAAGGCCTGTAGTAGTAGAAACGTATCAGGATGGCAAATGCAGAACAAACATGGTTCCATCTGAAGAAGAATTTGATAGATTCATTCGAATGTTAACTGTAAATGTCCGGGAAGCCGATTTCTGGAATAGAGTTCTTGAGGTTGTAATTGATCCAGAAAAGGACGACATACATTTTGGAAAAATGCGTTTAACATTGTTCAAAAAACCGTTAGTTGAAAACCATGCTTTCATTATTAGAAAGCATCGTCATATGCAACTAAGCGGTTCAGAGCTCATATTATATGGAACGATGTCTCCTTCAATGTTAGCATATTGTACAATGATGAAAAGGCGCAATAAATGCAATATGATTTACGTAGGTGATGTTGGTTCGGGTAAAACTACTGTTCAATTGATTATCGATACAAAAGTTCCAAAAGATAGTACTCTGATTACGATAGGTGACATTGTAGAATTGGATATGGGTGGATCTGGTTTTCAAAATCTGACGTTATATGCAGATCGACCAGGAGAAGAGAAGATCGGGCAGTCCCGGTCAACTCTCATTGCAAAAGCCTTGCGTACCAAAAGTGATGCAGATCAAATCACAGAGGTACTGTCACCAGAGGATACTCATGCATGGGTTCACACATGGGTTGCAGGTAAAGCAGGATCTGTAACCTATCATGCAGCTAATATTGATAAAATGTTAGTTAGATGTGGAGATGAACTTAGAAGTACAGGAACTCTTGATCCATCAACAAAAATGTATATTTTCCAGACTGTTATTGCATCAAGACGGATTCTTTCAACTGAGGGTTACAAGTACAGAGTGGTTGGAGTCGAATGGGTAATTGATAAAAAGGATCCATCTACAAACCTTCCTCTAACATTGGATCTGTTCAAATGGGATAGTGATCTTGATATCCATAAATTTAATGCTGAAAACTTCAAGGAGATTTATAACTCAGATAAATTTAAGGAAGTCCTCTATAGTGTTGATACTGTTAAACACTGGGAGCTGCCATCCGAAATGGAAGTATATGAGAAGTTGTGGTTATCTCTTCTGAATTGTATCAATATTTACAAAGAATTTGGTATATTTGAACATATTGCAAAAGGAAATATTCCGCATTTCCAACTAGAAATTGAACTATTCAGCGATATATTTGATGCTCAGGTTGACATGTATAGAAATAAGAAAACTACTGACTGGAAACTATTACTAGCTTTAGGTAAGAGAAAAATATATTCGAATCTAATAAACACGATCAAAGAATATAAACCAGATTCTGTAGAGGATGTCATAAGAAGGATAGCTGAATATGATCAAAAAGAACCAGAATCTGAGTTTCATGAATTGGTTATAGAAGCTAGGCAAGCTGTGTGAACTACCACTCGGCTATACTGCTTTCTACAAAAAGCGGATATGTGAAAAGGTGATTGCTAATGACAGATAATAAACCAACGAAACCGACTAAGAGTATAGAAAAAATCCAAAATTTCATTAGAATTATTAATACAACACCATTGACATGGGATGATGCAGTAACAATACTTTATGAAGAAAGTCTTAATAAACTGAAAATAGGAATGATGATAATTGTAACTTCAAATGATATTGTTCTCCCATCTCCACTTGCTCCCAACTCGGGTCTATCTGAGGCCCAACAAAAAGAAGGTAGCATAAAAATATATAAGACACATTTGCATTCTTATTCAGGAGATTATCCCCGGTTGATAGATTACATACCTCAAGAAGAACGAGATCAAACATTTTCATCTTTATGTGTTGCTTTAACAAGACAGTTCTTGAATTCAAAATATCAACTAGATATTACTCCAGAAAAACAGTTAAAACAGA
Source organism: uncultured Methanomethylovorans sp. (assembly GCF_963678545.1). NCBI lineage: Archaea > Methanobacteriati > Methanobacteriota > Methanomicrobia > Methanosarcinales > Methanosarcinaceae > Methanomethylovorans > uncultured Methanomethylovorans sp. The sequence goes on from NZ_OY782867.1 coordinate 145,659, forward strand.
GGGCAGACTGTATGAACAAACTACGGGAAATATTCAAGGATCCTCTATTTGAACCGAGAATTCAGAAAATAGATGAAACACTTGCGTTATTTACAATGAAAGAATCTAAGCCCAATCTATAAATTGACATGTCAGGTATCATCTCAAAACAAAAGGATACCTGATTCCAACGTTTTTTACAAAACAATTGATGAAATAACTTTTTATAGAAAGCAGCGTAAAACCCCTGAGTCTTTAGCTCAGGGGATATAAGCGTACGCTCATCCCTGATTCCGAATGTAGTATTCTGTAGCTTCCTTGCTAACATTTCCTATGGTGGATACGAAGTACCCATCACTCCGTAATGTGTTTTCTCCTCAATAATGCTTACGTAGATATTCTCTTTTTGCTTTCCATAATCTGTGGGTAGATTCTTGTTTCAGCCTTCTGATAATAGACAGTACACTGATTTTTGGCTGGCTCTTAATAAGCATGTGTATATGGTCTTTGTCCGTTTCCATTTCCATAATTTCAAAATCTGATTCCTTAGAGATGTCAAACATGGTCTGCTCAACTAAGTCATTAACAGGTTCTAAAATTTGTTTCCTATATTTGCAAACAAAGATAACATGCTACATCAGCAGGAATTTGCTATGATTCTTTGTTTCATACTCCATATTTACCAAAAGCTATATATGTTGTTAAAGAATATAATACATTTGTATGTTAAAAGCGTTCAAGTTTAGACTCTATCCTACTCCCACTCAAGCTGTGCAATTGAATCAGCACATAGGTAGCTGTAGGTTTGTCTACAATTGGGCGTTAGACCAGAAGATTAAAACATACGAACAGACGGGAAAATCAGTTTCCAGATTCGACTTAAACAAAATGATTCCTGCTTTGAAGGCTTCTAATGAATGGTTGGGAGAGGTCAATTCTCAATCATTGCAGGGAATGACCAAACAGGTTGAATCTGCATTCACTAGGTTCTTTAGAGAAAAGAACGGTTTTCCCAGATTTAAATCAAAGAAGAATCCAATACAATCTTTTCCAGTCCCACAGCACTACACTGTGAACTTTGAGAACAGTACTGTGAAACTGCCAAAGATTGGAGAAATCAAATCAGTACTTCACCGAATGTTTGAAGGTGAACTTAAAACAGCTACAGTATCACGGTCTTGTAAAGGACATTACTACATCAGCGTTCTTACCGAGGATGGAAAAGATCTCCCAGTAAAGCAAGCGTTCTCAGATTCCACTACGATTGGAATAGATGTTGGTATCAAGGATTTTGCTGTACTATCTACTAGTGAAAAGGTTGAGAATCCAAAATATCTAAAGAACTCTCTAAAGAGGCTCAAAGTACTCCAGAAGAGAGTATCAAATAAGCAGAAGGGTTCCAACAATAGAACAAAGGCTAAACAGAGACTTGCAGCACTCCATGACAAAATCGCAAATCAGAGAAATGATTTCCAGAACAAACTATCTTTTAAACTTGTTAGCGAAAACCAAGCAATAGCACTGGAAACTCTGAATGTTAATGGCATGCTGACATACTCCCACCGCTAAAGCTGGTGGGGTTCCATAGTTAGTTGCGTTCCAACCAGAGCTATTTTAGGGGTATCAGTGCTCCCTTCCACTAAATCTCTTTCTTTAGTGGATTGAGATATGTATGGACTCTTTGCAATATTGAACGCTGCATTGATATCCGCATTCTCAACATGTCCACATTCTGGACATTTGAAACTCTTTCCTTCTCTGTTTCCTATACATCCGCACTTGCTACAAGTCTGACTTGTATAAGCAGGATTGATATAGACAACATCCACACCATGCAGCTTAGCCTTGTATTCTATGAACATTTGAAGTTGATAGAACGACCAACTGTTCAAGGAGTATCTGAAAGATTTAGAAGGTTTACTGGTTTTTCTAATTCCCGTTAGATTTTCAAGCTTAATTCCACTATTCTCTGCAATGGCAGTTTTTACTATTTTGTTGCTAACCTTGTGGTTTAAGTCTTTGACTATTCTACTTTCCCTATCTTTTATCTGTTTAAGTTTCTTGAACTTGCCTTTCTTCTGGAAGTCCTTTCGGATGTTTTTGTACTTATTATGTACATGCAATCCCATCTTTCCTAATTTTAACACCTTTCCTGTAGCTGGATTTGCTACTACTGCTATGTGTCCGGTTGTATTTCGATCTACACCAATATAATTGGTTACATGGATGCGCTCCTTTTCAGGAACACTAACGGACAAATAGATATACTGTTCATCAATTTCCACTTGATTCGCTTTTTCAAATGGTACATAGTACTGAAATGTCAATTTCAAGCATGTAATTATTATAGTCTTGGCAGCATGGTTAACTTGAATGCTCTGAGAAGGTACAGTTAGCTTGACACTGCCTACTCTTTTCAGCTTCTTGTTACTCGAATACTTTTTAAGAATTTGGTTGGATATAGCTGATTTCAATCCTATATGCTTTACATCAGCAGATGACCGTGATTTTGTTTTTAGTGCATACATAGCTACAGCTCTGGCTTTTCTAAGTTCTTCTGAAAAATCACTATTGTGCTGTATTTTGTATGTTAAAATCATTTATTCTTCTGTTCCTCAATGTATCGTTTAATAGTCTGTTCACTGATGTGTCCACATGATTCTACATAATAGCTACGTGTCCATAGTGTAGGTAATCTGGATTTAAGGTGGCTAAATTCTTTCCTTAATTCGTGTGATGTATATCCCTTCAACTGTTGTACTATCCAATGTGGACTTGCGGTAGGCGGTGCTTTAACAAACAGATGAACATGGTCTGGCATCACTTCCATCTTTTCAATTGTTAATTCAAGTTCAGATGCTTTGGAATGTAGCAATTCTTTGAGTCGAATTTCTATATCATCAGTTAGCACCTTTCTCCTGTATTTTGGACACCAAATAATATGATATCCAATATTATAGACCGTTGTATTGCTATGTGTCCATCGTGTACTAACCATCAATATATTATACACTTGCCAAGCATATAATATTATCGGAGTTTTGGATAAGTGTACACCATTCATCCAATGACTAAAGTCATTGGCTTTCTGGCTGTTATCTTCGTAATTGGTAATATAACAGCCTCACGCATATTTTAATCTCCTATTTTATTAATGATTCTTATAGATATTAATTTTCCCTTTCTTTGAGCTTATAACATAACGTATCATTGACTACATCTATTTGAATCTGGTTAGTCTTTTCAAGGAATACCAAGAAAAGGTCGAGTTCTTTGTTTACGATTCCGAGTTCATTAGATAATTCAGTCCTGGATTTCTCTGATTTCTCTAATGCACTGAGAATTTGAATACATTTTTCTTTTTTATCAGTTCGAAGAGTATCGACACGAATTCTAAAATCAATAGTTAAAATATCAGAGTAGAATTTTAGTAATTCTGTTCCTTTTTCGGTTAGTTCCCAATATTTCATTTTATCAGTTGATTTTGTTGACTCTGCAATGATACCTGCTTCTGAGAGTTCAGACAGTTCTTCTGCAATCTTTGTTTTTGTCAGATCTGCAAATTCTGCAATGCGAGTTGTATTCATATTACGAAATATATGAAGTGTAGACATTATCTTCAAGTGTGCTAACATATTTACTGCTCCTTTTTGAGACTCATTATCCATTCTTTTATGGGGAGCATTTCTCCGGTTTCAGTTCGTGCATACGTGATAAATTGAATGTTTGGAGGAGCAATGTTATTATTCGTAGCAAATTCAAGTGGAGGAATCAATATTTTTGCAGAAAAATCTGCTGCTTGTAGAAGTTTAGAAATGGCAATATCGTTCAGTTTTTCTTTTTGTGGTTCTTCGACTTGAAGGCATTTTTTTAGGTGGTTTTGCATATTGTGTCGAGAAACGAGTCTTGTTGAGAGGTCTACAGGATCTAACTGAAAATGTTCAATTATGGATTTTCCAAGACTGAAAAGCTTTGGATCAATTTGATCGTCCCTATCAGAATATACTTTCTCGATATATTCTCTTAATGTCGTAAAATCAAAAGTTGGATTTGTATTTGGATGTTGTTTCACGTAGAGTCGCTGCAAGAGATGTTCGTTGAACCAATTTGTTAAACTGGTAATGCTTAAAGCTTCAGAATTCTTCCCGGAATAATTATCAATTAACCACTCATTAGTACTTTCTTCATCTAATAAACCCGTCCTTAATATATTGCATATAACACAATCGGTTTTTTTAGATATATTCTTTTTCTGGCTCATATTCGTCACCTCCAAATTAAGTGAGTGCATCTGAAGCTATATCTATCCGCCTCTGACCGATTTGTTCGGTTTCTGGTGGGAGTTTTGTCAGTATAATTGAAACTGCAATCTTTTCCATATAATCCATGAGAGCTTTCAGTCTCTTATTATCTAGGAAAGTAAGTTCGTCAAGTAAAATATATGGGAAGTATTCTTTGAGATTATTTACTATATATCCACTGATCATTACTGCTAATCCAATTACTTCAAGTTCTGATTTACTCAAAGTTTTAATGGAATCCATATCACGGTATACGCTTTCCTTATCCGTTTTTCTTGAAACCACTAAGTCGTAATTTTGTTCAAGGGATATGCGGCTGATATTGTTGCCAAACCCGAGTATCCCATAAACGTCTGGTATTATCTGATTGAATTGTTCCTGTATCCTCAGTTCGATTTTATGTAGTTCAGCCTTTGTGTTTTCGACATCCTTTTTCATTTCAGCCACTGATAACTTCTTATTATCAATTCCACGGATTATTGTGTCATATGCTTTAATTTCGTTGTTGAAGTTCTCAATAGCTGTTTTCTTTTGCCCAATGTATTCCTTTGTCTTGGCAATTTCTATAGTAACGTTGACAACCTTATCGTTAATACTCTTGGAGAGCTCTTTTATCTCAGCATTAAGTTTCTCTTTGCTCTCTTCTAATTTTTCGATAGCCTGGTTTATCAAGCCGATATTACTTTTTTCATTGTTAATTGTAGCTTCCTTTGATTTAATTAATGAAATTGCAGTGGTTATCTCCGATCTCTTTTGAATCAGTACATCTTGTTTCTTTGAAAGATCTGTCTTGTCACTTTCGAGTTTTGAGATCGTTGTCTGTGTTTTTGCTCTCTTTTCCATTAGTTCATCAATATGTTTTTTTATGATCCTAATTCCAGCTTCTTGACCGCAAACAGGACAGGATACATGGCTATCATCTGATAAAGAATCAAGTATTGTATTTGTCTGAGGGTTTTCTTCAAGTTCTCTGACAACGTTCTTGGTTGCTTGTATTGTCATATCAAGCGTAGACTGTTGAGATATGATCTTTTGAATTTTGTAATCGATATTTTGCATTTCTTTTTTTACTTTGTCTATTTCCCGGTTGTCAACTTCTCCAAGCTGTTCTATGCTTCTACGAAGTGACTGTATCTCTTTTGATAGTTTTTCGATGAGATCTGTCTTATTCTTAATCATCTTTTTACTATCGGTTATTTTGAATTCAACTTGTTGTAGCTCTGTAGATTTTGTGTTAAGTTTTTCTTTGCCAACTGTTTCTTTTCCAACACTAGCCATTGCTATTGAATCATGTTGTTTTTTCAGAGCAGCGTATTTTTCTTCTAGTTGAGATAGTTCTTTCAGCAATACATCTCTTTTCTTTTCAGCGGATATTTTTTGGTGTGGAGCATTTGCATCTTTGTTTAAGTCTTCTGTAAGAGCTACTAAGTTACTTTCTTTATATCTTATTTCAGCTTTTAGTCCTTCAATAATGTTATTGTCGGTTCCGATTAAAGATTTCAGGTTCTGCCCTAATCTTATAGCTGACAATATTTCATTGTCGTGTCCACCAATTGCAAATCTTTTTACAAGCAATGATATTTCAGGAGTGACTAGATCATCACCAGCGACTATAATCGTGTTTTTGTTTCTGCTAATAGTCTTTTTTATCTGATTACCATTATGGTCAGTGACTGATATGAATCCTTCTGTAGACATTGATCTAAGGATATATTCTAGATCTTTATAGTTTCCAGATGGTGTGAGTAAAAGGGAAAAAGCTCTGAGAAATGATGTCTTTCCAGATGCATTTGGCTGTTCGATTACATTTAGTCCCGGTATAATGTCTGCTTCAATATGTTTTAATCCGCCAATATTTTCAACAACGACTTTTGTGTTTTCAAAATCCATTTATTTTCCCCTCGTATTTACCAAACCAATTAGTGCATATTTTCTGTGAGATTAGTTACAGTATAATTGTGTGATTATCGTATAAATAAATATTCTCAATAGTATGTTATTTTCGTTGTCTATACTAGTCTATTGTTATTTAATTCCGAAGCTTTTGATATTAAGGGTTGTGGTGCTGCTATCCATCATTTTAATATACAATAAAAACCAATTTAGATTCGGGATTAAAATGCGAATAGTATATACTATCTTGTTTTGTATGTTAGCGTTAACTATAACCGCTAACATTTCTAGTGCAAGTAATAACAGCATTAATATATATTTCTTTAAAAGTGATACGTGCTCACCATGTAATATAACAGAAAAGATCCTTTATGAAAAGATACAAGGCTATCCAGATATTGATCTTCATTTCATATCTATTGATAGTAAAGAAGGATATAGCCAATATCAAGACTTTAGAATTGCCTATAACATGATCACAGAAGCGAGCTCAGTTCCTGCTATTTTTATCGGTAATGATTACATAGTAGGATACAAAGACGGAATCGGAAATGATATTGATGAGTTGATTAAAAAGTATCAGAATGGAACATCAGGTACTAAGGGGGATATTGCTTTTAATACTCCTGGATTAATTACAACACAATGGTTTTCAGAAAATTATCTCAAGGATGTTGCAGTTCAAGGCAATACTGGATTGAATATATATGTGTTTTATACTTCTTTCTGTGGACCATGTGTTGATCTGGTAAATCATATTAATTCTGAAAAATGGGGAGAAAACGTACATTTCTATCTGTTCAACATTTCGTCTGGGAATGAAACTGACGAAGTATACGCTGATTGTATGAATACAGCGTTCTTAAATGCTTTTGGAATTAAAGAAAGAGTGTATCCGCAAATATTCGTAGGAGATGATTTCTACAAGGGATATGAACCATCTATGTTAGAAAAAATGGTAGAATATTATAGCTCCAATTCGACACAAAATTCGAGGTCGAATGTGGTTTTTGGTAGGTATAGTGATGAGTTTAAAAGCTATGCAAAGACAAGAGCATTACTTGAAACCGGTACAAACATTACAGTAAAACCAACTCATAAGAACGATCAGAATGAACCTTTCATAGATACTAATGTTAAAACGACTCCAAATACGATGGGTTCATTATTAACAAGCTCAAAATCCATTCCTTTGTGGATATTGATGATGTTATCGATAGTGTATCTCCTCTACAAAAGAATAAGAACCTAATACCCCCTTTTTTTTGAAAAATAGATAGCATCCATGATGCTATCTTCAAAAACCATGTACTATGTATGGTCCTGCAACCATAAATAACATGGTTCCTATAAAAAGGGTTGATAAAACAAACAGCATTTTTCTGGCTATAATTTCTGATTTTATGGAGTCCTTTGTAATTCTGGTACATACAGATTGAACATATTCTTCAGCAACATGTCCTCCATCCAGAGGCTTTGCTGGTAGGCAGTTGAACAAGCCAACGTAGAAGGATAGCCATCCAGTCCAAAGAAGAGCATTTGCTAACCAGAAAACAAGTACTCCGAAAGGTTCAGCCCAAGATGTTACATGGAAGAACTGCTGGAAAGTTCCGCTGAACCCACTGAACCCACTGAACCCACTGAATCCTTCTCCATCAATACCGTATATTGGAAGTGCTAACAACAAGAACCACCCGTATTTAGTTGTCAGCATTGATGGAATGCTTTTCAGAGTAGAAATATAAGATCCTGCCTGAAAAGTGCTAACATTTAATCCCATTAGGTGAGTACTGCTGGTTCCACTCAGGAAATTATAGTAAACTCCTATGTAACCATTGTCTGCATTTGGATCCGAGTCTTCTTTCTTTTCTACAAGTTTGCATATTTTTGATATAACTGTCTGGTTTTCAGGATATACTGCTTTTACAAGCACATTCTGTCCTGGTGTTGTCGTATCCATGAAGTCTATGAATTGGCCAGGGTTTTCTATTTTGATATTATCCATGGATGTTATAAACATCCCATAAACCAGTCCTGCTTTATCTGCAGGTGAGTCCTTTACGATTGCTTGTATCTCTACTCCCTCAAAAACATCAGGATATGCATCTTTGGTTGAGATAATATAATCCTTTTCGATTCCGTCTTTGATACCAGTTATTGTAATATTATCTCCGGGATTTGTTCTATCTGCATATTTTACAAAATCTCTAATAGTACTGATTTCGTTTCCATTTACACCAACAATTATAGTGTTATTCTGGATTCCCGTAGAGACAGCTGGCCCATTTTCATCTATCCCAGTGATGATTGTCTCACCAATTGGTTCTATTGCTCCAAGTACAGGTCCAAATAGAAGGGAAAAACATACAAAAGCCAGTAAGAAATTCATTGTTACACCGGCAACAAGTATTCTTACCCTTGATTTTTTTTCTACTTTTACAATCTCCTCATTATCCGGTTCAGCAAAACCACCGACAGGGAATACTGCAAGAAGTATTCCCATTGAATTAACTTTCACTTTTTCAACCCGTGACATTACAGCATGGCCAAGTTCATGCAAACCAACTGAAAGTACGAATGCGATCCAACCCCAGATCGCAGGAAGGAATTCATTTACTCCAGGTATCAGGAATATGTTTCTGGGCGCAATGAACTTATCCGGCTCTGGCATTCCATTAATTTCAATTGTAGTGAAGAAACCCTTTGCTGAAATAAACATAAAATATACGATCCCTATCATTCCAAGAAAGAGTAGAAGGATTCCCAGATTTCCCACAGCTTTCCATGCCTTTTTTGGTTTTGCTAATTTATCAAAAATAAACAGGCCTTTTGTTGTTCTTAGCATTATGAATGGTCCAAACCATGACATATTGTACTTTTCAATAACATATTTTTTTTTAAGTACAATAACTGATAATCCATACATTAAAATAAACAACATTGATATTTGAATGTCATTCAAATGGTTTCAACTCCAATATTTCAGGTTATTTTTTCGATTGGATTTTAAGAGCTTATGAATTACAATTATGTTCAAATTCTCTATATTCAATTCCTTCAATGGGTATACCGTTCCTTCTGTAGTCGCAAAATACTCTATCATCTATTTTGCTGCTGTAGGGAGAATACTTGCTGTTTGATTCGATTAGATGTTCTTAGTAACCGATCAGTCGAGCAATTATAAACAAAATCAATCCCAGGATATACCCCTGATATTCTTTAATTAATGCATTTATTTGCATACTAATCACTATATTATGTTAAGAAAGATATAAAGATTTTCTCACATTTTTTCAGTATGCTTTTTTGTAAACATCTGGCTACATTTAGTGCAAAGAAAAAAGTCATCCCTAACGAACATAGAAAATCTATAAGAAAATTGAATAAGAAACCCAGAAAAGAATGTGAACCTCCCCGCCCTGAAGGACGGGGCTTCCTAGTTCATCGATACAGGTTATTACGAAAAGGTTTCTGGACCTTTCCCTTTCCCCGTATCTCGAAGGCGTAAGTGTTTCCTATCTGTTAGGGAAGGGAACAACTGATTCCGCTAGTTCCTGTAGCGTATCTTTGAGTTATACCAAGTTCTTGTAATCCTTTGTTAAGAATGTTGATACTTGCATTGAATTCCCTGTCATGATGCTTACCACAACCATCACAATCGAACTCCCTGATGGAAGTATCTTTCATCTTAACATTCTGGAAACCACAATCAGAACAGATTTGACTTGATGGGAAGTACTGTTCTATCTGATGGTATCTCTTATCGAACTTCTTGGCTTTGTACTGTAACATCCTAAAAAAACGATTCCAAGCAACATCATAAGTGCCTTTGGAATTGTTCTGGTTGTTTACCATGGACTGGATATCCAGAGTCTCGGAGATAATGATTTGGTTCTCTTTCACTATCCTATAACTCAGTTTGTGGAGAAAGTCAGTCCTACAATTTGCTGTTTTCTTATGTATTTCAGCAACATGTATTCTCTGTTTCTCATAGTTTTTCGAACCTTTCTTTTTCTTGGAAAGATCATGTTGTCTTTGAGCTAACTTCTTTTCGTTTTTCTTGAAATGTTTTGGATTTGAATATACATTACCATTATTATCAGTTAGATAATCCTTGATACCAACATCAAAGGCAATGACATTATTGTTATCTTCCTGTTTTTCTGGTTTTGATTCTACATTGATAAGTAGTGAGACAAAGTATCTGTTATCAGAAGACTTGGAGATAGTTGCACTCTTAATAGTTCCATTGAGTTTTCGATGAAGATGAGATTTAACCTTTCCAAGCTTTGGTAACTGGATCGTTCTGTTCTCATAGTCAACCTTGATGTTGCCATTGGTCATATTGGTCGTATATGACTGGTGATGAGCATGTTTTGACTTGAAAGATGGTGGTCTTGCATTGTGATCAACGTAACAGTTCTTATGAGCTGTTGCAAGGTTAAGTAAAGCATTAGTAATAGCAAATTTGTCAACTTCTCTCAACCATGGGAATTCTTTCTTGAGTTCCCGATTGCAATGATTGTTCCATCTGGTAGCATTCCATGGTAGTTTGTTCTTATTGTAGTCATTATTTTGTTGTTTTAGATAATAATTATAGGTAAAACGGACACAACCAAAGGTTTTGCTGATTAAGGCAATTTGTTCTTCATCAGGATATACCTCATAGATATATCCAAATAAATTATCAGCATTCTTTGGTTTCTTGACCATAATGACTCTTCCATTCTGTTAGAGAAAAATAGTTTTTTGTATGGATACTGTATGCTTTTTTTGTTAATATTATTAACTATATCTTTGCCTTCGGCACGGACGATACTTACCCCGGCCTGAAGACCGGGGACTGCGTATCGTGATTGTGTTCAAAATATTTTTCCATATAAGAGGACTATGGATAGAATAGATATAATCATCCAAAATATAACATATTTAAAGATACCAAACGTTAGTTTGAATGGTAGGGTAATTGTATCCAAGATGAATCCTCTTCCTTTTGGAAATGCGTAATATATCACGAAGATCAAAACTGGAAGCAAGTATAGATCTAATTTATTCACAATAAATAAATTGTCATTTCGATATATGAGTATATCGGGATTTTCCGTACATAAAGACCACTTATTCAAAATTCGCAAACCTTATATAGAAAAACCTCTCTATAAATATATGAGTATATCATCAATGTTTTATTTCAGAAACAAATGATTTTATAACCAGTTGAGGTATGAAAAATGAGAATCAGAGTAATTAGTTCTACGGAAGAATTTGAGACCCTTAAACAAAGTGAAAATATTGTACACCTTGCATTCAGGCCTTCGAATACTGATATCTTTTCAATAGTAACGAAATGTCCCAAGCTCAAAGCAATCCAGATTCCTCCTTCATATAAGAAAACAATATCAAAAACTACAATCCAATTCCTCGAAATGCAGGGTATCAAACTACTCGAAGGAGATGTTTGGGGACACCGCAAGGATCTTAACGAGTATTCTGAAGTATCTCCGAATATCTATGATCGGATAAATGAACTCCGTCAGAGTGGAATGAATGATTCTGATATAGCCGAAAAGATGTCAAGAGAGACAAGGCTAAACTCTGATTTTGTTTCTTTCTTGCTGACATTCAACAATTAACCTTCCATTTTTGGTCTCTTTGACCAACATTTTTCTTTTTTCGACAGAGCCACAATTTAACTTCTACAGCAGAAGTCTTCTTCCTCGCCAGTCGTAAACTGGCAGGTGGGAGATGAATGCGTACATAGTATAAAATAACATAACATGAATAAGTATTTATAGTCATAGTTATAGACTATAATTGATAACTATGCTGTATGATCTCGATAAAGGAAGTCATTCTGTATACTCACTGCACTATCATTTTGTACAATGTGTCAAATATCGAAGAAAAGCTCTCGACAACCAAAATATTGTAGACTTCCTGAAGATGAAAATACACCAAATAAGTAATACGTTTGAAGTAGAAGTTGTAAACATCGAATGTGATAAAGATCACTTCCATGTACTATTCAATGCAAAACCAACTCTGAATATACCAAAGTATATCAATGCCATCAAAACCATTACATCCAGAGAGATTAGAAAGAATTACCCTGGAATAAAAACAATGCTATGGAAAGATGCGTTTTGGTCACGATCTTATTTCATAGCAACAACTGGTCAAGTTACACTGGACGTACTTAAACAATACGTAGACGATCAAGGGAAACATGCAACTGACGAAGAAGATTAAAATACATCCAACTGAGGAACAAGTTGATGTTCTTTGGAAATTGTCGGAACAATGTAGACTTGTCTATAATTTCGCATTAGCTGAAAGAAAGGAAACATGGAAGAAAGAACGGAGAAGTGTGAAATATATAGAACAACAGAACAAGTTGCCTGAACTTAAGAGACAATATCCTGCTTATAATATAGTTTACTCGAAAGTCTTACAATCGGTTCTGAAAAAGCTTGACGCAAATTACAAATCATTCTTTTCACTCAGGAAAAATGGAGATAAATCCGCAAGACCTCCAAACTTTCGAAATCGTAAGTACTTCATGACTTTAGTATACAATCAGAGTGGATTTAGAATAGATGGTAATACTATCATTTTTTCACATAAAGTCAATGATGTTTGTCTACTATTCAATGTGCAGAGCATACTAGATTCATCAAGGATTAAGCAAATCGAGATATACAACGATGATCCTTATAAAGCAAAAGGTGATTTTTTTATCTCCATAACATGTGATGTTTCACCATCTATACACTATGTAGATAACAATCAATATCAAGCCATAGATCTCGGAATAACAAAAATAGTAACCGCTGTGAATACTCAAGGAAAATTCTTTGAGACTAAAACACCGCGTTCAGATCAATATTGGAATGCTAAAATCGATTCGATCAAATCCAGACGAGATCACTGTAAAAAAGGCAGTAAACGATGGAACAGGTTACATAATACATATCGAAAAATGGAAGCGAAGAAATCACATCAGATAAAAGATTTTCAACATAATCTTTCTAAAAAGATGATTGAAAATACCAAAGCTAATACCATAATTGTTGGTGATCTCAATGTTAAGAGCATGGCACAATCGAAAAAAGCAACTGGTAAAAAGAAACGATCTATAAACAGATCTACTCAGAATCAGGGTTATCTATCAAGATTCATCGGATTCTTAACCTACAAAGCAGAACTTAGAGGTAAGAAAGTAATAAGAATCGATGAGAGTTATACTTCGAAAGCATGTCATTCATGTGGAAAATTACATGATATGCCTCTTTCGGAAAGAAATATGGTATGTGATTGTGGTAACGTAATAGATAGAGATCGTAATAGTGCTATCAATATCATGAAACGTTTCCTATCACAAAATGCCTTGTGGACAGGCTATCAACAATTTGTTGGTAATCTTCGACAATACAGGCTTCCCGATGGAATTGAGATTCATAGAATCGAAGCCAAATGACAGAAGTACTCGAATGAAGCTCCACCCTCACTGCAAAGCAGTAGGGTGGGGTAGTTCACTTATAGTTTGTATTATACACCTTGAGTACATGGTGGCAGATCAGGAAGAAATACATAGGCTGAGTTTGAGTAAATATGAAGAAGATAAGATATTAGCTGTGAGATTACTTGAACAAGAATTTGTGTCTTTGCCTGACAAGTCTGCTGCTTGGAATGACCTAATTATACTGATAAACGATAGGCATTTACAGGTAAGCATTGATGCTTCTAAAGCTCTTGTTTATGCTTTTCAATTTATTCCTGAAGAAAGTAAGTCAGCCAATTGGAATAAACTTGCTTGGTCACTAAATGAATGGGATACAGATATTAGACGTAGTATTGATTATGCTATTGGTTCAACTTTTCGATATATTCCTGAGGAATATAAGTCAGCTGCTTGGGATGTTTTACACAAATTCTTAATCAATGATTTTTTGATTTTAAGAGGAGATGCTGCGTATTCCCTTAGTTTTGCTTTTCCATTTATCCCTGAAGAAAATAAGTCTACTGCGTTGGATGATATTCTTAGACTTGTATTTGATAGGACGCCGACGGATGGAAATCATATATATTATAAATATTTGGGCTCTGTAGAAATCCTCATTTGAGCAATACATATAACCTTGACATGCCTGTCAAGGTTATGTATCAATAACTTGATTTTAACCTCTTTTACTTGATTCCAGTAGTTTTTTGCCTTAATTTCTTCACCATATTTTCGTTTCAGAACAGAGAACATGGTTTCTGCCAGATTTCTAACATAATACAATGTTTCCTCAAATTCTTTTATCATTTTCCTACGGTATTTGCCCTGTATTTTCTTCCTCTTTCTTTGCCTCAAAGGAATCATAGCTATTGCTTCTAGTTCTTCTCTTACTAGAGAATGGATTACTTCTGAATCGTAGCCTTTATCCATTACATAATAATTTGATCTGCGAGTTTTATCACATTGCTTCAACAGTGTAATCGCATGCTTTGCATCATGCACAGGTTTGCCTGATATCTTAAAACCAGTGATAATGAACTTATCAGTATCAACAGAAATACTAACTTTCAGGAAAGACCTCCGTTTCTTTCCTGTTCTAAATGAATAATAGTAACTACAATGACCACTGGTAAATCCACTTGAATCAATAGCAGTAATTTCTATCTTTTCACCATGAGAATAGAAAAGTTTCAGTGTTTGTTGTAACAATGATTTGAAGTAAACTGATTTGAGTCTTGTAGTGAACTTGTGAAGTGTCGTAAAATGTGGAACTTGTTTTAGTCCTATTCTCAACTTCAATTTGTCCATTAATTCAACAAGTTCAACAATATCTCTGTAATCCTCATTTAGATATTCTTTCAACAAAACCAATGTCAATAACTGGTGTTGTGTGTATTTTCTTTTGGAATACTTGCAACTATAGATCTTAAGGTGAGATTTACCTGATACAGCTAGAGCTGTATCAACAAACTTTAAGTACTTATTAGACAAAACACAATCATCCCCTTTGTGTTTTCTGTAGGAAGTAATACTCAGGGGACTTATCCTTTTTAAATTATTAGGTGAAAATAAAATCTAAAGTAGGTTTTCTACAGAGCCAATATTTGAATATTGATTATGTTGCTCGTCTAACTCTTGTTTCTGGTTTTCAATTTATTTCTGACGAAAAGAAGTTTTCCACTTGGAATAATCTAATTCAAAGAACAAGTGACAAGAATAAGCTTGTTAGATCTAGAGCTTCTGAAATTATTGTTTCTCTTTTTTAATACATTCCTAAAGAACACAAATCAGAAGCTTGGGAAGATTTACATTCTTTAACAGATGATCAGGATACCAAAGTCATAAGTAACGTTGCTTATGCTCTTGGTTCAGTGTTTGAATATATTCCTGAAAAATATAAGTCAGATACTTGGAATGATCTAGTTAGACTAACCAGTTGTATAAATTCAGATGTTAAAATGAATTCAAATCATTCTCTAGGGAAAATTTGTATTTACAAAGCATCTAAATCAGAAAATGAGAATGAAGCAAGAAAGCAATTAGAAAAAGCAATTGGATATTTTGAAATTGCTTATAGTATAAGTAGCGTACTTAATCCAGCAAATTTTTGTTATCCATTTTATTATTCCTTTAATGAAGTTTTATTTAAAAAGGTAAGTTCAAAGGAAAAAATCAAGAATTATATAAATGCTGCAAAAAAAGAGTGTGTATACTCTAGGAAAAAACATAAACTTATAGAAGCTATTGAACAATTAGCTGAAGCTTTAGAAATAGCACACGATGCTTATGAATCTGGTGGCGATTGGCAAGAAACACTAAAATATTGCTCAGATATCTGTAATTATGCTGAACAATTGATGAACGAGAACAAAGATAAAACACCTACTATATTTGCTTTATATGAGAAGACAAAACCATCCTTTGAGGAAACGATAAAAAAACTCATTGATAATATCCGCAAGAAAATAGAAATAGGGCGTGAGAAGGCAGTAGGAACTCCTTACGAGAGTATATATGATGATGCAGAGAAGGAAGCAAAAAGGTGGCTAACTGATACTGATGATGAAATTCTTTCTATTATTGAAATGATACCTCCAGATAAAATAATATTTATAAACAATGAACTTAATAAAACAATAGAAGAAATCGACCCAAAAAGAAGACTAATAATTGTCTTAAAGATAATGCGAGAGATTTCATTATATGTAAATGATCCTATGAAAGTTGAAGTTTCACAAGATGTAATCAATGATTTATTATTGAGAGTAGCTCGACTGGAAACAAACACTAATCAGATACGTGAAGCAACAAATGAAACAACTACACGTTTTGAAAAGAATATTAATGACGAAATTAAAGAGTTAAATAAGAAAGTAGATATAGTCGTGAAAGGAAACATTTGTATTGAAAATAAGGTTGACAATGGATTTGAAAACCTGAATCAGAAAGCTGATCTACTCATTTTTATTGAACTAAAAAAGATTGCATCTAAATTAAAGGAAGAAGGAAACGAAAAAGGAAGCCAGGAAGTCAATAATATAGCTGATAAAATCAAGGTTTTACTTGAGAATAATGATCCTAAAGAAATCATTATTTTTATTGAAAAACTCCGGGAAAAGGTACCCACACTCTTAGAGGAAATCGATAAATCTAATGCTCCTAAAGATGTGAAAGAAAATGCAAAGAAGGGACTTAAAGAAAATATAATGAAATTTGGAAGAGATATTTCTACTGGAGTTGCTATAAATTGGATAGCTACCTATTTACCTTCAATTATAGGTGCCGGAGCATCTGGATTTTTAGCTCTAGGTATTATATTCGGTGCTTTGTTATCAAAAGATAACCTGAGAGATCAAGGGAAGAAATGAAATGAACACACGTAAATTAGCCAAATTATCTATTTGCATTTGTTTAATTATTCTAGTTGCTGGATGTATTGATTCTGAAAAAACACAACAATCTTCATTAGAACAAGCATCTTCAGAACAATCTACTAACATTCAGAATACAGCTGTACAAAAAGGAAACCTAACGGTCTACTATCTTGATGTTGGCCAGGGAGATTCTATTCTGATAGAGTATTCAGGAAAGACAATGCTTATAGATACTGGTGAATCTGATATGGGTACTAAAGTATCTTCCTTCCTGAAGGATCAAGGTATAACTGATTTGGATTATGTTGTAGCAACTCATGCTCATGCTGATCACATTGGTAGTATGACATCTATCTTGAATGAATATCCTGTAGGCCAATTTATTGATTCCGGAGTTCCACATACTTCTGCGACCTACGAAAAAATGCTTACCAAAATAGATGAACAGAATATTCCTTTCCATGTTGCTCAGAGAGGTGAGAAGATTGACTTTGCTCCAGGCGTATATGTCGAAGTCCTTAATCCAGGAACAGATCAAAATGAGGATATTAATGAAAACTCGGTAGTTCTTAAATTAATAGATGGTAATGTGTCATTCTTATTCATGGGAGACGCAGGCCTTGAAGCAGAAGAAAGTATTATGGAAGATGGATACAACATTGATGCTGATATCCTTAAAGTAGGACACCATGGTAGCACATCGGGTTCAGGAGAAAGATTCATTTCAGCTGTCAGTCCGGATGTGAGCATTATTGAAGTGGGCGCAGGTAATGACTATGGCCATCCACATAAAGAGACTCTACAAAGGCTGCAACAAGAGTCTATAGTTTATCGAACAGACCAATCCGGAAATATTATGATAACAACAGACGGAGAAAGATATACTATAAGAACAGAGAAAGGTAGTTCAGTTGATAGTACAGTTGTTTCTAGTACTCAAAATGTAGTTTCAATCAGTGATCTGAATCTAAAAGAGGAATGGATAGCAGTAACAAATTCTGGAAAATCATCTGTAGATCTCTCTGGATGGTGGATCGAAGATGAAGTAGGGAATAAGTATACATTTCCTTCTTTCTCTTTATCTGCAGTCTCTACGGTAACGATATACACATCCGAGGGTAAAGATAGTAATACGGAACTATATTGGGATAATCCGTCTCCAGTTTGGAATAATGATGGAGATACTGCTTACCTTTACAATATTAGTGGAGAGGTAGTTGATTCGTATGAGAGGAATGCATAATGTTCACAGCAACGGTTGATAGAATAGAGGAGCAAAATGCTGTATTGCTAGTCAGAAAAGAGGAAAGTCAAAAGTTAATTGTTCCTCTTTATCTTCTACCTTCGGATATCAAGGAAGGCGATATTCTGGAGATAGATATTCAACAAGACATATTGGGAACTGAACAGGCAAGAAAAAGAGTAGCGTCTTTGCTTGATAGGCTCCAAAACAAAAAACAATAATATTTCTATGCCATTAAGTGTACTCTGTTTCCGGAGTACATTATTACGAGACCTCTTTGGTGTAATTCTCGTAGTGCATCCAGAAAACGCTGTTCATTGAGCTTAGTGATTTCTCTGATATCATCAATGGATATTTTTGTATCTGTTATAAATCCATTAAGCATTTCTCCATGAAGGACCTGTGCATCCGTAGATAATTTTCGTTCTTTTGAGGCTTTAGTAGTATCGGTTTTTGTGTAGTGGAACATATCAGTCCAAGTATCTACTGATGTTCTTATTTCATCTTTGGTCGTTTTCTCTGTGAGTTTAGTCCTGGCTATGGCCATTGATAATTTTGGTACTACAGAACCAATGTCCTGATTATAGGAAATTCCTGTGCTAGACCGGAGTTCGTTGATCAAATCGTAAACAGCATCTTCAACAGTTTTTTCTAGAGATTTAGTGATCTTAGGCTGGAATATTAGAGAATCAAGTATTCTTCCAGTGACCATGGGACTAAGGTAATCCATATCCTCTTTGTACGTATTAAGTGGCATTAGTTCAATATCATTTTTTTTACTTGATATCTGGATAGGAAGCTGGATGGGCATGTTTTCGGGATTATATACAGCGATATTTATCTCTGCTTTAGTTTTTGTTGGTACATTAATTGGTTTGTCGATGAACTGATATCTTATATCAGATTTAGGAGAAAGTAGTTCCGTTGGAATAACGGAGAACTTTCTCTTATAGGCATTCCAATCTTTCTTTTTCCCAAATATTGCAGTGTTCATACCTCCACATTCAAAATCCAGGTACTGTGGTGATGATACAGCGCAAATACTTAGTACGTTTCCAAGGGTTTCAATAGCTGAAATGTCTCCCTTTACTCCTCCGGTAAAGTAGCTAATGAATTCCTCTTGATCTATCATTTGCCTTTGAGTTATCTTTTTTGGATCTACTTTTATCCAGCTGGTTACATAATGCAGATAAATGTAACTAATATCCGGAGGATATCCATCAACTATCTTTTCAGTTTCCGTAACATTAGCTTTAACGATGGTCTTTTCATCTGGAAATGGTGGTTTTACAAATACATAGTAATGATTAGTATCTCTGTTATAGAAAGGAGAAGGATTCAGTTGGAATGTATTGGGAAGGTTATGCATCTTTTTAGCGAAACCCATATGATCTTTTACAAGAACAGCTTTATCTTTCTCCAAGTCTATATTTTCCTTTCCAAAGAGTAGGTGGTGTTCTAATCCCGAGAATTCATACCCGTACATTCGATTTCTTAGTGATGATCTAGCCATATTTTTTCCTTTTACTCTTTCAGAAAGAGCGGGAGAACTATTATGTATTTCCCTTGACCGCATTCTGTTCGTCTATTCTTGTCCATTCTTTTACATATGTTTGCATTTCCGGGCATTCAGGAGTGTTTTGGATCCAATCATTAAGTGCTAAAATATTAAGGCTGAATGTTATCTGAAGGAGTTCTATAACTTCTTTCTGATCGATATAGAAAAGACCATTTCTTGTTTGGAAAACAGCATTCTGGAAATCTCTCTTGTTGGTATTAATCATTAGTTCCATTTCTTTTAGAATCACTGGTAGAAGACCTAATCTATATAGGAGATAAAAAGAGAAGAAAGCACGGACAATTCTGTTGATTATCCTTTTTTCGATTGACTTAATGAAAGCTGCATAGGGGGTATTCTTTGTGTTAATAGCAGTCTCTGATATTTCTTTTTGAGGGAGGTATAGTTCCATCTGTTTCGCAACACCAGCATATATTCCTCTCTTTTTGTTTTGATATGCTTCGTTTAGATTCCTGAATTTATTGATCTCAATCAGTATTTCAATTTCTTTTTCAGTAAAGATAGAGTGTTTATGTAGGAGTTTCTGTAGGTAAGTATAATCTTTTGGGTCATTGATCTTAGTAGATTCTTTTTTATCAAATAGTTCAGATTCTGTTTGAATATTCAGGTGGTCCAAGCCAAATATTGCATGGATTAGATCCATTACAGTGTTATCTACGCGATTGGATAATTTATTCCGTGTATGTGAAATAGCGTTCTGGAATTCATTTTTGTTTGTTTCCATTAGTCTATCAATGTCATTTAAGGTAACAGGCAGTAGATTGAATTTCGATATTAGATGGAGAGAAAAGTAAGCATTGACTATTTTCTGAATTATCTGTTTCTCAGTTTCTTTGATATATGCAGCGTATGGTACGTTTACTGTAACTAGAGTTCCTTTTGTGATCCTTGTTTGTGGATAATATAAGTTCATTCTCTTAGCAACTTCGGTGTACATTCCCCTGGGTCTGCTTTTCCATGTTCCTTTCTCTTCACGGTATTTTTTAATTTCTAACAGTACCTCAATCTCTTTTCCAGTTAATAACGAATGATCTTTGAGAAAATGGCGTAGCTTTGAAAAATTCTCATGATTCTTTATTTCTCTCCATCGTCCCATAGTTTTATTCCATTATTTTTTGTTAGTGTATTTGTTTGTTTTTTTATATATTTACCTCTCTAAGTTGACTTTGGATTTTTTAGTATATTGAGATTATATTTTTCTATTTAGAATCTATAGGAAACGTCAGAATATAAGCGTGACCTTCAAATATTAGAAACTCTATTTATAACATGTTACTGTCGGGGCACTCACCTATGCAAAAAAATCGTTTTTTCTCAATCCTTTTGAGTGCTCTAAAATTCTAATCAATTACTACTTACATTCTGTACTAGAGGTGTATTTTGGTATTCCTTATATCAGAATATCTCAGGCAAAGTGACTTGCTGCTAAAAAAGTGAGTTTAAAGGAGACCCCCTCCCATTTGCGGAGGAGGGGGAGCGACATCTGCAAAATCGTTGTGGTTGGATTCTGCAATTGTAAATATATTAATATGTTCTATATATTTATATCTTTTGTATTTTCAATGTATTGCTATTGTTTTATTGTAAATATCCCCAAAAATGTGAGTAATTACATTATAGATAATTAGATCGGAAGCAAGATATGTATCAGTAACAGGATCAAAAACAATATCTTGCTTCTGATATTAATAATAGTATTGATCGTATTAAGGAATTATGGCCACTTTTTCGAATTAATAATTAATGTCATCGATTTGGAAAAAAGTGAAAATAATAATTTACACATGCACCCCTTCGATGATCTTGAGAAACAGTTTCTGCAGATTCATTTCCTCTTCTTCGAACATTGAGATAGTTCCACCTGCGTTCTTTACACTTTTTGCAATCTCGCTGCGTTGCATTTTATTTGTGTGTATATGCAGCATGCTATCCTGTGTATTAGTGACCTGCACTCCATCTATACTCCTTATAACATCAATAGTTGCAGATAACTGTATATCCTGCACTTCAAGGAGGTAATTTACTCCTTCTTTTTCCCTTACAATGGCCCGCAGTTCTTCCACAGATCCTACAGCAAGCAATTTGCCTCTTGCTACAATTGCTATACGGTCACATATCTCTTCAACTTCCTCCATGGAATGTGAACTCAGAAAAACAGTAACTCCTTTATTCTGATTAAGATCTTTAATCAGATCTCTCATCATCTGAGCACCAAGCGGATCAATACCACTTGTAGGTTCGTCCAGGAATAGGATAGATGGTTCATTGATCAGAGCCTGGGCAAGACCAAATCTCTTCCGCATACCTGTGGAAAAACCTCCGATCTTCTGATCGATAGCCTTTTCCAGTCCTACAAGGTTCAGCAGGTCAACGATCCTTTTTTCCCTCACTTCTGATTCAATATCGTATAGTTTGGCATAGAACCTCAGGTTCTGTCTGGCTGTAAGATGATCATAGAACCCTGCAGGTTCAGGAAGCACACCTGTAGCTTCACGGATATTGATCACTTCCCTTACAATATCAAATCCTGCGACTTTTCCGCTACCGGAAGTGGGCTCAAGTAATCCGATCATCATTTTCATTGTAGTTGTCTTGCCTGCTCCATTGGGTCCTACAAATCCGAATACTTCACCCTTTTTCACTTCAAGGTCAAGGGAATCAACAGCTGTTCTCTCATTGATTTTCCCAAACTTCTTTGTAAGGCCTTTAAGCTCTATCACGTTCTCATTTGCTACCACGTTATCCATAATTATCTCCTTCCGAACTTTGAAATTACTATTAACAATAAAACAATAGCAGCTGCTACTAACCCAATCCCTATAAATCCGCTACTGCTGGATTTTTCAATTGTTACTTCAACTGAACCATCCTTACTCTGAGCTTCATCACTAACTGCTCGCATAAGCAGTTCTTTAGTACCCGGACTTGAATCAGCTCTGGCTGTTATTTCTACAGATGTATCCCAGGATTCTCCTGCTTCAAGTTCATCTATAGTACCAAAACTTCTAACTTCCGTTGTAAGTCCTGTTACATCCTGTACTTTCAGTTCCACATTATTGAGTGTTTCATCTCCTGAGTTTCTTAAGGTAACATAGATTTCCTTAGAGGAACCCGGATTAAGAGCAATGCTACTCGTACTCTGGGATATAGTGAGCATTTCTTCTTCT
Source organism: uncultured Methanomethylovorans sp. (assembly GCF_963678545.1). NCBI lineage: Archaea > Methanobacteriati > Methanobacteriota > Methanomicrobia > Methanosarcinales > Methanosarcinaceae > Methanomethylovorans > uncultured Methanomethylovorans sp. The sequence continues at coordinate 168,696 of NZ_OY782867.1, forward strand.
TCAAGACCATTGTTGATGGTAAGGTCAAGTCTCATTGAAACACCATTTTTCCCATTTTCCGGTATGGCCTGGATCTCAAAAGGATATACTCCATCAGATGCATTTTGTGATGGTTTCACCTTTACAATGAACTGCTGTTCAGAGTCAGCAGCAACTGATAATTTTGTCTGTCTGTAATCTTCATCATCGATTTCCTGAAGGAACTGAATACTCCAGTCTTCCGGCTTTCCGATTGCGTTTAAGGAAACAGTTACTCGATGGTCATATTTGTTAACAAGAGTTGCAATGTACTCTATGGTATCAGTTGAACGTGTTTCCATACCGGGAGTAGTCGAATAAAGATCCAGATTAGGTTCAGCATTTGTATCTACTGTTACGGTAAATTCTCTGGAAATTGTGTCGCCATCATCGGGTTTGAAATCAGCCCATATAGAATAAGCACCACTTGAAGTATTTGCAGGAACATTAACTCTCAATACAATATCTTCGGGCCCATTGTTATCTTCAGGGAATAGTAAATTGGTTATCTGATCATTATCCTCATAGAATCCTGCACTCCATCCCTGAGGTACATCATTTACAACCATATTACACCATGCATCGTCACTATCGTTATAGCAGCTTTCTATTGTTATGGGAAATTCAACTGAATCTCCGGGATAGACAACCTTTCCAGTGATCTGGTTAATTACTGCTACTGATGAATAGTCTGCACTGACACAAGGAATTGCCATCAGGATGAATATCAGGGCAATTCCTGTAATTTTGATGAGAATTTTTGTATTTTTCATTTCATCACTTTTTGCTGCAGGATTTGTAAGATCGCTATTAACTCAAACTGCTATTACTCCCAGAGAAATGTCTGATTCTTCGTGTTCATCAAACAATGTTATATCGAACATGCTCCATAATTGTAAATCCGTCTGGCTTTTTTCAGTTAGATCATTATCTACTATCACTTTTATTGTGATATCTTTGCTATTTCCCGGAGGGAAAGAGAGCTGTAACAGTAACCATGCGGATTTTGATTGAGATATCTCAGAACCAGGATCCATTACGTATACTTCTTTGAATATTGAATTGTTATTAGAATCTGATATTTCAACCATGATCTGATGGGAAATAGTATCTTTATTTTTCATTGAAAAAAGAGGTTCTGGCTTTCCCATGAATATAAAGGGCATAGCAATGCAGCTGATAATGATCAGTGCAATTATGACAGCAGCAAAAGAAAGTATGTATGATCTTTTCATTATTTTATCTCCCTGATCTCATTGACATGCTATGTTTGCTCCCTATATCGCTTTCATCATAATGTAATATCCTTCCTCAGAAATGCTATGAATGACAGAACAAGAAGAACTATTGGTACTACAACCAATATTGTAAGGTCCATCCAGAAGTTAGAAAGCACATATGGAATGGTCTGGCTGACATCAAAGAGTCCATTGACCAATTGCTGATAATGATACGCTGGTGCTATCCCTAATAACTGTTGAAAGATAACTGATAAATTTCCATCTGCATCTACGATCTGGATACCGAAAGCATACAGTATAGCTCTTATGATATCAGAATATGCGATAGTAAAGAACAGCCAGACTACTATGTTATAGATAAGTGAGTCTGATGTGTTCTTTACAATGATCGATATAAACAGTCCGGCTCCCAGAAAGATGATCGAATACAGGTATGCAAGAATGAAATACAGGGCAATTCGTGAGATCTCAAATAATGTTATCTCTTCACCGATGAACATAATCAGGGTTCCAATGGATAATGCCATTGATACTGCAATTACAAGTAATAATGACATCATGGCTCCCAGTATCTTTCCTGTTATAATGTTATCCCTGTATACAGGATGAGTTAAAAGCACGTTCATAGAACCTGACTTCTCTTCTCGCAGAAGTGTATCAAAGCTTAAAGCGATGCCAAATAGCGGTATAAATTGTGACAAGGTAGAAGTAAAAAAGAACAGACCTCGCAAGATTCCTGGCATAAGGCTGTCCATCATTCCTACAAAATTTGTTGCAATAACTCCATACTGATAACAGGAAGCTATGGAGATCAGGCTGAATGATGCTAATAGGATTAAGAATATGGGACTCCAAAGGTTATCTGCAAATTCCTTTTGGGCTATTGTCATTACATTTCGGAAATTTACATTCATGCTTTATCCCCTCGTTATATCCTGTTTTATAAAGATCAAAAGAGATGATATTATGAGCAAAAAGGGTGCTACTATAAGTGATACAATATTTGTCCAATAGTCATTCAACCATTGTCCTAATGAGTGACTCATATCGAATAATCCTGCACTGGTCTTTAGATCTTCTTCATCATACGAGATGTTAATTCCAGCTACTGCTTGGTAATAATGATTTAACGGAGATAGATACTGTAATTTCTGGTCTACTATCTGAGCATGCTCCTCATTTTCGCTGTAAAGAACTTCACCTGTCGTAACAGAAGCTATTAATGCAGTTATCTGTCCGAATGCAAGGATAAATACCGCCCATAAAACTATACCAGTGATCAATGACTTTGCAGGATTATTAAATATTACTGAGAAAAGCACTCCCAGAGCGAAAAACACTGATATGTAAATGAAAGAAACGAAGGAAAATATCATTATTCGATTGATCTCTGTCATGCTGACCGGGATCCCTGTCAGTACAAGGGTCACTCCGATTGAAGATATGATCGACAGGATGATCACTAAAGCAAGTGTTAGCAAACCTCCTGTGATCTTGCCTAGAATAATGTTATCCCGAAATACAGGATGTGTCAGAAGTGTATTCAAAGAATCAGATACTTTTTCTTTAACGATTGCATCATATCCAAGGGCAAGTCCTAAAATGGGCAAGAATGTACCCATTGTATATACAGCAATAAATGAACCCTCTTCGAAGATATTGGATTGGTTTTCTACATCGCTGATGCTACCGGATAAAAGAATCATTATTACTAATGCAAGCAGTACTCGGAACCGTGTGCTGTATACATTATCAGCAAACTCTTTCTGGGCTAATGTTAATATGTTCACAGTATTTAGCTTCATTCTATTTCCTCATAACTGCATTGCATTTTTCTAATATGAGGGATCGATTTTTTTGCCAGGCAATTTCTTATTCTACTTCTCATTTAATCCCTCATTTGATATCTTTTACCTTTACTTAAATCATTTCAATGTATCTCACCTTAATTCATTTGCATTTTATTTATTCATTATGGCCATTGGTTGAACTGTTCTCCAAAAAACAATTGATTATAATCTCCTCATGCTTTTATGATATTTGTCCAGAATTCGCTTAACTATCCGATCATTTCCTCCGTTTCAATAAGCATATACAGATAGTACAAACAAATAAGTCCGTTAGGTGAAATGCAGGCGATTGAGGTGTGTTTTGATCCTTGGCCTTGTCTTTGTTATCGATGTCCTTTACACTTGCCGGAATGCTGTTGTTAAGCTGGACTTCATTCTCATTACCAAGTATTTTACTTACAGGCATTTCTTTCCAACCATCTATTAAATTTGTTCCATCCAATGAAATGAGATAGGAACTACCAAATATAGTTTCATCGTTTTTGAAATGGGTAGTGGATGCTGTAAGTATCTTGCTGTCCGGGCTCCATCCTTCGACAAAATCATGTTTGCCTTTTATAGCTGGAGTTATTTGAGTAAGGTTAGTTCCATCAGAGTTAATAGTAAAAAGCGGTGCTTCAATGAATTTTCTAGATTCAATAGAAGGCTCGTGATCAATAATTTTACCATCCTCACTGATTGCAGAGGTAAATGCAATAGTTTTTCCGGATGGACTAATTGATGCTTGCTTAAACTCATACGTTTCCCATATGTAATGTGTTGTTAATCCAATATCTGTAATATGCAGAAGATTTGTTCCATCGAGATCAATAGAATACATCTGATTCTCATTTTCAATAAAAAGAATCTTGTTGCCGTCAGGGAACCATTGAGGATGAGTTGCATTGCCTTCATATAATAGACGTTTTTTATTATCATTACCCTCTAATACGTATAGGTTTCCGTTCTCATTCAATAGCATATCAGAGCCATTTGGCTGCCAGATTCCAAATTCAAGTTGTACTTCATCAAAGAACTCAAGATTTGATTGGTCAATTTTCAATGGTTCTGATCCATCAGTATTAGAAAGATAAGGTTGATATTCATCATCATTTTCTGATCTTGAACCTGTGACTATTTTTTTCCGATCAGGGCTTATCGAGGAGAGGCCACATTCTTCTCCTTTATTAGGCGAAGTAAGTGTCCTGGCATTATTTCCATTGATGTCTTTGACAATTATGCTTCCATTTTGTAATTGACAAATGACAACTGTTGAATTACACCACATAAGTGTATTTGCATTTGCCTGCAGTTCGAATGCTTCAGTTCCATCCAGGTTCTCGATCCAGATATTTCCAAAATAGTTTTCTGAATCCGTATATATGAAAGATACTTTTTTATAATCTGGACTAAAAGTGAGATCCCCGTATGTAATTTCGTTTTCAAGATGAGATATTACATCAGATAGAGTAGTATTATCAGAAGAACTGATTGATCTTATATCAGTACCATCCGGATTGCAAATTACAGAGTTTCCTCCAAACTCACCACGACCACCTCTTTTTGATACAGAAAAATATGTTTTATTATTGCCTGGAATCCAGCTAATTTCCGGTGACATATAATTGCTTTCTTCTTCGGTTATACCATAGTCAATCTCTCCAAATGTTCGATTTTGGAAATCTAATAGGTAGTGTTTGTTAATGGATTGTGCCATGGATATCTGATTGAATGACCCAAAAATTAAGTATCTTCCATCTGAACTCCACTCGGGAGAATGTATTAAGAAGCCATTCTCTGAATGAGTTAAGTTAATCAATTGAAGAGAACTGATATTTCCGGAAGCCGGCACTGCTGTTGTTACTCCTACAAATAGTAAGATCATTAGAATAATACACCATTTATTGTTCATTCTGTCACCGATTATTAAAAATAATAGTTCTGGATAATCCAGAACTGGTCTGGTCAAGCATGATAATATGCATATTTGTCAATTTACATTTCTATCTACTCATCGTTTTTTGATATGCACGTATGCCATAGCAACAACAAATCCAATTAATCCTAAAAGTGCAGAGAAACCAGGAGCCTGAGAAGCAGCTGTAGTATTTACTTTTTGCTCTTGGTTGTTACTGCTGTTGAGTACAGTTACTTGAGATGCTGAATCATTTTTCTGATCCTTGGCAATTGTTCCTTGACTGTTCCCATAGTTCATTTCAAGGACCATATTATCGATCGCAATGAAATGTTCCTGAGGAGACATGCTAATTAGATCAGGAGTAGTTGAAGACATAGGGATCTCCCATATTGTGTTCGTACTCATATTCAAGATAGATGTTTTGCTATCAGTAGTGAACATTAGATCGTTATTGAACCATGAACCTCTTGTCACATTTAAGAAATCCTGCTTATAAGACTCATTAAATACAACTAATTTAGAGGTATAGGGGTCCAATACTGATGTATAATCATCAGGACCTAAATTACCTTTGATGATATCTGCACCATTAAAAAGGACTTTTACATCTCCAGTAGTTGAAATAGAACAAAGTTTACTCGATCCATTTGAATAATTGACCACTAGAAGTCTTTCACTGTCAGGATACCAGTTTATTGCCCAATAGCTACTTTTTTTTAGATTAATTCTTTCTGTAGTGTTTGTATTTTCATCCATAATGTAAATATCAAAAAAAGCCTCACCATTTTTATCTGTTCCATTCTGATCATAAAATACTAGCTTTTTGCTGTCTGGACTCCATTCTGTATTATACAGGCCAGCAGTTTCAGATGAATATACCTGATGCTGTTCTTTTTTATTAACATCTATATTTATAATACCTTTAGGGCTTTCTAAAAAAGTGAGTTTATTCCCGTCCGGAGACCATTCCAATCCATTAATAAAAGATACAGTCGCATCAATATAAAAGGTTAGATTATCTTTTTGAATTGGATCATAAACGATCAGTTTTCCAGGGGCAGGTACAGCGACTTTTTCTTCTTTAGGAGACCATTTGTATATGAATTGATCTTCAGAATTTTGGTCCATATCTTTGTTCATTTCAATTTCTTGGACTTGCTGCAGGTCAGTTGAAAGTACTAAAAGTCTAGCTGATGTAATTGAATACATCTTTCCCTGTGTTAATTCCATATATGCAAAATGATCACCGGATTGACTCCATGAAGGAGCATTTATTAGTTTCCCATAGTCTGTGGTTGTAAATTCTGCCCATGCGACGCGCGAGATGTTTGAGAATCCTGCATCTGTTATATAGAGCGCAGAAATGTATCCCGATTGAGTGTCTCCTTTTCCTTTTGGACATACATTAAGGAAGACATAGACCAGTGCGTGTTTCTCGTCAGGGCTCCAGATGACATTATAATAAGGACCCAATTCAATTTCAAGGCGATCAGTATCAACAATACTTTTGATGTCCTTATCTATAGTCTGATTCAGGTCAGCTATGATCGTTGTATTCATTTGCTTGATGCTAGTACCTGCAGCCAGTGGCTGAAAAGGGATACAGGCTAAAGCAATGAGGAGTATGATTTGAATTGTTTTCATTTTGAACATTTGAATCACCTCATGAGAATAGAAAATATCATAGAGTCATATCTTTTCTTAAAAATGAAATAAAACATAAAACTAATAGTACAATAGGGGTTAGAACCAAATATAAAATGTTTAGCCAAAATTCATTGAACCACTGACCAATTAAGAAACTGGTATCAAAAATACCTCTGATATTTGGTTCAATGTTAATTCCTCCCCAGCTGAGATCGATTTCACCAAGTGATACTTCACTGTAATGATGAAGTGGAGTAAAGGATATCAGCTTATATGCTGAGTCAGGTATGTCAGTTTGTCCTGTAGGTGCGGAAGTAATTGAAAGAATTATGGATCCAGATACAATGCAAATCAATAACCATATCAAGATATTATAAACAAGCGAATCTTCTGATTCTTTAGCAAGTATAGATACAAAAATTGCAATTTCTGCAAATATAAGTGCGTACAAAAAAGTTAGACCAATAAAGATAAGGACTCTGAATATTTCCAGATCGCTTATATTTGTACCCGTATAAACTAGAATAGTTCCTACTGGAACCATTGTTGAGAAAAAGATAACTGTTAGAAGTGTTCCAATTATCCCAATAATTTTTCCTACGATTATATTGTCTCGGAAGACTGGATGTGTTAAGAGCACATTAAAAGATCCTGATTTTCTTTCCTTTATTATTGCGTCGAATCCAAGTGTTATTCCTATAAGAGGCGCAAACCATCCAATTTGCTGTATTATTCCCATCAAACCAGACATTATAGTTAAGTTTCCTCTGGTTTCAATTAAGTACACACTTCGGAATGAGAAAGCAAGAATGATTAGAGTGTAAGTTACTATGAACATAAAAAACAATGGGCTGGATACAAGATCTGCGAACTCTTTATGAGCAATCTGGAATATGTTTTTTAAATTAATTTTCGGGCTTTGATTTTGTATGCTCATGTTTTTTCCTCAGTTGGTAATATCTTGTTTCAAGAAAGATACAAACGACATGATGAAAAGAGTTATAATCGTTGATATCAGGACTATAATATCATCAATGTATTCCTTTAACCACTGTCCAGTCGTATAATTTGTATCAAATATTCCACGAATACTATCCAGATCATTTTTCGAAAAACCTCCCCAAGTCATACAAGGGTGTCCGATTACAAGTTCTGAATAATAATGTACAGGAGTTAATTTCTGAAGTTGGGCATTAAGGTCCATAGCTTGTTCATTATTGCCGAGGTCAAGTAGAGATTGGCCTGTGTACATTGTTGAAATGACTAAAGCAAAGCTACCAAATACTACACATAATATTAGCCAAACACAAATGCCATAACTAAGAGAATTAATAGAATTTTTTGATATTGTTGAAATGAATATTCCTAGCATGAGGAAAACGGATAGATAAAGATAGTTAATTATTGCAAATAAAAAGACCCTGTTTAATTCCTCGGAGGTTATCTGAACACCAGAAACCAATATCATTGTTCCAATGGATGCTATCATTGATATGAATACAATAAGTATAAGAGTTATCATTGCACCCAATACTTTTCCTGCAATAATACTATCTCTATATACCGGTTGTGTTAAAAGTACATTTAGAGACGCATTTCTTTTTTCTTTAACAATTCGGTCAAAGCCGAGAGTTATTCCAAAAAGAGGTAAAAAAACAGCAATAATTTGAGCTACATCAACAAATCCTAGCTCTAGAAAGTTTGTACTTTCAGCATTGCTGTGATAACTGAAAGAGAACAAAATTAACGCAAAAATAGAAAGTAGTGAAAGGAATCTGGGACTCCACAAATCATCAGTAAATTCCTTTTGTGCTATTACAATGCAATTCTTAATATTCAGATTCATGTTATTCATTAATCCTTATTATTTTATCTGAGTCGTAAATAATTCATAATATTGTACACTTGTGTGCTTTTATGGAAGTTTGTTAATAATTATATTTTAGGGGAATTGTTCTGCTATTTATTTGATCATTATTTTTAAAAAATTAAATTAGAGAAGGTTCTCTTCTCTAATTATCAATACACATAGTTTCTACCGGCTATGAATTGATATGATGATTGTGTTCCTTTTGTAATTTTGATGCGAGGAACACTTGTTAATTGATATGCGTAATGATCAATTGTTGGATGTGCAACTTGTGCATCAATGTTAGTACTAGTTTTATACAGATACATGGATCCTCCAGCATTATAGAATGTTTTCTGGAGATCTATGTAACAACTATCGCCTGAAATTACAGTGAATTTATACCAATCACCTGTACTCTTACAAGTCCCACTCCAAATATCAATATCTCCATTTGGAACAGATATTGATGTTGCTGTGCTGTACGAGGACCCACCGGATGCTGCTGCTGCTCCAGTAGCGGCGAGCAGAACAAGCATCATTAGTCCTAATTTTAGGAAATTGTTCATTTTCATTGTTTACCTCGTGTTCTTTACTCCAGAGGCACGACAACAATGATTTTATACGTAAGTAAAACCAATATTATCATGCCTTTGGGCAATCTGGGATTCGAATCGGCTCTGAAAGTTTAGTTCGAATCCCTCTCACATTATCTAAATGTGACAAATGATTGTAATCATCTATATTATTAAACTATTATGGCCATTACCCGAACGGATAAAAACAGTTTCACTATATTCTTTATCTTATATTATCTCAAATCTGTGTTATTAAAATGGAATTAAAATGAAAATAATGATAAAGCAGCATCATCAAGACAAGTCTAAAGAGTAAGACTGTTTTTATTGATTGAAACTATGTTTTTTTTTCAAAAATAATATCAGCATTAACTTTAAGTACGATTATTTTTTTCATAGTCAACCAAGACATTATTCGTTTTGATTGAGTGAGCAAAAATACATTATAAATAGAAAGAAAAAAGTCTATAAGTGATTCTTATTAGAAACATGGCTGCAATAATTTTCACATAGTTCTTCTTACATTACTTTTTTCTAAGCTTCCATCCACTGAATATGCAAACCAAGCTCCCGAATAGCCCAAAACCCGGAGCATAATTATTTTTATTTGATTCGTTTCTACCTGATTCATTATTGTTACTTGAATTATTGAGTTCTATAGGATTTTTTTCACTAGATGTTGATGAATTATTTTGTTCAACAATTGAAGTAGCTTCTCCTGCTACTGGTATAACCAAACCTCCATAAACAAATACTACTGGAACTCCCTTAATTCCCATTTGGCTTGCTTTTGAATCTAATATCTGATATATTTCATCCATCAAAGGCTTTTCAATATTCGTATTAACTTCCACTTCAAGAACTCCATTAATTGTGTAACCATGGCTTGTAACGGGGCCATCTGGATACATGTATTTTGATATTTCCATATCGGTTTCTGTATATATTTTATCTAGCTCATTAAGCCATTGTTGTCTTTCCTCCAAACTTCCAAAAGAGGGGATACTTCCATAACTAAAAATAAAATTCGAATTATTTCTTAGCTGATCAAGAGTTTCCGGGCTAAATGTAAGTGTAATATTTTCCATTGTATCATTTCCATTTTGAGAGCAAGAACTTAAGGTACAGTTGCCAAGAACAGTTACTAATAAAATACATAATGCAATATTTAATTTATTTAAACTCATTTACTTTCCACCATTTATATTAGATATCGTTATTATAAGAGTTGATTGGACACAAAAATAAATTAAGAGTTAGTAAAGTTTAACTTTAATTAACTAACTTATATAGATTGTGTTAATATTACACTATTCTTCAAAGGGAAACTATACTAACTTCTTTTTGTCTGATTATTTATGCTGTAAGAGGATATACACCTAAATCGGTATGCACGCCCGATACTGGAGAAAATACTGAAGACGAAAAGCCAGTTGATGTATGGGTTCCCCTTCCTCCCCAGTGAATTCCCAGAATCTTAACACCATTAGTAACATCTACGTATACTGGGGAACCACTATCTCCATAGTCGCATCGGTATCCTACAACATATTGATTAGATAAAGTTTCTCCAAGCGCACTATCATATACACTAGTTTTCTGAGTAATGGTACCAGCTGTTTTTCCTGTTGATATGCCTGATTTGTAAACATACTGTCCAACACCGGGGTCTCCATAAGACTTTACAGTTTTTGTAACATCAGTATCATGATCATATATTTTTGCGTTGACATTAGAACATGGAACCCAAGAGGCATCGGAATCATAGTTCTTACTATATTTAGATACACTTCCTACTAAATTTGCGTTCGATGCGCTTGGTTGATATATACTACTACCAATGGTTGGTGCAGCATGTTCATTAACAACAAAACCTTTTGTTCCACTACTGGTTTTTGCAGCGAAACCAAGAGTTGATGTTCCATAGTCTGTAACTATTTTTATGCCTCCAATTAGGGGTCTCCAAGAGCTAGAACGACTAGTTGGTACGATAAAGTTCCCATATACAAATACTACTGGAGTGTTATTAACTTTAATTTCTCCTCCATATTTAGAAAACAGGTTATAAATCTCATTTTCTTTGTTTGTATCCATTTTCTCTCCGTTTTTGATTGTCACTTCTATAACCCCATCAATAGTATAAGCATAAGCGATAACAGGACCATTTGGATAGAAATACTTTGACATTTCCTTTTCATAATTTTTATTAGCTGTGGTATATATTATGTCTAGATTTGAAAGCCACTCCTTTTTCTCATCTGAAGTTAAGAAATCGGGTATATTTCCATGTCCAGTTATGAAATTCGAATTACTTTTTATTACATCAAGAGTTCCAGAGCCAAAGGTTAGCTCTGCAGTTGTATTTTCTTGTGCACTTGCGGTAGCTACTAGCAATATACTAATCAAAAGTATTCCTATCAACAATATGTTTCTAAATCGGTTTCTCATTATTCTACCTCTTGTTCTTTACCCCAGAGGCCGGACAGCAATGATTATACACAAGTAAAACCAATATTGTCTTGCCTTTGGGCAATCTGGGGTCCGAATCGACTCTGAAAGTTTAGTTCGGATCCCTCTCACATTGTCTAAATGTGATAAATGATCTTTATTCTCTATCTTATTAAACTATTATGGCCATTACCCGAACGGATAAAAACAGTTTCACGATATTCTTGTTTTTATATTGAGCTGGTTTCATAAGTATAAATACCCCTTCCCACAATAGTATTATGGGGATTTGAATGGGTTTTAAAGAACTTTCTGATGAACAATGGAATTTTATTAAAACATTCCTGCCTCCACAACCGATAACAGGAAGAAAGAGAGTTGATGACCGTAAGGTCATCAATGGTATTCTCTATGTCCTGATAACAGGTTGTAGATGGAGGGATCTACCGCCTTCTTATGGTTCTGGAATAACAGCTTGGAGAAGATTAAAAAGGTGGTCAGAAGCAGGAATATGGAATAAGATAATGGAATCTCTTCGAGATTCCGCTTATCATAAAGGTAAGTTTTCAATAGATACTGTGTGTATTGATAGCAGTTTCGTTGAAACAAAAAAAGGGGAGAAGACTCCTATTACAACGGTCACAAAAAAAGAAAAGGTGTAAAGATCCATGCTTGTGTAAGTTGTGATGGATTCCCTCTTACAATCATCATTTCCCCTGGAAATGAATATGATAGCAAGGCTTTCATTCAAGTAATGGAACTTATTAAGATCAATACAACAGCTAAACCAAGAACAAGACCCTTTGAGGTATTAGCAGACTCGGCTTATGATAATACTGCCATAAGGCAGTATTTAAGATCCAGAGCTATCAAAAGCAGTATACCAATCAATACAAGGAATACTAAAAGAAGGAAAAAAGGAAGGCCAACTAGGTTTGATTCCGATTCTTATTCAAAAAGGGGGACTATTGAACGATTCTTTGCATGGTTGAAGATGGGATTTAGAAAGCTAGCGAGTAGATATGAAAGACTTAATGTGGTTTTCAAAGGATTGTTAGATATTGCATGTTTCATCCTATGTTGGAAAAAGGTGTGAGGGAAGTTTTGAAACAGGTTCATTATCTCAATTCTGTTTTATTGAAAAGGAAGTGAAATGAAAATAATGATAAAACAGTATCATGAGGATAAGTCTAGAGATTAAGACTTTTTTTACTGATACAATGTATTGTTTTTTCTTAGAAGGACATCAACATTAGCTTTAAATACAAGTATTTTTTCAGAGTCAGCAGAGATATTATTCTTTTTGATTGGCTAAGAAATAAATACTTTCAAAAGAAAAAAGTCTATGGGGATTTCGTACTACTAACTAGGTATCCCTGTATACACCGCCTCCACTTCCAAGAAACCCGTCCACTTTTGTCCATCCTTTTTGAGGCCCGAATAATTTGACGTTCATCCAATCCGAATAATCGTTCTCTTGACATCCCATGATCCACCATTCATTGTAACCATCTGCCATAATTGTGATATCTACAATTGCATTAGGAGATGTTTCGTATTCTGCATATAGAATACTTTCATAATCATACTGCTTTCTGAAAGAATGCCCTTCGTCATTTGTGGGTTTGACGTTGTATTTTGGACGTAGTACCAGATCATTAATGAGGGGGTCCAATGTATCGATGGTACGGTTTGGGAAAATCATTGTTGAAAAGACTATCAGATTAGGTATAGGGGTTTTGTTTGAATATTCCCCTGAAGTCCACACCCTTGTTTCTTCAGGATCACTGCCTTTAACTACATATCCATCACGGGAATGGAACGTGGGATCTATTTCATCGGTTTTCATGGAAAGCATAAGCCCATGTTCTGTTTCTATAAGGGAATAATTCCATGAGTTATCATTTTTATTGAAGTTGTTTTTGATAATATCTTCTCCAATTGCAGAAGTATTATTCAGAGCCATGAGTGGCAAATAAAGAGTCACATTTTTTAGGGTGGCATTGGGCGATATCTCAACCGTATATGTATAACTGCTCTGGTAGCTTTGGTTATACATTTCCTGGTTTCTGTTTTCTATCCATGAAGATATTACAAAAAAACCGATTACTACTACAAGAAAAAATATGGTCATTACTTTGAACAGTGTTCTCATGTATGTTTCTCCGAAAGCGTTTATAGTAGTTATTTTCTTAATAGATGTAGCTTATTTTCGAATTATTTTGTAAGACACGTATATCAATAGAAAAATCCCTGCAGAGATCATCAGGCCTGCGCTATATCCAGCATCTGAGCCAGGCGATACAAGGTTCTTTCCGGTAATTATTGCGTATGCTAATGATGGTAAAGCTATGATAATAGGAGTAAGTACCAATGTTTTTCCTACTATCTCTAATGTACGCAAACATTCATTGTTCAAATTCTCATCATCTTTTACTGTTGGTTGCATTTTCTCTCCCCCTAAGCACATTGTATAAATATATCCAATGAGTAGGTACTTTCATATTATTATTAATTGTGGCCATAGCTTGAACTATCACATAGCATGAGAAGCAAATGTCGAGAATGAATATGGAATCAAAGGAATTGTTAGGATATATAGTAGGATACGGTGTTTTTCTGATCTGGTCTTTTTCAGTGTTCATGTCTGTAGAAAAAACCACTCCAATATCTGATTGGATTATGTATGTTCCGATAGCATTCTCTTTAGCATCGTGTCACTACCTATTATCAAAGAACGTGATCGATGCTAACAAAAAAATCGATGATAAGATCAGTATTATGAGCAATGTAATTGGCATGATATTATGGTCTGCTGTAATAGTGATTCTATCTCCGCATTATACACTGATCGAGGATTCCAATATGAATGGAGGGTATCTTCTTATATTGTTGATATATTATATATCAAGAAGTCAGCTTGCTGAAGCACAAAGATCAAAAGAGTTAACTTTCAATTTCTTAATCCCAATGATCGTGATTTTCAATCATGTTGCTAGTTTGTTGATACCTTATATATTTCCAAAATAAAAATATCTATATGTTCGATATTGCAGAAAAGAAAAAGGGCAATCTTTTCACATTTCCTCAATGCCCTTAATAGTCGGCTCGTACCCCTTGTTGATTGAATCCAGCAATTCTGTCTGGTTAACATATTCGTATTCTCTTATTGCCAGTCTATCATCTGTTAGCGTGAATTTTCCGAGCATAGCACCAGTTATGTAATAATAATTTGAATCAATGTTTTCTAATCCAGGATTTGTGTCGTTGTGAAGATACAATAGCACTTGCTCATTCTCTTTGAAAGATGGCTCATCCTCATAGTCAATTCTAACAATCTCATCTTTTCCTCCCATAGTACGCACCCTGATCTCCTGATCTTCAAGAGAACCTTTGAGACACTGATCTACCTTGATAATGATGTCAGTGTACATTGTATCGTTTTCAGGAATATCTTCAATTGCATTTCCTCGTCTCTTTCCATCAGGTGTGTTCCATTTTGACGGAAGGATCTCTTTAACAGTACCATTTATAATGAGTTCAGATTGCTGATTAAGCTGTGTGAAATTCAGATATACAAGAGATGCACTGATAGTAATAGTTGTTTTGTTGGACAAAGCCTCTTCTTCATCATGGGAACTCGTTGCTTCACTGGGAATTATTTCATCATTCTTGATATCGTTCTCAGATATTGTGCCTTGTGCCGGGCCTGTGTTTGGTATAGGAGCTATTGTATAGAAGCTTAGTGTACCCACTACAAATAGTAGCAGGATTCCTACAACGACTAATCCATATTTTAGTATCTTATTCATACTATGTTACCTTCAGTACTTCTCTAATTTGAGCACTTGAACTTAGCAACGCCTTACGATAGCTTTATATGCGGCAGGAACGCCGCCATATGTCATTTCTACCATTCCATTCAAGGACCTGTGATAAGGTCGAATTAAGGCCAAAACAATGTATTGATACCGTTCTTAAACCACTTCTCGATAATATAAACATCAAGATAAATGGTCCACTTAACTCTAAAGATCTATTTTATGCTGGCATATGCATGGCAGTGGATAAGAGTTCAGTTCATTCTGCATCAAAACACTATCAAGAGATTCCCTGTGAGACATCTTTACGATATCATCTCAGGAAACTAAGTCTTGAAGAACTTGTCCAGGTAAATGAGAATATTCTCCTTCAAGGTTCTGTCAGTACTCTAAGATCAGAGAAAAAGTATGAGTTTGCTATCGATTTTACAAATGATCCATATTATGGAAAAGTTGATTCATCCAATGAAGAATACGTTATACGTAGTCAGGCCAAGAAATCGACAAACTCTTTTTATTCATATGTGTCACTATCAATCATAAACAAGAACGAGAGATATTCTCTTGCAGTTCTTCCTGTTGAGAGGAACAAAACAAAGGTTGATTACCTCACTTATTTCATGAATCTTATCATGAAACTGAATTTCAGCATTAAGGTACTTTGTCTGGATCGAGAGTTCTACTCTGTAGATGTGTTTGAGTTCCTGCAGCACAATGAAATCCCTCACATTACACCAGTAGTAAGAAGGGGAAAAGAGATCAAGCAATTACTTGATGGAAGAAAAGCAAAGTCTGCTGAGTATGTGATGAAGAATGCTCAGAAGAAAGAAGTTCACCTGGATATCGTTATTGATGTCAAGTACCTGAAAGGTAAAAGAGGTAAATATGGATGTGAGAACCTTGGTTTTGTTGTTTATGGAGTTAAGTGGCTTCCAAGGAAGATTAGTAACGTCTATAGAAGACGATTTGCTATTGAATCGTCTTACAGGATGAGAAATATCGTTAAACCAAGAACATCAACGAGGGATGTTACTTTCAGATACTTCTTTACTTTAATCTCGTTCCTGCTCAGAAATGCATGGCTCTACCTGCAGAAAAAGCATTTCACAATAGTAAAACCAGGTCCGTTAACTATTGATGAGGATAAGTTCAGGTTTGCTAGATTTATTCTGTTCGTTGAAGAATGGCTTAGGAGAAAGTTAAGAATTCAGTTAGTAGTGCAGTGTTTAAGGTAATTTTATAGTGGTAAGGACAAAATGGAGGTAAAATTAGAGAACTACTGACCTTGTTTATGCAAAGAGTATTTCTGCAATTTTTTGTGTCACATTAACTTCTATGAAAGCGGCTATTATAACAAGAGCAAATGCAGTTCCTGTTAGTAAAAGAAAATCTTTAATTTCGTTTCTATTCAGAAAATACTCTTTTTTGTTTGTGATATAGCGTATGAGTTCACAAGGTATTTTAAAACCTGCAGCTCCGGCAATCCATATTGCAGGTAGTTCGAATATTGCATGGGGGATTATAAGTGCCAAGGCTTTTGTAATTGAATAATACTGAAATGCACTGGCTGTGGCTGCTCCAAATATCATTCCATTTGTAAACAAGTTCAGTACTGTGATTGATCCAAGAAAAAGAGATCCGAAAAGCAGATACAAAAGTACGAGTCCATTTCTCTGAATTAATATGATCGTTGTTAAATGATCATTTCCCGGAGTAAACATTTCATTGGTATATGTTGTGTTTGGAGTATCCGAGAAATGATACAAAGAAAAGATGGCAACAATAGTTCCTAAAAGAAATGTTCCGAATGAAGCCAATATAAGGCTTTTGTTTCTCCCCGCTAAAGATAACATTGCCATGATATCATAGAATTTAATGACTGGTGTTTTCTTGCTTTTTTGAAAAGTGGGATTTACCGAAATAGAAAATTCCAATTAGAAATACGACGACTCCTACAACTGTCAAGTATATTGACAGGTTAAAGAAGCTTGCGATTATAACAATCAAAGATCCAATTGATACTAAAAGCAAACCAATATTCTGCATGTTCTTCGGGTTATTCTCAAGCATATTATCACAATCTTGACTTAAAATACTATTCTGTTTGTGTGCGCACACTTTATATGTTGATTGATTTAAGCATTAGAGAGAGAATGTATCTGCACCAACCAATGCCCAAGCTACACTTGCTGGAATTGTTGCATAGCCAGCGGTTACGAGTATTGATATAACTACGCTTGCAGTGCCTGCAGCAAGTATTGCCCAAACTAACCAGTTAGGGGGATGGTATATACCAACTTGTGCAAGTATACCGACAACAGACGCAGCTGCCATTAACACCATATATTTCTCACCTCCACATATTTGAATGTTGAGCTAATTAGCAACAAATCATGGAGATCATTCTATATAAAATGACAATGTGCATGTAAGTTATCTAAAATATGTGTAACTTTATATATAAGTATATGTGTAGGTATGTTTATTTTTTTCTATAATATGTGATATTTAGGTATCCTCTAAAATACTCAACAAAAGATTATTTTCGTGGAGAGCAGAAGAAGCACGAGTAAATAAGAAGTTGTGAAACGAGATCATTTTTCAAAATTAACAGTTAACGCAATTGAAGTTATAAAAATAGTAAAAAAATGATTTAATCGTTAAAAGTATCCTGTTTCGAAATATAATTAGTGATTATGTTGTGGTGTGCGCACACCTTATATGTTGATTGATTTAAGCATTAGAGTGAGAACGAATTAGCACCAACCAATGCCCAAGCTACACTTGCTGGAATTGTTGCATAGCCAGCTGTTACGAGTATTGATATAACTACGCTTGCAGTGCCTGCAGCAAGTATTGCCCAAACTAACCAGTTAGGGGGATGGTATATACCAACCTGTGCAAGTATACTGACAACAGACGCAGCTGCCATTAATACCATATATTTTCACCTCCGTATGTTTAAATGTTGAGCTAATTAGCAATAAGTCATGGAGAATCATTGTATATAAAATAACAATGTGTATGTACGTAGTCTAGAATGGATGTAACTTAATATACAAGTAGATATGTAGACATGCATTTTTTTATATATTGATTCCGATATATTTGGATAATCTTAAATACTTTACAACAGCTTACCTTTCTGTTAAACATATAAAACAATATAATTAATTGTTTAAGGTAAGACTTCACGTTATGAATGGCATACACAAACTAATCTACTGTGTTAGTTGTAAAATCATAATAAGATGGGAATGGAGGACTATGTGAGATTAATCTGGCATTAATGCTAAAATATATTAAATTGTGGTAAACTCGTGGAGACTAACGGTGGTGGTGTTGGAATCTAATTGTGCATTAATATCCTTTAGATCTGCGAGCACCCATATACAAGAAAAGATATTAAAGGGTGTAAATAGTGGAACAAGAAGTTATTTTAGACAGGCAAATAAAGGATTGTGATCCGAAGCTAATCCGTTCTTTGATGAGAAGTGAAGTTAGGAAATCTATTCTATTATATTTGTATGATATTTATCCTCTATCATCGTATCCTGCTGAGATTGCTCGTCGTGTAAATGCGAATCCAATCAATGTAATTGGAGCGATTAAAGGGGTTAAGACTCGTTATAATTGCTCAAGCTCACTGCTTCATCTTGGAGTAATTTCAGTGATCGAAGATAATGGATTGATATTTTATCAAATATCTGAATCTGGGATTGAATTAGCTAAACATATGATAGGAATATCAGAATAAAGGGAGTTACATAAACAATGTTGGATATAAAAGGTGTTCTGCTTGATCCGAATGGCTTTTTCAGAAAAAAGACAAATGAAAAAGTAAGCTTAAAGGAACCATTTCTCATTGTATTGATAAACAGCATTATTGCTGTAATATCAAGCATGTTAGTAATGAAAAAAGTCATGACTATGCTTCCATCTGAGGTATCAACATATATGATTCCAGGTTTAGCAATTGGTACAATCGTAGGTATAATTGCATCATTTTCTTTCTGGTTGATTTTTTCGGGTATCATTTATGTTATTTCAAGTCGTTTTAATTCGAGTGGTTCATTTAAAAGAACAATAGAATTTGTTGGTTATGGGTATATTCCAAAGGCCTTTGCTGCATTTGTTGGGTTATTGGTATTGTATTTGATACTACCCTCAATAGATGTATCGGCACAAAATTCACAGTTAATGCAACAAAGCATCGATCAGTTGATTTCGCATAATCCGTTATTATGGATATATCAATTTGTAGGAATTTTGTGTGCCTTGTGGAGTGCAAATATTTGGATTTTTGCGACTTCACATGCTAGAAAAATATCTGTAAAAAATGCTTTTATTTCGCTGTTGATCCCTGTTGGACTTGCGCTTGTATATAGTACATATAATTTGGTAAATTCGATAACATGATACAAAGAAAAAATTACAGATATATTTTATTTTTAATTATTCTGACTCTGGTTGTCATTCCTGTTAAAGGAGATACAACTATCAGACCAACTGTAGTTGTAGATTATGAAATAGATCCAGCTGTATTTATGCCAGGGGATAATGGCACAGTTACGATAACACTCGAAAATAAGGCAGACGGAGAGGTTTATGTTCAGGAAGATGATGAGACTTTTGATATGAATGCATATATTTCAAGTGCAATTGTCGGAGGGGATAAAGATATTGAAGTTTTGGACAATGGTTACTCAAATGTTGGTCTTCTAGGTCCAGGCGACATGATAAAATTGGTTTTTAATATTCAAGTTAAATCAAATGCTTCTAACGGTGTCCACTTTCTGTATTTTGATTTAATTGGTGGAAGTAATATGGATGATTTTAATTACAAGATCCCAATAACAGTCGATGACAGGAATATTCAATTTATCATGGCAAATTATCCATCAGTGGTAATTAATGAAGTATCAACAATAAGTATTGATATTGCTAATATACGTCCGAACTCTGTATCCAATGTTATTGTAAAGCCTATAGGAAAGGATATCTCCTTTACTCCATCTGAAGTTTTTATTGGTACTATTTCCGGAGGAAATAAATCTAATATATCATTCAATATGAACACTGTCGGATTGAAGCCAGGACCCAAAGATATCTCATTTTTGGTTTCATATTACAATGGAAATAATTATCATAGTCTAGAGGGACCAAAAACATCTATAAACGTAATGAATCAATCTGAATTGCTTTTATCCGATATTAGTATTGAAAATATAGGCAGCAAATATACAATTACAGGCAATCTTAACAATGTTGGAATTAAGGATGTAAAAAATGTAGTGATATCTGTACTTAAATCTGATAATATTGAGCCTTTACAGCCAAAGGTACGCTATTTTATAGGTTCCTTGGAAGCAGATGATTTTGGTAATTTTGAATTATCAGCTCAGGTTAATTCCTTAAATATATCCAGTATTCCAGTTCAGATCGAATATAGAAACATAGACAATGCCTATACCCATGTTACTGAATCGATTGATTTAGAAAGCAGTATGCCTGATCAGAACTCGCAGGGTTTAGCTAATAATACTACAATTTTGCCAATTGCAGTTGTTGTTGCATTATTATCGTGTGTTGGAATCGTGGGTATTATTAGACACTCATGGAAAATAAGGAAAAATAATCAGTGATTTTGATGCAAAACAATATCCTTGAATTGAGAGATGTAACGAAAATATACAAGATGGGGTCTTGTGATATTCGTGCTTTGAATAAAATTAATATCTTAATTAAAAAAGGGGATTTTGTAACAATCATGGGTCCATCGGGTTCTGGAAAATCTACGCTTCTTAATATGATAGGTTGTCTTGATATCCCTACAGAAGGAACAATCAGATTGAATAATCAAGATTTATCTACTCTCGATGACGATGAGCTAACGATAATTCGTAGGGATAATATTGGATTCATTTTCCAACAGTTTAATCTGATACAAACGCTGACGGCAATTGAAAACATTGAAATGCCAATGATTTTCAGTAAAAAGTCTGCAGATGAACGAAGAAATAAAGCACTTCTATTGCTTGAATGTGCAAATCTAGAACGAAAATATATGGATCATAAGCCAAGAGAACTTTCAGGAGGTCAGCAGCAACGAGTTGCAATAGCTCGCGCTCTTGCAAATAATCCTCCCATTATTCTTGCAGACGAGCCAACTGGAAATCTGGATACTAAAACTGGCCATAGTGTAATGGAGCTTTTAAGGGATTTATGTAATAAAGGCAAAACCGTGATTGTTGTTACTCATGATCCAATGCTTGTTGAATATTCAAATCGGGTAATTGAAATAAAAGATGGTGACGTATGCAGCCTATAATCAATATTGGAAATATGTATGCAGAATTAGCAAAAAGAAATCTGCAACGTCATAATGCACGTACAATTCTGGCAACAATTGGAATAATAATTGGTGTAATTGCGATTTCATCTACTGGCATACTGGGAAATAGCCTAAAATTATCCGTTACTAAATCTCTTGGAGAAGCGGGGAATGAAATTATTTTATATCCTGCATATGGAGAGTCGGACATATCTGAAAAACAAATAAATCAAGTATCTAAAATTGAAGGCATTGAGCGTCTAATTCCGATTTTATCAAATAGCGTTGAGGTAACAAAAAATGATGAATCTACTTATGCTACAATATATGGTATTGGTAAAGATGATCTATATTATTTAGTGGAAATTGATACCGGACGTTTTTTCTCAAGTGATTCAAAGGATTGTGTGATTGGTTCAAGTTTAGCTGAGTCATTGAATATAAAAACTGGTGATAAAATAACATTTGAAGAATTGAAATATAGAGTGGTTGGAATACTCAAAGAAGAAGGATTTGGTGTTGGGATAAGTCCAGATAATGCAATTTTTGTGACTCCAGAAAGGTATATTAATTTATATGACGACCAGAATGACGGATACACATCTGTTGTTTTGAAAATAAAAGATATTCATGATATTGAAAGCGTAAAAGAATCTATAGATGAAAGATTGAATAAAAAGGAAGATGTGGTAGAGGTATTAGCAACAGATACCATGTTAAAAAGTATAAATACAATATTTACTTCCATCTCTCTATTTCTAATGGGGATAGGATCGATTTCATTACTTGTAGCAGGTGTCGGTATTTTGAATGTTATGTTGATGTCTGCAATGGAACGTACGAAAGAAATTGGAATAATGAAAGCTGTAGGAGCATCTAGAAACGATATCCTAAAAATGTTTATTCTGGAAGCACTTTTCTTAGGGATACTTGCGAGTCTTATAGGTGGTGTGTTAAGCTTTGGGGTTGGACTTTTCGTAGATATTCTTATACTAAAGGATATTTCATATTTATTTATGCCATCTACTATTTTGTACATAGTAGTAGGAATTGCATTCGGAATTCTGACGAGTCTTGTTGGTGGTGTCTACCCGGCCTGGAAAGCATCAAAAATGCATCCATTAAACGCACTCCGGTATGATTAATCTAATCAGGAGGATTTCCTAATATGTAAAAAATATACTATTATCGGAGTGAACTACCATCCTGTTCAACGGGCGGTAGTTCACGGTCATATAAATTTTTATTAAACTGTCTTTTTTGTAACACATGGGACTCAATAATGATACATCGAACCAGAATATAAAAAGATATATATATATATATATATTAAATCATATTATTACATTGCTTGCATGTATTTGGAATTCAGGCTGACTGTAAAAGGTTGGTTTGGATTCCAATTTACTTGTTAACTTGATAACCTATTATTCTGGAGAATTTCGATAAACCTTCTCTCTTCATCACCACATTCCACTAAAATATAAATATTAGCTAAGTAAATTAAGAATTATGAATGATTTAACTGATTTTGCTCTTAAAGAAGAATACAAACGTCTCCAATCTGTTGGAGATAAGCTTGCTGAAATCGAATCATTGATTGACTGGAAACCATTTCATCCCATTCTTGAATCGATGTATTCTAATAAAACAGCTTCAGGCGGTAGGCCTGAAGCTGATGTCATCGTCATGTTCAAAATGCTTGTACTGCAACAATGGCATGGTCTTTCTGATGCTGAACTTGAGCGACAATGCATTGATAGAATCTCCTTCAGGAAATTTCTTTCATTTCCTGAATATGTACCAGACAGTACAACTGTCTGGTCATTCCGAAAGAGGATTATCGATAATGGAAAAGAAGAGCAAATATGGACTGAAATACAGAAGCAGCTTGATGCTCTTGGATTGAAGATAAAAAAAGGAATGATCCAGGATGCTACTTTCATCCATTCAACTCCAGGACATGCTAAAGCAGATGAACCTAGAGGAAAAGAAGCAAAAACAAGAAGAAGTAAGGACGGAACCTGGACAAAGAAAGGCAGTAAATCCTTTTTTGGTTACAAGCTCCACACGATCATCGATAAGGATTATGAATTGATCAGAAGATTCAAAACAACAACTGCATCAGTCCATGATTCTCAGATAGATCTCTCTGAATTGAATGAAGTTGTATACAGAGATAGAGGATATTTCGGAGCAGTTGCAAAAGGTTTTGCTGCAACAATGCAAAGAGCTGTGAGAGGACATCCATTAGAAATAGGAGACATTCTGAGAAACGAAAGAATCAGCAGCCAAAGAGCTCCAGGAGAACGAGTATATTCTGTGGTCAAAGAAGTATTCAATGCAGGAAAAGTTCTTGTAACCACAGTGGAAAGAGTAAATGTAAAGATGCTTATGACAGCTTTTTGCTTTAACTTACATCAGCTGAAGACACTCAAACATAAAGGAATTATTTAGGATAGCGGTAGCTATCCTAAAATCAAGGAAAAAATGAAAGAAATGAAGCAAAAATTGAGATAAGATGAATAAACGCCACTTTAAGTTTATGTTGACATAAAAAACAGAGGGTTAATCAGAATCCTCTCTGATAATTTGTTCTCAAATGTTTCAGTAACAATCCTACAGCTAAAGAAAACGATTATTTCTATTTCTTAAGCGGAGCCTCCTTCCTCGACTGCCGAAGGCGGGCAGGGTGGGGTAGTTGACAACTAGATATCCAATGAGTAAAGCGGCAACCGTTCTTTAGTTTTCAAATTAAGAGTCAAATATCACAATCTGTTATGGGGAGTTACATTTATATAAGAAGTTTCCTGTAGTAATGAGGGTTGATGGCAAATTAGATTGTTTATCATACATTTTAGTTCATATGAGGGTGAACTACTCCTCCCTGCCAGCCCTCAGCTGTCGAGGGAGGAGCTTCCTACGAGTATTTGTCTCATCTCGAGATCATTCTTGTAGGAATGATCCCGATCAACAAACCTGTTTCTCGTAGATTATCGATTATAGATAGATAGCTTGTCCACAAAGCATTATGTTTGAAGTACCTCAAGAGTATGTTCACAGAACTATTCATATCCCTATCAAGAACATTACCACAATAATCACATTCATAGATTCTGTCATCAAGTGACATATTCTTGATAGTTCCGCAAACACAACATTTCTTTGAGGTATAGGATTCATCAATTCTTATTACTCTTTTACCCAAAGCTTCGGCTTTGTAGGTCAAGAATTGAGCAAATCTACCGATATGTCCTGAATTATGAGTACCACGATTGGTAATCCTATCTTTTTTACTTGCTTTTGGCTTAGAAGAAGCCATTTGTTTTACATCTAGTTTACCAATAACAATAGTATTAGCATCCGTGTTCTCAACTATGTTTCTGGTAATTTTATGCTGGTTGTCTCTCAACTGATTGGATGACTTTCTCTTCATCCTACCAAGGTTATTATGTAATCGTTTCCATTTCCTGCTGTTCTTCAAGCAATGGTCTCTTCGGGATTGGATCTGCTGAATCTTAGGTTCCCAATACTTGTCAGGTCTCCTGTTCTTTAATTCTGTAAATTTACCATCTGAATCGACCATTGTTTGTTTGATCGTACCAATATCAATAGCAAGATAACAATCATTATTACAATGTTTTACTGCAGGTACTTCGTAAGTAATGGAAACATAAAACTCGTCGTCTTTATTGTAAAGGTTGACCTGAACAATATCAGTAGCCTTACTGAAAATTCTTTCTTCAAGCAGAGTAACCGGGAGTTCAAATGTCAAAGGAATTCCAGATGGATGCTTATGAGAGAGATCAATGAAAATCTTGTCTTGTTCAGAGTACTCTACTTCTGGTTTATGGATTCTAGTATCCATGGATTTTCTGATGATAACATTACCATTGGAATCAATTATATCAAATCCAGATTGATTGTAAATCATCGTAGTGAAATATTTCTTGCCTTTGAATCCAGGAGGTCTTGATTTAACATCCTTATTCTTTCTTAGATTGAAAAAAGACCTGTAATCGTTGTCAAGACACTTCAGGGTTCCCTGTAGTACCTTGGAATATACCCATTGATATTCAGGAAATTGTTGTTTGAGTTCGGGTAATTTATTCTGTTGTTTAAAGTAGTTAATCTTAGTCTTATTCTTGTATGCATCCTGTCGTTCACTCAATCCAAAGTTATAGATAAGTCTACATTTCTCAGATAGATCCCATAGAACAGATCCCTGTTCCGGAGTAACATCTATCTTGATCGGTAACGTCAACTGCATATAAAAATCCATATATTATAGCGATAATAATGTATATAAGCATTAGCATGATACTGATTCTTGTAACAAAAGTATCGCTCTCATCCCCCACCTGTCGCTACGCTCCGAGGAAGGGGACTTCTCGATTAGAAGTTAAAAGTAATGAATATAAGAGTTGTCAGTTCTAAAGAAGAGATTGAAACGTTGAGCCCAAACGAAGAAATGATACATCTTGCGTTCAGACCGGCTAATACAGACCTTTTTACAATTGTACAAAAATGCCCTCAGGTCAAAGCATTCCACATTCCAACCTCTTACAAGAGGACAATATCCACTTCTGCAAGGATGTTCCTTCAAATGCAAAACATCGAATTACTCGAAGGAGATGTATGGGGGCACCGAAAAGATATCAATGAGTACTCTGGGATTTCCCAGGGCGTATATGACCGCATAAAGCAGTACCGTGAAAATGGAATGCCAGAACAGGACATCACTGAAAAACTGGTAAGAGAGACTAGACTAAGCCCTGATTTGATCACGTTCCTTATGCAGAATAGTTAACTCGCTGGCATATTTTCCCAGCACTTTTTTGTTGTACTTTAGCAGCAACACATATTCCAACTGAGGATAACGCTGACATTGAGTGTATGGGAAACTGTAGGGTCCACTCTATTATTTTCACTCTCCTTGGCTCAGGTGCAACACGTACATCTGATACCGCCATGAAGATATACAATCCAGTGCAGTGGGATCCACAGTTTGTAACCTGGAATTCCGTGGGATACGGCAGGGGGAAACTGGTTCGATAAGAACGGTGTTGATCAGGGTAACACCTTATACATCGGTGACATTCCCTGCGAGTGTAGTGCCTGATAACAGATATTATGAGTTTGATGTCACAGAACTTGTACAGGAATATGTAAGCGGTACTAACAACACCGGTTTCTTCCTCAAGGCAAGGACAGAGGGTGGTAATTACATAGCCTTCTATAGCTCAGAGTGGCCAAATGCTGACCAGAGACCGAAATTAACTATAACACACGTTAACTGAAGGATTAGCAAAATATTGTGAGCGAAATTAATTTTCGCTCTACTTCCTTTTTACCTAGTGGGGAGACATTTTATAGAATTTGAAGGGACAGATGAGGTAGTTGACTGTTTTTCTATCTAACACAAAACTTTTATATCTTATGACTTGCAGTTCTATTATGACGAAAGTTCATATAATGAATATAAGCCACTTTGGTGAAAATAATGGCAATCGCTGACAGAAGAGGAAGAGAAAAGGAACAAAGAAGAAATACTATCATCGATGCCGCTGAGAAGCTGTTCTTCTCTAGGGGCTTTGACAACGTTTCCATGGAAGATATAGCTAAAGAGGTGGAGCTTGGCAAAGGCACGCTTTATCTTTACTTTAAAAGCAAAGACTCTCTGTTTTTTGCCATTATCTTCCGGAGATGGATGGATTTAGGCGAAAGTATAACCGAAAAAGTGAGTCATGGGAAAACCGGACTTGAAAAAGTTCAGATAATGATCCGAAGTCTCATTGAATACGCACGGGAGAATGCAGATTATACTGACATGTTCACGACGTTCTGGCCGCAAATCTCTCTGAGAATGGGTGAGGAGGACGCACAAACTATGAGGGAGACTGCCATGAAATATATGCCTCGTGTGCATAACGATGTTGTGGAGGGAATTGAGGATGGGTCCGTCAGGAATGATCTGGATCCCAGGTTACTTGGAATATATGTTGAAATGATTACCTTCTATATTATCACTCCTAATCCTTCTGCTAAATGTAGCTTTGAGGCACAGGGGATAAGTTACGATACATATGTCGAGATGTTACCACAATTTCTCTGTCCGGCAGTTGCCCGATACTCTAAGAAGGAGTGTGGTGGTCAAGATCAATAAGTTCAGTAACAAGCACTAGTCACCGGAAATCGGAACCGCCGGAAAATCTAAGGTACAATTAGTGGATACAATCTCCAAACAGCGAATGCTATCGATTAACTTGAAAGAAAATGCAGGATATATAAGAAAGTAGATGGAGTACAGGTCGTCGAAACCCAGGATAGCATTCTGTATATATATATATATATATATGCAAATACCATGCTTCGCACTGAAATTGCAAAAAGTGTAAAAAACGCTGGTGGAACAATCTCAATGTTCGAAGAGGAGGAAATGAACCTGCAGAAACTGTTCCTTAAAATAATAGAAGGGGTACAGTGTTAACTCCAATACGGAGGAAATATGAAATTAAATAAGTATCACTGGATTATGATAGCATTAACGTTTGTGTTTACTGGTTATTCGATATATTATCCATTAATCAACTACGACAACTTACCAGATCGAATTCCTACACATTTCAACTATCTTGGAGAACCGGATACATGGTCAAATAATAGTATGGGTGTACTGTTAATGGGTCCACTTATTAATCTACTTATACAATTAACAATTCTGCCAATCGTTTGGTGGATGATTAAAGTAGAGGATTTCCGCACACTAATTAATGGACCACGCGAAAAAATTCAGAAAATGAGTAATGAAAAAGTGAATGAGATTCAAAAGTTCGTGATTTCTCATATTTTGTTTATTACGTTCCTTGTGGCGATATTAATAATGACAGTGTCTATAGGGCAAGTTATGGTGGCTTCAGAGAAAGCTGCATCATTAGGATATAGTGTTCCAATTGTTGAGACCATCTAATTAGCTTCCAATACTCCCTATTCTAATTAGACTATATTTTCTCAAAAGAATCTCCCAACTGAATTTTTTCCTTGCATACAATTTTGTAGTTCTGTAAGCCTCAAAAACTGATATGCCACAAAGCTCAGTAGAGAGTAGAGTTCTCTACTCTCCACTCTTACTTCTCTGATATCGAATTTAACTGTGTGTTTGATATGCCTGTGTTCTGGTTCACATTCTCCTCTTTTCTTGAAAAAAATCATGAACAAGTTATCCCGGATATTTTTATTTCGAAGATACATCCCTATCTGTTCATATCTACCGTTTTTATAGAGGAATTTTAGCTTGTCTTCAATCTTTGCATGTATATCTCCACCCTTTTTCCACATCTTATTAACCCAGTGATCAATTCTTTCGATTTCACCTTCTTTGTTTATCACAGCATTTGAAGAATACGAAATAATTGGCCTTGCATTCAAATGGTACCAGATATCTGCATGATTCAGGAAAGAGTCATAACCCCCGTCAGCAGAATAAAAATCAATATCAACATTCATTTCTTTCAATGCTTCAATGTGTTTGATAAGTTCAGGGGAATCTGATGCATTACCATTAGTATGGGTCATAAATATTGGGTATGTTCCAACCATTGTAATATGTGCTTTATCCATTTTACATTGATAATGTGGATTGTAATCAGCATGTTTATCGTATCTTGAAGCTTCAAGCGGGGTTGAATCGATCTTAGCTTCTTTTATTTGGGTAAGGCTGAGGATCTTCTCACCTACTAACATCATTATTTCTTTAAGCCCATCTTCACCCAATCTATATTTCACAAAGTGGTGTAATGTCTTTCCCGAAGGAAGTTTTATGAATCCGTTCTCATCATAAAAAGAGAGTAGAATAGCCTCTTCTTCTGTCAAAGAAGAAACAGTCTTTTCATAAGATAATTTCCTGAAACACATTACAATGAAGAGTTTTATCATCGATGAAACGTTATACTTAAAATGCCAACTTTTGTTGGTATACAAAGTACTCTCGACGTACTTTGAAATATCTTCTATGCAGAGAAAGTGCAGGAATTGGCAAATTGAGGCGCTTTCTCTGTTCAGATAATTTTCTATGGACTCCTCGAAGAGGACTCCTTTATACTCTCTAGATTTTTTAGTCATGAGGGGGGCCAAATTTATGGTATTTATAGCTACCGCCCCCCCCTAAAAAAAAAGGTATGGAGTTAATGAAAAAACGAATAGGTTTTTAAGATCAAGTTCTAATTAGACAATCTCAATTGTTGTTACTTTAATTATTGGCGAATCTATATATATGGGATTGAAAGCGATGAGGTTGATGTGTAAGTGAACTACCACTCAGCTAAAGACTGAGTGGTAGTTCACATCATCACCTGAAATGTCTTTTGTTGAACAATATATACAGACGTGTTTTGTAAAACATAAAGGAGAAATTATGATACCTGAGTATGTAATACTTCTGGGAGATCCGCAAGCTGTGCTGGCGGTCGTAGGGGGAAAAGGTGCTTCATTATCTCGGTTGCTTGCAGCTGGTCTGCCTGTTCCCGGTGGTTTTCATATTACAACAGTTGCTTATCAACAGTTTGTTATACATAATAGCTTACAATCCAGCATCTTGAAGGCGCTGGAATCTATTGATATTTCACGACCTGACACCCTGGAAGTTGCTTCAAATGCTATTCACAAGCAGTTTACACAGGCACAGATTCCGCAGGAAATTGTCGAGGCGATATCTCAAGCATTTGAAAAACTTGGCCCAAGCCAAAAGGTTGCAGTCCGTTCGTCGGCAACTGCTGAAGACTTGCCTGATCTCTCGTTTGCAGGACAGCAGGAAACCTATCTCAACATTCAGACTCTGGATGGCATACTTAAAGTCATTAAACAGTGTTGGGCCTCATTATGGACAGCACGGGCCATTGGCTATCGGTTGGAAAATCATATTGATCAGAATACAGTAAAAATGGCTGTGGTAATACAGGAACTCGTACCAGCGAGTGCAGCAGGAATAATGTTCACCGCAAATCCAATCACGGGTGCATATGACCAGATTACGATCAATGCAGTTTGGGGCTTGGGTGAGGCTATTTGCGGGGGTTTGGTCACTCCTGATATGGTCGGAGTCGATAAGTTAAGTGGAAAGGTCACAGAACAACAAATTAACAGTAAGGATGTCATGACCGTACTAGCCCGGACTGGAACATACGAGGAACCGGTGCCAGCAGATCTACGCACCAAGGCAGTGCTTAACCAGAAACAAGCTGCTGAACTGGCTCAAATCGGTATGCAGGTCGAAGAACTCTATGGGCAACCAATGGATATTGAGTGGGCTCTCGAAAATAATCGATTTGTCGTATTACAGGCTCGTCCTATTACAGCCCTTTGTGGCTGTGATACAACTGCTGTGGAGTGGAATGACAGTCTAACTGGCGATTACCTATGGACAAAAGGAAACTTCGGTGAAGCCGTTCCCGACGTGATGACACCCTGCACCTGGTCGCTTGTTCAGATCATGATAGGCAATGTAGATCTGGCTTTCGGCCCTTATCCACCCTGTGGTAATATTGGTGGACGGCTCTATAAAAACTTGAGTGTGATCGCATCATTAGGAGCAGCGATCGGGATGAAACCTGGGCGCATATCAACGATAATCGAGGATTTATATGGCCGACTCCCAGAAGGCACGGAGATTCCGATCATTCACTTATCACACTGGCAGTTGCTACGCACAACATTGCCGGTCATCATCAGTCGTATGCTTCAGGCGAGGGCCAACAGTAAGAGGCTGCCAGCATTTCTCCAGACGACGCCGGAGCGCTGTGAGGTGCTCCGCGCCCGGATCCAGGACATCTCCAGCTCGAAAGAATTAGCTGCTCTGTGGCATTCCGATTTGACACTCTTATACTTAGAGGCATGTCGCATGTTAATGACTGTGGTGAATCAGGGTGGGGTTAATATTGTCTCTATAAGGCACAATCTACAAAAAATGGTGGGCGAAGAAGACACCAACATCTTACTCACGGGACTTAGCACCAATTCAGACCCTCTGGCTAGTCTCGGGCCGCTTTTGGGTCTGACACAGTTGGCCCAAGGTGAAATCGATAAGGAAAAATTTGTTAGACAATTCGGTCATCGCAGTTCTCATGAAGTAGAACTTTACATCCCACGCCCAGCTGAAGACCCAGACTGGATCGACAAACAGATTGCTGATTTCCGCCAAAGAGGAGATGATTTCAAAATGCTACTTTCCCGTCAAGAGACTGCACGCAAGTCCGCATGGGATCGAGTACATCAACGTTACCCACGGAAAGAAAAATCGATACGCAGTCAGATTGATCGTTGGGCTATAATTGCCCGTGAACGTGAAGCTGTGCGTTCTGAGTCTTCCCGGATTTTCTGGGTATTACGCTCCTTTGTCCAGCGTGCTGGCATGTTTACCGGACAGGATGAGGGGATATTTTTCTTATCAATTGGCGAGATCCTATTAGTTCTTGAAGGCGACCATACACCCCTTGCTTCTATCCCGACTCGACGTGCTGCATATAAGCGATATTGTACATTGCCCCCATATCCGGTGTTAATCCGCGGGCCGTTTGATCCATTTAAGTGGGCTGCAGACCCTGAGCGACGCAGCGATATGTTCAATGTTCAGTGCACCGGCAAACCCATAGATGATGCAATTATCGGCTTCCCTGGCGCGGTTGGCGTCGTGGAAGGTAAGGCAAGGGTGATTTCCACAGTCGAAGAAGGAAATCAGTTGCAGGCTGGCGAGATCCTTGTGACAACCGTAACCAATATTGGTTGGACGCCCCTGTTCCCTCGCTTGGCTGCGGTTGTAACTGATGTCGGCGCTCCACTATCACATGCCGCTATTGTTGCACGAGAGCTGGGAATTCCGGCTGTAGTCGGTTGTGGTAATGCAACAATGTGCTTAAAGACTGGAGATCGAGTACGTGTAGATGGTGGAAAGGGAATTGTAAAAATCATTCCCTTTTCCTAACATTACACATTTAGTAAAAATGTCAGAAATAGCCGAAAGATAGTTGTTTTGGCAGGAATTCTACAGAACTGACATTTCCAACTGCCAGCCTGCGGGCTGTCGAGGAAGTATTCAGATTATTTGAGACTTCATCAAAGCAACAAATACAAGAAGAACAATTAGGAAGATTCCTAATAGTGCTAGAATAGCCTTCTCATTTTTCTTTTCATTTTCAGTTGAAATTGGCAGGGGGTTTTGATTGTGTTTTTTTTCCATATATGTTCCGATTCCAATTCCAATTGTGATTCCTATCATTGGTCCAATGGCTATCATACCCAAAGAAAGGCCTATCGGCACACCAAGAGAAACGCCGATAGCTATTCCAATTGACAAAAAATATCCTTTTGGATACCTTTTATAGAAAGCAGCGTAAAACCCCTGAGTCTTTAGCTCAGGGGATATAAGCGTACACTTATCCCTGATTCCGAATGTAATATTCTACAGCTTCCTTACTAACATTACCAATGGTGGAAACGAAATACCCATCACTCCATAATGTGTTTTCTCCCCAATAATGTTTCTTGAGATATTCCTTTTCTACTTTCCACAATCTGTTAGTGGATTCTTGTTTCAAACGTCTGATGATTGATAGAACACTGATTTTAGGTTCACTCTTAATCAAAAGGTGTGTATGGTCTTTGTCTGTTTCCATTTCCAATATTTCAAAATCGACTCCTTAGAAATATCAAACAATATTTGTTTCAATATATCATCAATTGGTTCCAATATCTTTTTTCGATACTTGCAGACAAAGATAACATGGTACATCAACAGGAATTTGCTATGATTCTTTGTCCCATACATTATATTTACCAAAAAATATATATATTGTTAAAGCATATAATACATCTGTATGTTAAAAGCGTTCAAATTTAGACTCTATCCTACTTATATTCAAGCTGTGCAATTGAACCAGCATATAGGTAGCTGTAGGTTTGTCTACAATTGGGCGTTAGACCAGAAAATCAAAACATACGAACAGACTGGTAAATCTGTATCCAGATTCGATTTGAACAAAATGATTCCTGTTTTGAAGGCTTCTAACGAATGGTTAGGTGAAGTTAATTCTCAATCATTACAAGGAATGACAAAGCAGGTAGAATCTGCTTTCACTCGGTTCTTTCGAGAGAAAAAGGGATTTCCGAAGTTCAAATCAAAAAAGAATCCTATACAATCTTTTCCAGTACCACAACACTACTCAGTGAACTTTGGGAACGACACTGTGAAACTTCCCAAGATTGGAGAAATTAAAGCTGTGCTTCATAGAGGTTTTGAAGGAGAGCTTAAAACAGCTACAGTATCACGGTCTTGTAAAGGACATTACTATATCAGCATTCTTGTTGAAGATGGAAAAGAGCTTCCAGTAAAACAAGAGTTCTCAGATTCCACTACAATTGGAGTAGATGTAGGTATCAAGGACTTCGCTGTACTTTCTACGGGTGAAAAATTTGAAAATCCGAAATATCTGAAGAACTCATTACAACGATTGAAAGTATTGCAGAAAAGAGTATCAAAGAAACAGAAAGGCTCTCAGAACAGAGCAAAGGCTAAACAAAGACTTGCAACACTCCATGACAGAATAGCAAATCAGAGAAACGATTTCCAGAACAAACTATCTTTTAAACTGATTAGCGAAAACCAAGCAATAGCTCTGGAAACTCTGAATGTCAACGGCATGGTCAAGAACCATAACTTAGCACAGTCTATTAATGATTCGGCATGGAGTAGCTTTGTAACGAAATTGGAATACAAAGCTGAATGGTTTGGTAAAACTGTACTGAGAATAGGACAGTTCGAGCCATCTTCAAAGCTCTGTAATGTCTGTGGATACCATAACAAAGAGCTTCAATTGAAAGATAGAGAATGGGAATGTCCAGAGTGCTATACAAAGCATGATAGGGATATCAACGCTTCTATCAATATCAAGAAATTCGCTCTCATAGACCAGAATCTAATAGGTCTTTGAGCACCGTAGGAACTACGGGAAGAGCCTGTGGACTTGTGAACGATGGTTCAAAGAATGAAGCAGGAAGCCACTCAGTCTTTAGCTGAGTGGTAGTTCACTTTGCATGAGATGGAGATATCATTCGAAGATATAAGTACCTGAGTCAACAACCCCATCCTGCCAGCCTTCGGTTGTCGAGGATGGGGCTTGAATGTCAATTATGCATTCGTCTGGGTGGCTGACAGACACCCCTGAGATAACGAGATATACCCGAAATCTCTTGTTCTTCTTTCGATATTCATCGACGCATTCAGATCTGCATTATTCTCATATCCGTATTTTTTACATATGAATTTCAACCTATTTCTGTTGGTATTGGAAATATGATTACATCGGTTGCATTCCTGTGAAGTATGAGCAGGATCCACAAAGTGGACTTTTATTCCTGCTTCTTTTGCTTTGTATGCAATGAAATCCTGCAGTTGTCTGTATGCCCAGCTACTTTGATTATAGCGTTTGTCTTTACGAACTTTCCTTACTTTGTTCTCACGAATACCTTTTAGGTCCTCTAACCCGATCAAAGAAACCTTGTTATCAACAGCGAATTTTACTATTTCCTTGTCGGGTAAGTTGGGAGGATTACTCCTCCTTTCTCCCCTAAGAACTGTACGTGACAGTTTCCCGTCATACAGCTCAAGCATCTCATAACCTTTTCAGGCAGCAGTTGTTTTCAGGTTATTGGTATGATATTGTCTATGACAATGTGCATGTGTATAAACTAGGTTTGATATTCTGTTATCATTGTGATTTCCATTTTTATGATGTAGGGGTCTTTCCTCTCCATCATTGTTAATGTCAATCAGTAAATTACAGAACGGACATTTGCCCTTTTGTTTTCCCCATACTTTCTTAAACTTTCCTGATAGTTTTCTTGAGCCTTGTTTGAATTTACGCTCGATAAAGTAATCCTTGTCAAGATAGGGATTTTTATCCAGTTTTAATTGTGGATTCCGAACTATCTTTTTATCTGATAAGAGTTTTAGTTGGTTTCTTTTTGTTGAAAATACCCAGTTCCTTGTTCCTTTGGTGTGCCAGTATTTGTTGACAATCCAAGTTCTGGATTTCATAGGGTGTCTTCTCTTAGCCCATTTCCAAAGCATATTCCATATTCTATTATCCAGAATACTGAATGTTTCTTTAGAAATCACTCCTTGATGGTAGTTGGACCATCCAGTAATGATTGGGTTAAGTTTGTCAATTAAATCTTCTTGTGTCCACGTCTTTCCATTTTTGATAATATTACTGATTTTTTCAGTTATTTTCTGAATGGATTTCTTAGACGGTTTTATAAGAAGCTTCCACTTGTATTTTCTAAAATTCCAACCTAGAAAATCAAAACCATTATCGATATGAGTAATTAGTGTCTTTTCGTCTGATAGCTCAAGACCTTTTTCCTTTAGAAAATTCTTAATCGATTCTTTGATTTCTTCTGCTATTCCCTTTGTTTTTGCAGTAACAATAAAATCATCAGCATATCTTACAAAGTTAACTTTGTGTTTAGCTTTTTGACGAAAAGTTATTGTTCCACTTTTGCCTCGATGATATTTGTTGATCAATAAGTTGTCAATCCCATCTAAGGTCATGTTGGCTAATATTGGTGATATTATACCGCCTTGTGGAGTGCCTGCATCTGTTGGAAATAGTATTTGGTCATAAACAAATCCTGCTTTGAGGAATTGTTTCAGAATTGATTTGTCCATTGGAATGTTGTCTAGTAGCCACTGATGACTAATCTTATCAAAACAACTTTTGATATCTCCTTCTAGTATCCATTGTGCAGATGTTTTTAGAGACATGATATTAAAGATTTGGCTACATGTATCTTGTGTACTTCTGAATTTTCTAAATCCAAAAGAACGTTTGTCTGCTGTTGCTTCTGCAATCGGATTTAATGCTAATGCATAAAGTGATTGCATAGCTCTATCATACATAGATGGGATACCTAGAGGTCGTTTCTTCGAAGACCCATATTTCTCAATATAAACTCTTTTTAACGGTTTTGCTTTATATCTCTTATCAGTTAGATTTAAGGCTGCTTTCATCTTGGCACTCGGAGTATTCCATAGTTTGCCATCGATTCCCGCTGTCCTTTTACCCTTATTTCTGATTACTTTCCTGACAGCTAACAGTTTAGCGTAGTGGGAATGTGTTAGCAAATAACTTAGTCTCTTAACTAAATTCCAATTTCCTTTAATGACCGCTTTCGTAATCCTGACTTGTAGCCTATTGATGTGTGTTTCCACTTTGTTCCAGTTGATGTGATTCCAACTGGAATTATCTGCAAGTTTCTCGCATTCTGATTTAGCATTTGAACTACTGTTATCTCTCCTTTCGGAAGTTGTACTCTTGTACTCATTCCATGCAGAGGGATTACCAATAAGTGCTTCTGCTTTTTCAGTTAGCGTAATTGAATTACTTACATTCATAGGTCATACCTTCATTCTTACGTTTCGATACCATGGAGTAAGTCTGCATCCTTTCGGATTAGGGTAAATTTTGAACCCCTATGTATACCATTACAGTCTACCATTCGCTTTTTACTCCTTCCTTTACCCTCTATGTCATTGTTATCCTTTTCAGGATTCCTACCCAGAAGGGAACATATAGGGCTTACCAAGTTCTATATCATGAATAATTATGAACACCTTAGAAGCCATCTATAAACCGAGAATTATATGTCCATTTCCCAATATGTATCTCTATCCATATTGGTCCAATTCTATACCTTTTGGTTCAAGCGTTTCAGTCTTTTTCGCTTGTTCCATGTAACGATTCTTACAATGATTCACATTACGTTCTTCATAGTGTTCTTATCCTAGCAGATGGTTCAGATTAGACTTCCGAACTTTCCACATTGTCCTATGGGCTTCACACCCTTACATTGCTGTTAGCGCATGCCATAGTAGGATTATCCCAAATGGAAGGGATAGCATCTCTGCAATTCATGAATATAGCTTCTTGTCGCACAGAAATTACATGGTTTACATCTCGCATAAGACGTTTCTCTTTGTCAGAAATATGTTTGATCATTCTTCTTGCTGACAAAGTTCCCTTCGATTGTAACCTTTTTCGCATTGACTTGTATTGGTTTCTGATATCTTTGATATGACCTCCTGCAAAGAACCTGCAGTTCTTTTCAGTGGTTGATGCAACAGCAAGGTAGTTCATCCCTAAGTCAATACCCATATAATTGGATTTTTCTTCCAGTTCTTTTTCTGGAACTTCCTTTTCAATGGACAGATGGAAATAATGATTACTATCCTTATGTCTTACAACCTTGGATGCTGTGAATTTCCATGTACCATCGAAGTATTGCTGTGCATTATCATAACTTTGTATCTTGTATGGTTTCCTCCCATTATTGATGGTTGTAATAGCAACTAAATCCTGACTTATACTAAAATCTCTTTTGTAGGATAGCGTCATCGAATACGGACTGAATATTATTTCCTTCCAGATCACTTTTCCTTCCTTGATCTGTTCTTTCAATGTTTTGTAGCATCCTGATACTTGTCTTGGGACGTTACAACTCATCTGGGATTTCAATCCGATAACTTCCCGGAGATATCCGTAAACTATATTCTGCAATTTATAAGAACCAATTGTTTTTCCGTTCTGAAAAACAATAGAAGAAGCATAGTTCATTCCATCCGAATACTTTTGCATGGTCTCTACCAGATCGTTATCTGGATTTACTATTTTCAGAATAACAGTTTTGGTCAGGATCATGCAATAACCTTCTTTCAGAGATTTCAGTATATTGTTTGCTTTTTTTGTAGAAAATCGTTAGTAATATCATGGTTTTTATGTTATAAATATCTTAATGTTAGTTGGAGTGACGCATTCCCCCCCCACCTGTCACTACGCTCCGAGGAAGGGGACTCCTGCTCTAATAGTTGAATTCAAAGAAGAATCAGTCGAAAGCAAAAAGGTTCAAAGAACACTCAACGGCCAGAAATGCAATATCAAAGCTCTATGAAAGAATAAATGTCACTTGAAGTTTACGGTGACATAAAAAACAGAGGGTAATCAGAATCCTCTTTAGATTCGCGTTACTTCGAAGGTATCGTAAATTTCAGCTCCTTCTGGAATCCCGATCATTCCTGGACAGTTGCCCGTGTCACAATAACTTTTATACGATTCAAATATTTCGTTGGCATTTTGATTTGCAAGCACAGCTACAATATCAAATTTCTCTCCAGTATTGTTTTCATTACCAATCCTTATCGGAACAGACCATTTTCCATCTTGGATTTTTATCGAATCGTATTGAGGATAATACTTCTGCGCTGTTTTAGGATACACTAAAACCCATAGTTTGTAGCCATCTGGAATATTTGTTGCTGTTCCTGTAATATTTTCATTCATATAGGCTTTATCAGAAAAATCAATTTTAACATCTGTTTTGAAATCAGCACCCCAGTTTGCCATAATAAACATACCTACTAGAACAAAAACAATAGTTAGTGAATATATTAGGAACTTTGATTTTTTCTTTGACTCTATTATTGATTCTGCATTCAAAAGAAGGTAAAATGAAATCGATATACAGAAAATAAAAATCGGGTATTTTAGCGGGACTCTTATATACCCCAGAGAATAGATTACTCCAGAAATCAGTGACAGAAAACTCGATATCGATAAGATGATATTAATGTATTCGATAATAGTTTTAGATTTTCCTTGTTCACCTATAGAAGTTTTTTCTTCTCTTTCTGTCTCCATATGTATCCACCATGCAAAAAAATGAGCTACTAATATTTAATTTTTTTGCTGTATAAATTTCTATTTTACCTCTCTTTTTGTGTACACATGGATACCAACAATGATATTATAAAATAAAATATAAAAAACTATTTATAGAATCAGTGATATTATTTCTATGCTTGCATGTATTTGGAATTCAAGCTGACAATTAAGTTGGTTTGAATATCCAATTCATTTTTCTTGTTAATGTGAACTACCACCCTATTCATAGGGTGGTAGTTCACGATGCAAATAAGCACCAATAAATACTATAATGGCACGTTTCAAGTTCATACTCCATCATCGCTTATATAAGTATATACACATTATTTTCTTTTTAAGATAATATCCAAAGACGAAATCTCCTTGCTGATTTCAGCGGGGCTCTGCAGAAATCCCCAATGTTCAATATATTATGAACTTAAACACTTTCTTAAGAAAATAGTTTTAAATATTATGGGCGCACATTATTTATTTGGGAAAATACGGGGCGTGTAGATAGAGGAGTGGTAGCAGAATGAATAATAATATTAATAATTTCATAAACGCTAGTATGAAAAGCAGTAAAATAGCAGTATTACTAGCTGCTTTAATTTTTTTTGCGACTATACCCACATTAGTACAGGCAGCTGCTCCTGCAGAACAGTGGAATAGGACATTTGGTGGAACCTTGGATGATAGTGTCAATTCAGTTCAGCAGACTTCTGATGGGGGATACATAATAGCAGGGACTACTTCTTCGGATGGAGCTGGTGGATCTGATGCTTGGTTAATCAAAGTTGATAGTAGTGGCAGCCAGACATGGAATAAGACATTTGGTGGAACCTTGGATGATGGTGCAAAATCAGTCCAGCAGACTTCAGATGGTGGATACATAATAGCAGGAGCTACTGCTTCTTATGGAGCTGGGGGTACTGATGAGTATGGAAGGGCTTATAGTGATGCCTGGTTGATCAAAGTTGATAATAGTGGTAACCAGACATGGAATAAGACATTTGGCGGATCAAATTATGATCATGCTTTTTCAGTTCAGCAGACTTCGGATGGAGGATACATTATAGCAGGAGATACAAACTCTTCGTCTCCAGATAGTAGCTATAGTCCAGGTTGGTTGATCAAAGTTGATAGTGATGGTAACCAGCAGTGGAATACGACATTTGGTAAAACAGATGATGGTTTTGATCATCATGCATCTTCCGTTGATCAGACTTCTGATGGGGGATACATAATAGCAGGCTGGGTTGAGATGCCAACTTCAGTTGAGGATTTCTGGTTAAGCAAAGTTGATAGTAATGGCAATCAGATATGGAGTAAGACTTTTCAGGGATGGGCAGGTGAATATGATCACGCAAATTCAGTTCAGCAGACTTCTGATGGGGGCTATGTACTCGCAGGAGAAGCTGGGGGTTTTTCTTCTGATCCGAGTGCTGCTTGGCTAGTCAAAACTGATAACAATGGTAACATGACATGGGATAAGAGATTTGGTGGAGAAAATGAGACTGATGTTTCGGGTCGTGCATATTCAGTTGATCAGACTTCGGATGAGGGATACATAATAGCAGGAACTATTCACCCATATGAATCTCTCTACAATGATGTCTGGTTGATCAAAGTTGATAGTAATGGTAACCAGCAGTGGAATAAGACTTTTGGTGAAACCTTAGATGATAGTGCAAATTCCGTTCAGCAGACTTCGGATGGAGGATACATAATTGCAGGAGAGACCATGTCGTATGGAGCTGGTTCCGAAGACGCTTGGTTAATCAAAGTTGCACCTGAAACATCTACAACTTCTATGACTCCTAACTATGATAATAGACTGCGCCAATCATCTCCGAACACTGTCCTTTCCAATACTCCGTATCTTGATATTGGAAAAAGTGCATATCGTTGCAGGGATGTGATGTTGTTCGACCTTAGCATGTACAATAATACAACAATATCCAAGGCAACCCTCTCGCTCTACTGGTACTATCCTGCAGGTGCAACGCGTACATCTGATACTGTAGTAGAGATATACAGGCCAATGCAGTGGGATCCACAGTATGTTACCTGGAACTCCAGGATGTCTGGAACTCCGTGGGATACGGCAGGAGGAAACTGGTTCGATAAGAATGATGTTGATCAGGGTACCACACCATATGCATCGGTGACATTCCCGGCTGGGACGGTACCCGATAACAAATACTACGAATTCGATGTTACACAGTTAGTACAGGAATATGTAAACGGAAGTAATACCAATACCGGTTTCTTCCTCAAGGCGAAGACAGAGAGCAGTAATTACATAGCCTTCTACAGTTCGGATTGGTCCAACGCTGAGCAGAGACCGAAATTGACCATAACTACAACATCGGTTCCAGTGGACAATCCACCAGTTGCAAATGCTGGACCTGACCAGGTTGCTGCTACAAATGCAGCAGTTACGTTCAATGGCAGTGCTTCTATCGATGACAATAGTATAGAATCTTACTCATGGGATTTCGATGTCTCAGATGGCATAACCACTGATGCTACTGGCATAACTGCTACTAAGACATATGCAACTGCAGGGAATTATACTGTCACACTCACTGTCACTGATAATGGTGGCCAAAACGATTCAGACACAATGCAGGTAGTTGTCGGCAATCAGGTAACAACTATTGCTTATACACCAGAGTATGATAATAGACTGCGTCAGTCATCTCCGAACACTGTCCTTTCCAATACTCCGTATCTTGATATTGGAAAAAGTGCATATCGTTGCAGGGATGTGATGTTGTTCGATCTTAGCATGTACAATAATACAATAATATCTAAGGCAACCCTCTCGCTCTACTGGTACTATCCTGCAGGTGCAACACGTACATCCGATACTGTAGTAGAGATATACAGGCCAATGCAGTGGGATTCACAGTATGTTACCTGGAACTCCAGGATGTCTGGAACTCCGTGGGATACGGCAGGAGGAAACTGGTTCGACAAGAATGGTGTTGATCAGGGTACTACACCTTATGCATCGGTGACATTCCCTGCGAGTGTAGTGCCTGAGAACAGATATTATGAGTTTGATGTCACAGAACTTGTACAGGAATATGTAAGCGGTACTAACAACACCGGTTTCTTCCTCAAGGCAAGGACAGAGGGTGGTAATTACATAGCCTTCTATAGCTCGGAGTGGCCAAATGCCGACCAGAGACCGAAATTAACTATAACACACGTTAACTGAAGGATTAGCAAAATATTGTGAGCGAAATTAATTTTCGCTCTACTTCCTTTTTACCTAGTGGGGAGACATTTTATAGAATTTGAAGGGACAGATGATATTGAAGATGAAATGGATGTGGATGGTAAGATAATAATTGTAGAACCTGTTTGGAAATGGCTGCTTATCTAGAATGCCCTCCATTTCATGTTATTATCTTGCTAGCACGTATTTGGAATTCAGGCGGAAGAGGTTCTTTTAGCGGAATCGGGCGCAGAAAAGGGCCCCAGCTCAAATGTCGTATCACTGATATTAGAACAGAATGCCGATCAAGTTGACCGGCATTATATAATTAACTGTTCTTGATAAAGAATGAAACGAAATCTTGACCAAGTCCAGTTTCTCTTGCTAGCTTTTCAACGATATCTTCTTCCTGCATTCCACTCTGACGGCATTCTCTTAGGCGGTCATATACCTTTTGGGAGATCTCGGAATATTCATTGATATCTTTACGGTGTCCCCATACGTCGCCCTCAAGAAGCTCTATGTTCTGCATTTTGAGGTACATTATTGCAGAGGTGGACATCGTTCTTCTGTAAGAGGTTGGAATGTGGATAGCTTTAACCTGTGGACACTTTATGAAAAGTGAGAAGAGGTCTGTGTTAGATGGTCTGAATGCAAAATGCACAATTTCTTCATTTGGATTCAACGTGTTTATCTCTTCCTTTGAGCTGACGACTCTTATTTTCATTTCTGACGCCCCTATGGATTACGAAATATTATTTTTTTGTAGGTGAAATTTTAGCACCTGTATTATTTAAACTCACATCTATCTATTTATAGTTAACCAAACTACTTTTATATCCATCACATACAATAAGTGTTTATTTGGGGTGTCGAGAATACAATCATTATGAAATTCAATTTGAAACATATCATTTCCAGCTGTTTTGTACAAATAGTTGTATTTTGAACAAAATACACTTATTATTGAACATAGTATTTAAGATGTATTGACATTATTCATATTCTTATGGTAAATACAACCGATTTAAGAGACAAAATACTAGAAGTAATAAAAAATTCATCAAAACCTATACGTGCGGTTGATATCAAAAATAATGACAATATAAAAAAAGAAAGAAATCTTATTAATTACCATTTACAA
Organism: uncultured Methanomethylovorans sp.; assembly: GCF_963678545.1. Lineage (NCBI taxonomy): Archaea > Methanobacteriati > Methanobacteriota > Methanomicrobia > Methanosarcinales > Methanosarcinaceae > Methanomethylovorans > uncultured Methanomethylovorans sp. The sequence continues at coordinate 212,499 of NZ_OY782867.1, forward strand.
GTGCTTGTCAAAAATAAAATTGTTCATAAATCGGAAGACAAAAAGTACTCTATTATTAGAGAAGAACTAGAGGCTATATGGGACTTATCAGACAAGATACTTGATTTACTAAAGTTGGAGGAATATAGTCCTAAAGAACTCGAAAAAAAATTATGTTCTGATGAGGGTACAATATTTCGTGCTATTGGTTTTCTTGAAACTGAAGGCTTAATAAAAGAAGGAAAGAAATCTCTTGAGAAAAGAGGATACATTCCTAGAAAAGGAAGAACAACTCTTGTCATAAGTCATTTCAGGGAAGCGACATATACCCCTACTTATTTAGGATATTCAAAGATAGGCTATTGCCCAGTATGCAGAGAAGAAATAGATGACGAAGAAAAAGTTATAGTCGCTTCTTTCAAGCATTCGGATTCAGGTACAACAAACATTAATCCATGGGTCTCAACAAAGATCCATTCAAAATGCATGTCAAAATCTAAAGCATACGAAGAAACATATCATGAGTATGAATCATCAATGATATGTTCTTATTGTGGCTTACCTCTTACCCCAAAGATACTTCCTGCTTTTAAAATTGATTATAAAAAGATCATGAATCACTTTTCGGGGTATGAATTGGATTCTATTCATTTAATTGAAGGTATTAAACAAAGCTGGAAGGTTCCTTTCAATCATCCAAGAATTAAAAATAAGTATAAAATTCGGCCTGACAACTCAACTATAAAAGGAGTTTATGAAAAGGTAAAAATCCAGATTCCAAAATGGTTGGATGATAAAATTGAGATCGATAAGAACATTCCCCAAGATGCGCGTGAAAATATATACTATGAGATTTGGGAGAATTTTATCTATGTTTTTGAACAAGATCTTTCAATGCTGTCAAACGCAGAAAAATTTCTAAAACTCCTGATTGAGTATCGCTCAGAAATTCCAGAAGGATACAATTTGAGTAACAGGAGTAAAGAAATATGGGGTGCAGCTTGCCAAATCAAAAGTAATTATGAAAACAATATTCAGATACATTATAGTAGACTACTTGGACCTGCTGCAAGCGTATATTCTTGCATCGATTGGGCTTTCAATGCCGAAGATTATGATTTTGATAAAGTTATACCAAAGGGCTTGAGTTTTGAAAAAACATTGCCTACCATTGCTCAAACCTTTTCAATAAAACATGGTGAAGGGTATTATCATCCATATTGTGCTGATAAGCTTAGATTAGATCACATTCATCGCGATGAAAACTGAGCCAAAGGAAGGGGGTGAAAAAGAATGACAAAAAAAGCAGGTATGACAAAAGGAGATGCAGCAAGAATCCAATCTCATGCTGATAGAACTGGTAAGAATCAGGATTTCAAGGCAAGAGTACAATCTGCTGCAGATAAGAAATGAAATAGACTCCATGGAAGGCTAATGCCTTCCATGTATTTTCATAATCTATGTAAAAACAATAGCGTAAGGAGATAAATCTGTAAAAATTTATCTTTCACTTGATCTTGATTGTTCAGTATTCGACAATCGGCTAGATGAAATCATGGAAAAATCCATAACATTTAAAGGATTAGGATAAAATGTATGATAAACACGTTCGTTCAATAAACTGGCATATAACCGATAAGTGCAATTACCATTGTGCTTTTTGTTTTTCCAGGAGACTTGGAGAAGAAATAACTAATCTCGAAGATGCAGTAAAGGTTCTGGAATATCTAAAAAGTATCGGTATACAGCGAATTAATTTTGCAGGGGGTGAACCAATGCTTCATCCACTTGTTTTCGATTTAGTAAGGATTGCCAAAGAAATGGGCTTTGTTACATCGATAGTTTCTAATGGCTATTATCTGAATCAAGAATCGATCAAAAAGCTATCTCCGTGGTTGGATTGGATTGGACTTTCTGTAGATAGTTGCTGTGAAGAAATACATTTTTCTTTAGGTAGAGGCAATGGAGATCACATTAGACATATACGAAATATTGTTCCTTATATTCATGAAAACGGTATTAGGCTCAAGATAAACACAGTAGTAACAAAACTAAATTTCAGGGAGGATATGAAACCTCTCATCAAAGAGTTGAATCCTATACGATGGAAGATTCTTCAAGCTCTGCCTATTAAAGGTCAAAATGAAAAAGAAATTGAAAATTATCAAGTATCAGAGCTTGATTTTGATCAATTCGTCAAAATGAATAAAGATATCGTATTGAGTAGTGGCGATAGTCCAGTATTTGAAACAAATGATGATATGGTTGACTCATACTTGATGATTGGACCCAATGGTTCAGTGATAAAAAACTCAAATATGGAGCACACTGTTGAGGATATGAAAATCAATGGTATTGAAGAAATTGATAGTATTGTAGACTGGAAGAAATATTCTCACAGAGGCGGAGATCACTGGATCAGTCAGTAAGAGAGAGTTCACGAGCTTGGGATGGATAGTAGTGATTCTGTTCTCTAGGTGACTACAAAAGCGATATATAGAATGTGGTCACCTAGTTTAAATATGCATATAGAGAAAAGGAAACAGGGAAGCAACACGAAAAATTACCTGTCCCATTCATACAGGATTGGAAAAAGAACCCGGAAGATCAGGCATTATCTGGGTCTGAATCTGACAGAAGAAGAGATCAAAGAGCGCAGAGAAAAAGCAGAAAAAGAGATAGAAGAGCAGATACAGGCTAAGATTGATCTTGTTAAATTCTCTCTCACAAGAAAAGAAATTGAAAAGCTGAACGAATATGACAGGGAAATAGAGATAATTCATCTTGATGTTGCCGGTTGGAAAGTTTTTACAGAAAAGTTCGTTTTCAATACCAATGCCATTGAAGGATCACAAATAAGCTTCGATGAGGTCCATGATATACTGCAACACCGAGAGAAAGGAACCAATCTTGATGAGAAAGAAGCATTAGGTGTTGCGAAGGCAGTGGAGTTCATCAAAAACACAGATGAAGAACTATCTATAGAGCTTATTAAGAAGCTGCATAAGATGTGCTTTGAGGGATCTAAAAAGTTTGCCGGTAATTTTAGAGATGTGGAAGTGGTGATAAGGAATGCTTATGGTGAAGTAGTACACCGTGGCCTTCAGAAAGAAGAAATAATAAATGAACTTGAAGAGCTTTCAAGATGGTATAAAGAGCATACGAAAGACCTTAAACCACTTGTCCTTGCTGCGATAGTACACAATCATTTCGAGTTTATCCATCCTTTTGAGGATGGCAACGGCAGGGTAGGAAGGCTTCTGTTAAATTATGTCCTTCTGCAGCATGGTTATCCCCCAATTAATATATTGTTTGAAGATAGGAGTAGATATTATCAATGCTTACAGCATTACTCCAATGAAGACGAACTGGAGAGCACACTTCAATTTCTGATTGGTCAGTACAGGAAAGGATTTGAATAATAGAATGGCCGAACAATAGGTGACTACAAACGTTTTGTTTTTTAGTGGTCACCTTTCAACAGAGCTTTTATGATCACCTGACATACCCCACTGCTAAAGCTGGTGGGAGTATGTCATTTAACTTCTACAGCAGAAGTCTCCTTCCTCGCCAGTCGTAAACTGGCAGGTGGGAGATGAATGCGTACATAGTATAAAATAACATAACATGAATAAGTATTTATAGTCATAGTTATAGACTATAATTGATAACTATGCTGTATGATCTCGATAAAGGAAGTCATTCTGTATACTCACTGCACTATCATTTTGTACAATGTGTCAAATATCGAAGAAAAGCTCTCGACAACCAAAATATTGTAGACTTCCTGAAGATGAAAATACACCAAATAAGTAATACGTTTGAAGTAGAAGTTGTAAACATCGAATGTGATAAAGATCACTTCCATGTACTATTCACTGCAAAACCAACTCTGAATATACCAAAGTATATCAATGCCATCAAAACCATTACATCCAGAGAGATTAGAAAGAATTACCCTGGAATAAAAACAATGCTATGGAAAGATGCGTTTTGGTCACGATCTTATTTCATAGCAACAACTGGTCAAGTTACACTGGACGTACTTAAACAATACGTAGACGATCAAGGGAAACATGCAACTGACGAAGAAGATCAAAATACATCCAACTGAGGAACAAGTTGATGTTCTTTGGAAATTGTCGGAAGGTACATTCGTTTTTTACTGCCCGTCTTTTACTACCAAGGTCTTTGTAGAGATAAGGATCTACTTTATCAAATACATAAGAACTTCACTGATTCCTTGCTTTATAATTCCAATTGTACCTGGGATAGCAATATTGGCAATTACATGTGTTGCATCAATTTTTGTATGCTAGAATGATCTTAGTCAAGTAACCATTTCCACACAGGCCTCACGAAGATTTTCCTTTCATCTATTTCAATCAAATCTTCAGTATCCTTTGTGAGTATGAGACCTTCCTGCAGGTCATGAGATTTCATTGCTTCAATTAACCCTTCAAGCTCACGTTTTCTGTTATCCAGATTCAGCTCCTTTGTCACCTGAATGACGCTTGTTATCCTGTTCTCTGCCTTTATCAGAAAATCGCACTCATATGTCCCTTTATGATAGAAAACTTCACTCTGTCTTCTGATGAGCTCTATGAACACCAGATTCTCAAGCAGCCTGCCGTAATTCTCTGAGAACTTAAAAGACACAGCATTTATCAGACCTGTATCAAGGCAATAGATCTTCTTTGGATTAGCAAGCTGCTTCCTTAGAGAATAATCGAATTTATTTATTGAATATAGAAGATATGAGTCTTCTGCATAGCTTAGGTACTCTTTAACAGTATCTGCTGATATTTCCAAGGCATTTGCTATGCTGTTGTAGGAAAAAGGTTTACCAACATTTGAGATCATGAAATACAGCAGATTTATTACATCTCTGTTATTCCTCAGATTATGTGGAAAGATAATGTCCTTCAGGTATATTGTCTCATAATAATTCTTCAGAAGCTCTTCCTTTATGTTGGTGTCCTCTTCCAGAGATATCCTGGGAAAAGAACCATGTTTTAGATATTCCTCAAACTCATGCCTTTTCTCCGCAGATGTAGGCCTTCTGATTCCTTTGAAATCCAAGTACTCCTTGAAGGTCAACGGATAAACCGTTAATGAAAGGTACCTTCCGGAGAGACGTGTGATGGTCTTCTTTTTAAGCAGGGATGATGTGGACCCTGTCAAAACGAATTTCAGACGCTTGTCGGTATCGTACAATGTTTTCAGTGTCTGAGTCCAGTACTTGAAGTTCTGGATCTCGTCAAGGAAAATATAGTATCTCTCTTTTTTTGTTGCAGCGATGTGATCTTCAATGATACTCGAAAGGAGATTTATACTTTCTGTCTGGCTCTGGAACACAGGCTCATCAAGGTTCATGTAGAGTACAGATTCTCCTTTATCTTCAGGTAGTTCGAGACTGTTAATGAGCTGGTATAGGAGAGTTGATTTTCCGGTCCTTCTGGCACCAAGTATGAGTAATATCTCTTCCGTTTCCAGATATCTGGATAAGCGTGGATAGTACAGAAGGCGGGATATTCCTGTACTGTAACTTTTTCCGAACCACCAGGGATTCTGCTTTTCCAGCACATCTTTTATCAGTTGTTCCATAACAACTATTTTGATTCCAATATTAGTTAAAAGTATCGATTATAATCTACGATTTAATTGAATTTTACCGATCATAATCTATGATTTTGAGTATTATTACCGGGTATCTCCGTATATTTGGCCACTATGCTATTCAGCATGGATGAAAGTGGCTTCTGAGAAGTCTTTGGTATATTCTTTTCTGAAATACTTGTTTGACATATCCTTTTCGATCATGTCTAAGATAGGATATTATGGTAATTAAAAATAGCTATATTTATTTCTAATTTTTGTTAGAAAAATAATATTACACTTTAGTATTTCAATATAATTAGAATAATAACCATTTATTTATCTCAATTTTAATAAGAAATTCATAATATTCTGTTGTACCCTTCAACAGTATAGGTTCCAGCTTTGGATTACGAATGAGTGGTCTCGAGAAGGAACTCTGCATATGCTCCTCTAGTGATCCTTCATTACTTATATTATCTCCTCGCAGTCTGATTTTTTCCAGAGCTGTTGTCCAGTTTTCGTTCCTCTACTACCAAAAGAGCAGTCGATGAACTTTTTCCCAGCTCTATCAACAACAATCCAGATCCAGCAATATTTTTATTGTTGCCGATGTGGGTGTGCATCTCATCTAATTCAACGACAGATATCTCATTTTCACGTTTTAGTTCCTCTAATTCCTGACCAAATTTCTTTATCCATTTCTGGACAGAAACATGACTTACTCCTAAAATTCGTCCTATTGAGCGAAATCCTAATCCTTCAAGATAGAGTTGTAAAGCCTGTCTTTTAACAAAAGTAGAACTGGCAGTTGATTTGAGCTCTATTGAATAGTTATATCCACAACCACGGCATTTGTACCGTTGTCGTCCACTTGTTTTTCCATTCTTCTTATGATCAGGACTTTTGCATCTGGGGCAGTTCATACAGAGATATAAGTCCTCATTATATATATCTACATTTAATTACCAAATTTGAATGAATTAGTATCATAACATTTCGGGCATTGTTTTGTGCAATGGGCAATCAATCAAGCCTAATATGATCAATTTCTGTTCAATTGATGTTTGGTTTTTCCTAAGAATTTTGGCTAATTCTATGGTATCTATCCCTTCTGAAAATTTATTTCTCATCAAGGTTACTTCTTCTTCATTCCATAAGTTTGTATCATTTTGTTGCTTATCACTTGAAATCCCATCATTAGAACTAGAATAAATTCTTTCATTTAAGTTCAATGTGCAATTATCCCTAGAATTACAAGCATCGCATATTTTAACACTGGCTGCACTTGGCTTTATAAGACCTAATCTCTCCAGTTTAGCTATTATACCATATTTGGTTCTTTCTAGGATATGAGAAATCTCATCGATACTTTTCTTTTCATGGAACATTTCTACTAATTTTACAATATCCTCTTCATTCCATGGTGTAAGATATTTTGGAAATTCCTTTCGCACTTCTTCAATTGCTGGAGAATTGTTACTCATTTTTTCAATAAGGCCTAAGTCCATTAGCTTCTTTTCAATAGCTGTAGGCTTCCGCTCCAGAACATCTGCTATATATGATATAGATTTATTTTGTGAAAACAATTTTGTCAATCTGGTTATATCTCTTTCAGACCAAATTTGCCCATGTTTTGGATATTTTTGACATACCAACTGTCTATTTACAGACGCAGTTGTCTTTCCAAGCATTTTTGCAATTTCTTCGATTGATGTTCCCTTGGAATGCTCTTCGTCCAGCTTTTTGTTTTCTTCAACTGACCATTTTTTCTCATAGCGCGGGCATTCTTCAGAATATGTGCATTGATTACATTTATATAGAGATTCCATTTTTCTGGCGTCTCTTTCCATTTTCCAATACATGCTTGAATATGTAATATCTTTGAGAAAACGGGAGCGATCTAATTCTATTCTATGAATGACTGCTTCGTATGGGAGATATTCTTGTATCTTTTTAAGAAAATCTTCAGTTGAAGCTTGGTTGTTTGTTATAAGTTGCTCAATCCCATTGGTTACAATACCAATACATTCTTTTCCATATAGCATGGATGTTAGTTTGGCTTTGTAGAAATGCTCATTTGAACAATATATGTAACCTTGACATACCTGTCAAGGTTATGCACTAATAGTTTCAATTTAACCTCTTTTGCTTGATTCCAATACTTTTTTGCCTTCACTTCTTCCCCGTATTTCCTTTTCAGAACAGAGAACATCGTTTCTACAAGATTTCTGCAATGGTACAATATTTCCTCAAACTCATCGATCATTTTTCTACGATACTTACCCTTGATCTTCTTCCTTTTCCTTTCTCTCAAAGGAATCATAGCTACTGCGTCTAGTTCTTCCCTTACTAGAGAATGTATAGCTTCAGAATCGTAACCTTTGTCCATAAGGTAAAACTTTGATTGGCGATTTTTATGACATTGCCGTAGCAATGTCATCGCATGCTTTGCATCATGGATAGGCTTACCAGATATCTTAAAACCAGTGATAATAAACTTCTTTGTATCAATGGAAATACTCACTTTTAGGAATGATCTACGTTTCTTTCCAGTCCTAAAAGAGTAATAGTAGCTACAGTGACCACTCGTAAATCCACTCGAATCAATGGCAATTATCTCTATTTTTTCGCCATATGAATAGAACAGTTTTAGTGTTTGCTGTAACAACGATCTGAAAAGAATTGACCTAAGTCTAGTTATAAACTTGTGAAGTGTGGTATAATGTGGAACCTCTTTTAAACCAATTCTTAACTTCAAACTCTCCATTAATTCAACAAGTTCAACAATACTTCTGTAATCTACATTAAGATATTCTTTTAACAAAATCAAGGTCAATAGCTGGTGTTGTGTATATTTCCTTTTCGAATATTTGCAACTATAGATCGGCAGGTGTGATTTTCCTGATACAGCTAAAGCTGTATCAACAAACTTTAAGTACTTATTTGACAAAACACAATCATCCCCTTTGTGTTTCAGTGGAAAGTAATACTCAGGGGATTTATTCTTTTTAAATTATTAGGTCAAAATAAAAGCAAAAGTAGCATTTCTACAGAGCCGTTAGTTTATCAATTGAAATTATGACAATGCATAAGTTGTTGCAGTCAAAACCCATGTTTTCAAGAGCAAAAGCATATGCTTCTGCTTGTATTGTTTGGTTTTTGTAAAGAGCGTACGGATTACCAGATGTTGTTTTAAATTCAATCAGGAAAATAGGTTTACCTTTTGAATAAATTATTCCGTCTGGAGTACCGCAGAAAAGGATTTCGTTAATCTCAAAGTACAAAGGAAAAGTGCATGCATAAAAACGACTGTTAGCAATAGAATCAATAATTTGTTCTAAATCTACTTCTTCAGCGGAAAATACTTCTTCATGGATAAACGTTCCTTCAATTTCCTTTTCTGAAGTTTCTTTTCCAACACTATATTCATAATCTAGTTGTTGTTCGCAAAAATACTGTTTAGCAAAGTGAGATATCGGTACATAAGATAAGTCGAATCTTATTTTGGATTGACAGGGCTGAACTTCTTTTCTTAAAGAATCCTTCCAATTAATAATATTCATGCTATCAACTACAAATTAATTGAGTGTAGAAAATTCAAAAATTTTAAATATCGGGATTTCTCCAAATTAATGTTTCTTTGAGCTTACTTTGGAATAATTGAGGATAAGCACCAAAGACAGGAATTAGATGGACAGTTTCAGGATATCTGGGATCCTCGCCAAGACCCAGGCAGATATAGACTTTTTTGCCGCTGGTTTTCTCTACATCTCTGTATCTGTCTAATTGCCAGGATTTGCAGATCTCACAGACAAGTTGTCCGTTATCATTTCTGAAAAGCCCTGTTCGATATTTGGCTTCGATCCAGAACTCTTCGTGGGTTCTTTTATCCCTGAAGAGAAAATCAGGGTTCATACTTCGTTCTTCAAATCTCTCGCTATTTGAATTAAAGTCTCTTGTCATTTCCACAAGGTCAAATAATTTATCAGTGAATATCTCGTCAGAAACGAAATTTTCGAATCTCCCGCCTTTAATTTCAGGCCTTTTGCTTTTGCCTGTTACGTCTTGAAGTAATTCTCCAAAGAAACCCATTTTTTATACCTTCGTTTTTTAAGATCATGTATATTTATAATGATATTATATATAACAATTAAATTTATATTATTTAGTTCTTTTGGCTTTTTCGTTTCTTACATGAGTATATATTTCCTCGAACAAAAAGGTAGATTTCCATTTAAGTTTCAGGGCTTAGAAAACCCAGGTAAAAATTGATGAAAGAAATAGATTCATAGAACTAAGGCAGGAAACCACGAAGTCTTTAGCTTCCTGGAGGAAACAGTCTCATAGAAAAAGTATCTAAACTGCACTATCATGTTAACTAAATGTGTGAAAAAGCCCATTTTCAACATAGCATAAAGGAGGGATATTTTCATTTAATCCAGTTTATTTCGATTTTGCACTGAGTTTTTAAGTTTGTAAATTTACAAATTTTGAAACAATTATTATTCTAATTGAACTGCCTGATAAGCTCTATCTTTCCCTCTCTTCTCTTTCCTGTGATCACTAAAAAAGAGGGACTGTTCTAATTAAGCAGTCGCATGAGTGCCAGTTCTTTTCTCTGTTGTAGAATTGCATAATCATTACGTTTGTAATCATTATATTTATAATCGTTTTTTAGATCCGGGTGAACTCTGAGAAAAAGAGGCATAAGATCTACCAGTCCTGAATGAATTCCAGCGAAAGCAAATAGTTTAACTTCTTGTGAATTTCATTATAGATCAAGGAATCTCTGAATAATACTAATCCAGATCATACTGATCATGTTCCGTAGTTTTATTAATCAAACTCAAGAGCCATGGATCAGAAAGGATGATTTGCTCATAGATCATTCAGACAGATAGCAAAGCCAATCTCGTAAAGCCACCAGCTCTCTTAACATATCATCTCGCATCATTGGATGTAAAGCTCGCAGCTATTCTCGAAAAGAACAAGTCCGGATCATCTGTCCCGACCACAAGATAAGTCCCGGTGTGAGAGAATACTTCCCTTTGAGACATGTGCTCACTGAAGAAGTATCCACTGAGGGGCGCATCCGCGTATGCAGAAAAACGCATGTCTGCTCGCTATTCTGCAAAAGATGTCCAGCTTTTCACCAATAGTTTCCGGATGATACATGACCTTTACAGCTACTGTCATTCGGGTCTCATCCAGAGAGATGAACTCCTGCACAAACTCCAGCCGCTGGAAGATAATTTTGAGAAGGTTCCCGATATTGCAAAAGATAAGATCACTCCTTTGCTCCATGACGGTATCCGTGAGCTTGGCCTGAGAACAAACAATGAGAATCTCAAGTTACGTTATACCCGTTTGTGTGATTCGCTCGTGGAGTTGCTGAATATAGAGGTGATGAGTGCTAATCTAGGCAAAAAGGAAGAGGAGGAGAGAATACGCCTTGAGCAGGAGGAACTGGAGCGGCGCAGGAAGGACGAAGAACGTAAGGCTCAGGAAGCTGCCCGTCTGAAAGCTGCTGAGGAAGCCGAGAGGAAGAGAAAGGAAGAAGAACGTCTCAGGAGAGAGCGTGAAGAAGCAGCAAAGAAACCTTCGTCTTCAATCAAGAATTCCATTGGCATGGAGTTCGTGCTGATTCCTGCGGGGGAGTTCCAGATGGGTTCTAATGAATCTGATGATGAACAACCCGTTCATAAGGTGAAAATCTCAAAGCCGTTTTACCTTGGCAAGTATCCTGTTACCCAGAAAGAGTGGCAGGATGTTATGGGTAACAATCCTTCTTATTTCAAGGGTGACAACAATCCTGTAGAGAATGTATCGTGGAACGATGTGCAGGAGTTCGTTGAGAAGTTGAACGCAAAGGAAGGTACTGACAAGTACCGCCTTCCATCTGAGGCCGAGTGGGAGTATGCTTGCAGGGCAGGCACGACCACAAGATATTCCTTTGGGGATAGTGAATCAAAGCTGGTAGAGTACGCATGGTATAGCGGCTATGATACCTATGACGAGTTGATAAAGAACAAGGACAAAATTGTAAATGAAGGCAGCACTCATCCGGTGGGTCTAAAGAAGCACAATCCTTGGGGATTGTATGACATGCATGGCAATGTAGTTGAATGGTGTCAGGACAGGTGGCATGATTCTTATGAAGGTGCACCGACTGATGGAAGTGCTTGGGAAGATGGTAGTAGCTCCTACCGGGTCTTTCGTGGCGGTGGCTGGTACTACTTCGCCAGGCGCTGCCGGTCAGCCCTTCGCATCGGCGACGACCTGGACCACCGCATCAACGGCACCCTCGGTTTCCGTCTCCTCATGGAAGTGTAGCCACTTACTACTTTATTTGCAAAATAGCTATACGAGAAAAACGTGGCTTAAGCCCGAGCATGTGCGTACATAGCTGCACAGGCGAGGTGCGCAAGCGGCTCCCGGAAAATGTAAAACGGTTGAATAAAATCATAAAGGATATATAGTAAAAAGCAAACAACAGGTAACATATTTTCATAATGGTGTCTTTCATGGAGTCAGCCATCAAAATAACTCGGAAAACAGAATTTTATCAGGGGTATATCCGTTTAAAGATGGCTGTAAATAATGAGAGTCCATACCTCATCGGAGATGTTAGTCTTGATTTTATCTACGATGACGATATATTGCGAATCGACAGATGCAAACCCGAATCAATTTCTATAAAACAAGGAAAATATACTCTGGGTAATATTGATGGTGGTTCTTCCAAATCGATTACTATTTACTTTGATCCTTTAACCTGTTCTAAAGGTATTGCTATTGATTGTAATATTACTTTCAAGGATTATCAGGGCAAGCGCAGTATAGTCCAAATGGAAACAACGAAGATCAGTGTTACATGTCCTATACTGAACACTGATTCTGACATCAATATTGCTATGCTTAAAGAGTTCATAGAGAAACTTCCAAGCCGTGACAGTCGTATTTATGAAGTACAGAACGGTTTTAATGTGGAGAAACTTGTGAACCTTTCCCGAGAGATTCTCCAGAAGCATAGTGTTAAACATGTCAGGACCATGCATGACATTGATGACAAAAAGTGGGAGATCTGGTATTATGGGAAGACAACGGTCAAGCTAGATGATATTGTTATTAAAATCTCCATAAACACTGATGATAATTCTTTGGAACTGTTTGCAGCTACCCAAACAGCTGAATCACTGGTCGGGCTGCTTGCTGAGATTGGACGGGAACTTAAAGAGGGTGTGGAGTCGCAGGTTAGCGGCAAGGGTAGAGTGGTTAATGTCAGTATAAGCAAGTCAAAGATAGATCGTAGCAACCTGCTTGACCTGTGCAATATGGATGGTACTTGCGACGTAAATGTGGTTATCGAGAAAAGCGATATTTACCGGAGCGGTATTGGATCTACCGAAGTGCATGAAATAAATTCATTCGGAAATGATCACACTATCAACACCGGTTATCTCCATCAGTTGCAGGATTCGAAAAAGCCCTCTGGTACTCATGGGCGAAAAATCGGTAAAAAAGCATTACTTTTTTCAGTATTGGTCATTATTGTACTTGCAGGTTACTTGATGTTATCGCCACTACTTGTGGACAATTTTGACAATCAGGATACCGTTGTTCCCCAGAACACCAAGATTGTTGATTCTTCCGTAGCTGCCACTGAAACCAATAATATATCTATTGATGACAAAACTGCTTCTACCAATACGCAGCTCAATCTAGAAACTTACACCAACTCTATTGGCATGGAGTTCGTACTCATCCCTTCAGGTGAGTTTGAGATGGGTTCAGATGATTTAGATCCTTATGAAACGCCCGTTCACGAAGTGACCATCGAAAATGCCTACTACCTTGGTAAGTATGAAGTGACCCAAGAACAGTGGGTTGAGATAATGGGCGCTAATCCTTCGAAATTCGAAGGTGACAACAATCCTGTAGAATATGTTTCTTGGGATGATGTGCAGGAATTTGTTAAGAAGCTGAACGCAAAGGAAGGTACTGATAAGTATCGTCTTCCATCAGAGGCTGAGTGGGAGTATGCTTGTAGGGCAGGTACGATCACGAAATACTCCTTTGGTGACGATGAATCCATTCTGGGTCATTATGCCTGGTATTATGACAATTCAGGATATGAAACCCACCCAGTGGGCCAGAAAAGACCAAATCCTTGGGGATTATATGATATGCATGGTAACGTCGCAGAATGGGTGCAGGACGAGTTGCATGATTCTTACAATGGTGCACCGACTGATGGTAGTGCCTGGGAAGATGGTAATATCCTCTACCGGGAATTTCGTGGTGGCAGCTATTTTTTCAGTTCTCAGTTCTCAGCGAATCGCGCCTTCGCCGACCCATCTTTCCGCTACAGGTACGTCGGCTTCCGTCTTGTAAGGGAAGTGTGATCATCTACCACTTTATGACTTTATTGCCAAATGGCTGTAAGGGAAAATCGCGGCTTAAGCCCGAGCAGTTGCGTGCATAGCCGCACAGGCGAGGTGCACAAGCCGCATGCCAAAAATTCATTGTGAGAAAAGAGCATGCTTAAAATATTCACTGTCAAATATGAGGAAAAGTATGTGAGGGCAAGGTACAATACTCCTGTGCAATGACACTGACCAGACCACGGCCCGGTTCCGTTTCAACGGACAAAGAGCAGGAACCCGCCGCCTCGGGTAGGCCTGAATGGTTCGAAAGCGGTGGCGGGATCAATCCTGTTAGCTGGCTTGATATTCAGCGTTTTTCCTCATGCAATGATTCGTTGGCTGTGGGGTGAAAACCTTTAATTATTAGACTCGTAATACTAAGGATCATGAGTCTATTCATTGACCGCACTGAAGAGATGGAGTTCCTTGAATCCGAATATGCAAAGGACACCTCCTCGCTTATGGTGGTCTACGGGAGACGGAGAGTTGGTAAAACCGAGCTCGTGTTGAGATTCGCGGCCGGGAAGTCCTCGGTATATTACCTTTCCCAGAAACTGGACCTTGAGCACCAAGTGGAGGACTTTCTGGAAAAGGCCGCCGAGCAGCTCGGGACATACCAGCCGAAGATCACAAAATGGGACGCTGCCCTCAAGTTCGTTTCCCAGCAAGCTCAGGGAAAGCCTGTAATAATCATCGACGAGGTGCCATACCTCATAGAGGGCAGCAGCGCAGCAATGTCGGCCTTCCAGGCGGCATGGGACCTATACCTTAAGGATGCCAATGTCATGCTCATCCTGCTGGGTTCAAGCATAGGCATGATGGAAAACGAGGTATTAGGCTACAAGTCTCCTCTGTATGGCCGCAGGAGCGGGCAGATCAGGGTCGAGCCCCTGCAGTTCAGGCATATCAGGCATTTCTTTCCCGGAAAGGATGCGGCGGAGATTGTGAGGATCTATGGCTGCCTGGGCGGCGTGCCTGCCTACCTGAACAAGTTCGACAAAGAACTCAAGTTCATGGAGAATGTCAACAGCAACGTACTGCACCGGGCCACTTTCCTCTACGACGAAGCCACCTTCCTGCTAAGGGAGGAGCTAAGAGAGCCGACTAATTACGAGCTGATACTCGAAGCCATATCCAAAGGCAAGAATCGGGTCTCAGAGATCGCGAACGAAACAGGCATAGCAGTCCACAATATTCCCAAATACCTGCGCGTGCTTATAGGTCTTAGCTTTCTCTCCAGGGAATCGCCTGTTACCTTAAAGAAGACCCGCGACATAAAGACAGGCTCAGTCTACGTGCTGTCTGACAATTTCCTACGGTTCTGGTACACTTACGTGTTCCCGACGCGGTCCATGCTGGAAGTCAACCGGGAAGCCATCGTCTCAAAGATCACGGATTCCTATGACAGGTATCTGGGCCATGTTTTCGAAGAGATTGCCAGACAATATCTCATAGAGCTCAATATCGCCGGAAAACTGCCCTTTGCCTTCGAAAAGATAGGCAGGCAGTGGGGCCGGGTCCCAGGTAAACAAACAGGTGACAGTGCCTATGAGATCGATCTTGTAGGCCTGAACGAAGGTTTAAAGGGGATACTCTTTGTCGAGTGCAAGTGGCAGACCCTGAATGATAAGAGCGCAGGCCGGATCTTACAGGACCTGAAGGCCAAGTCCGGGTACGTGCAATGGCAAAGTGTAGAAAGGGAGGAGCATTTTGCCATAATTGCAAAGAAAATAGAGGGCAAAGCAAGGTTAAGGGAGAGCGGCTGTCTTGCCTTTGATCTGGAGGACATTTACGGGAATCATGACTGAATCTTGGCTGTTTCTACACACTAAATCATAAAATATATTATGGTGTAGTCCAAATAGGTCCGATACGGTCGTACATGATGTGGTGATGCATTGGATTATTCAGTCAGGATTTTAAGAGAAACCGAGTTTTATCAGGGCTATATTTGCTTCAAGATGTCCGTTATCAATGAAAGCCCCAACATCATAGCGGACGTAATGCTTGATTTCATGTTCGATGAGAAACTCCTGCACATTGCCGAACATGATGACTGCTTTGTCAGGAACGGGAAGTTCCTTCTGGGCAACATCTATGGAGGCAAGTCAACGTCTTTTACGGTGCTGTTCGAACCCCTGAAATGTACCACAGCCTCGGATATAAGGTGCCAGGTCTCGTATGCTGATCATAATGGCGATATGGCTTCCGTATGGATGAAGCCTAAAGAGATAAGTGTAACATGCCCTATCATGAAGACGGACTCGGATATTAATATTGGCAGACTCAAGGAATTCATCGAAGACCTTCCGGTGAGGGACAGCCGCATATGCGAGGTTCTGAGCGGCTTCGATATCGTGAAGCTTGCCAGCCTTGCCAGGGAAGTTGTGGAGAGACAGGAAGTGCGTCATGTCCGTACCCTGTATACACGCGACGGGAATACCTGTGAGATATGGTATTACGGCAAGATCAAGGTCAACAGGGATGATATTGTTTTCAGGGTCTCTATTCTCAATACATATCATACTGTCGAGCTTTTTGCAGCCACACAGACAGCCAAATCCCTGACAGGTTTTCTTGCTGAAGTCGGAAGAGGGCTTAAGGATGCCATAGAATCAAAGGTAAGTGGGAAGGGCAGGGTTATCAACCTCAGCATAAACAAGTCCAGGATCGACCGCAGCAATCTGATTGATCTTTGCAGCATGGATGGGACCTGCGATGTTAATATTGTCATTGATAAAAGCGATATTGACCGCAGCAGCATTGGTTTTGCGAATGAGGATGAAAGTCTTTCGAATCAAAACGATAGTAACGGAGTTACTGGTAACAGAGAATGCCCGTTTTGCTTCAATTTAATAGATTCTTCTAACAAATCTCTCCTGTGTAAATGTGGAGCCAGGTTCTGCCAGACCTGTGAGGGCTGGTTCAGGGAGCCACGCAAACCTGGGGAGAGGCCTCTTTGCAAGAGTTGTTTCACTGAGCAACAGGAGAGACTTGCAAGGGAAAGGGAAGAAACGGCTCGCCTGAAGGCTGCAGAGGAGGAGAGACAACGCCTTGAGCAGGAGGAACTGGAGCGTCTCAGGAAGGAGGAAGAACGTAAGGTTCAGGAAGCTGCCCACCTGAAAGCTGCTGAAGAAGCCGAGAGGAAGAGAAAGGAAGAAGAGCGTCTCAGGAGAGAGCGTGAAGAAGCTGCAAAGAAGCCTTCTGCTTCAATCAAGAATTCCATTGGCATGGATTTCGTGCTCATCCCAGCAGGTGAATTCCAGATGGGTTCAGATGATGGTTATGATAGTGAAAAACCCGTTCATAAAGTGAAGATCTCCAGGCCCTTTTACCTTGGCAAGTATGAAGTTACCCAAGCACAGTGGGTAGCGATAATGGGTGACAATCCATCGTATTTCAAAGGTGACAACAATCCTGTAGAGAATGTATCGTGGAACGATGTGCAGGAGTTCGTAAAGAAACTAAACGCAAAGGAAGGAACTGACAAGTATCCTCTTCCATCAGAGGCTGAGTGGGAATATGCATGTAGGGCAGGCACGACCACAATATATTCCTTTGGTGATGATGAATCAAAACTCGCAGAATATGCTTGGTATGGCGATAATTCAGGGAACAAAACCCATCCAGTTGGTCAGAAAAAGCCGAATCCCTGGGGGTTATATGACATGCATGGAAATATAAGGGAATGGTGTCAAGATGAGTGGCATGGTTATTATAAAGGTGCTCCGACTGATGGAAGTGCCTGGGTAGATGGCAGTAGCCCCGGTCGGATCGTTCGTGGCGGCGGTTGGAACTTTTTTGCCGGGAGCTGTCGGTCGGCAGTTCGCAGCAACAACGACCCGGACTACCGCAGCTTCTTCCACGGCTTCCGTCTTCTTAGGGCAGTGTAGCCACTTACTACTTTCAAACTTTATTCCAAAACTGCGCCGCAGGAGAAAAACCGCGGCTTAAGCCCGAGCAAATGCGTGCGTATCCGCACAGGCGAGGTGCATAAGTGGGCCGCGAAAATCCAAAACGTTTGCATAAAATCATAACTAATAAATAGTATAAAGCAAACAACATGTAGCATAATTTTATAATGGTGTATTTCATGGAGTCAGCCATCAAAATAACTCGAGAAACCGAATTCTACCAGGGTTATATTCGTTTTAAGATGGCTGTTACTAATGAAAGTCCTTATGCAGTAAACGAAGTTACTCTTGATTTTGTCTATGATGATGAGCTTCTGCGTGTGGATAGATATGAGCCTGTATATGTAGAAAAGAAAGGTAAGATCCATTTAGGCAGTATCGATGGTGGTAAGTCCAAATCCATTGCTGTATACTTTGATCCTCAAATGTGTTCCAAAGGCACTGATATTGAGTGTAATGTAGCTTATAAAGATTACAAAGGCAAACGATACATAGTTCAAATGGAACCAAAGGAAATCAGTGTCGTCTGTCCTATTCTTAAAACTGTTTCTGATATCAATGCAGGTAGACTTAAGGAGATTATTGAGAGGCTTCCTAACAGGGATAGTCGTGCATGTGAGGTACTTAGTGGTTTTGATATAAATAAGCTGATAAGTATTTCTCAAGAGGTTATAGAGAAACGCAATGTACAGCACGTGCGTACCCTGCGTACAAAGGATAATAACAACTGCGAAATATGGTACTATGGCAAGACAAAAGTCACAAATGATGATATTGTGATCATGATCTCTATTCTTGCCGGACGGCATATCGTTGAGCTCTTTGCAGCTACTCAGACCGCTGAAACACTGACAGGTTTACTTGCTGAGGTCGGAAGAGAAATCAAAGATTCAATCGAATCGACTATTAGTGGTAAAAACACAGTTATCAATATTAGTATAAGAGGATCGAAAATTGATCGTAGCAACCTGCTTGATTTATGTAATATGGAAGGAACTTGTGATGTCAATGTTGTTATTGAGGGCAGCAATCTAGACCGTACCAGTTTTGGTATATCAAATGATGACTACAAAAGATCTTTTCATCAAGAGAAGGAACACAAGTTTGAAGAAGACAGGTTAAAGAAAGAAAGGGAAGCTGATAAAAAAAGAGAAGAAGCGGAAAGAACACATGTTAAAGAAAAAGAAGCTACTTCAAGAAAAATATTGGTAACAGCTGTTTCTACACAAAAGACAATCACTCCAACTGAGTCCAATTCTGCTTGGAAATCGTATGTTATTGTGTTTATTGTGGTAATTGCAGGTATCATGATTTTTGGAACACTATTCGGAGATAAGCCCCTCAGTCCCTCTACGCTGTCTTCTTCTAATGTTTCCAAATCCACTGCAACTGTAGATAAAACGGATGCTGTTACTAGTATGCAGGGGAATTTGGAAACCTATACCAATTCTATTGGCATGGAGTTCGTGTTGATTCCTGCGGGAGAGTTTATGATGGGTTCTACTGACGGATATGATAATGAAAAACCTGTTCAGAAAATAACAATTGGGCAATCCTACTATCTTGGCAAGTATGAAGTGACACAGGAGCAGTGGGGTGAGGTGATGGGCGACACCCCATCGTATTACAAAGGTGACAATTGTCCTATGGAAAGTGTTTCCTGGGGCGATGTTCAGGAGTTTGTCAAGAAGCTGAATGCAAAGGAGGGTACTGGCAGTTACCGCCTGCCATCGGAGGCTGAGTGGGAGTATGCCTGCAGGGCAGGCACGACCACTAGGTATTCCTTTGGGGATAGTGACTCAAAGCTGGGAGATTATGCTTGGTATAATGACAATTCAGGAGACAAAACCCATCCGGTAGGTCAAAAGAAGCCGAATCCCTGGGGATTGTATGACATGAATGGCAATGTATGGGAATTGGTGCAGGACAATTGGCATGCTGATCATGAGGGTGCTCCGGGTAATGGTAGTGCTTGGGAAGATGGAAGTAGCTTCTCCCAGGTCGGCCGTGGCGGCTGCTGGAGCAATGATGCCAGAAGCTGCCGGTCGGCGGTTCGCAGCTGCTTTGGCCCGGGCTCCAGCGTAAGCTTCAACTATGTTGGTTTTCGCCTTCTTAGGGAAGTGTAGCTACTTACTACTTTAGAACTTTATTCACAAAACTGCGCCGCAGGAGAAAAACCGTGGCTTAAGCCCGAGCAAATGCGTGCGTATCCGCACAGGCGAGGTGCGCAAGCCGTGCCGAAAATTCGTATTCCGGACTTCCTCGCCATATTTTATTTATAACAAAGAACATCATTATCTTGCTATCTGGTAAGTTATAACGAATATGATGATAGATATCATACTAATGCCAAAAGCCGATTCAAGGATTATAAGCGGTTGCATCAGCGGTAAAGTAAAATCGGGCTGGACGCCAACAATTCCAAGACCGGAAAAAGTGCTAGAGCTTAGGTATATATAATCCAGCATTTTAGGAGCACGGCTTGCAATTTCTATACCGTTCAGTAATCTGTACAATAATCCAAATCCTATAATCCCGAAAACAGAAATTGAGATAGGTTTCAAAATACTTTCTCCGTATTCTGTCAGGTTTTTCAGTATCATCCAGTCAAAAAACCACGATCTGATCCTGTCCGAAATACCATTTACAGTATTTAGCTTGCTCCTGTGCAAGAGAAGTTTTCTATTAACTTCTGCACGCCTGTAATGCACATGTTTTGTTCTGAACATATCGGCTTGCTGAGAATAGAAATTGTACAGATTATTATACACTTCATATGAAGCTTCGTAAAATTTTGCTCTATCTATTTTCAGCAGGCAGTCATTGTCCTTACATACGACTATCCTTTTAGGCAGGCCAGCTGAGGAAAATAGGATATTGTTCAAAATTTTCTTATCATTGAAAGAAAACACATCTTTATTGCAATGCTCTATAAATGATTTATATGAAAAAACTGAACTGGTACTTCCATCGTTCCAGTTCCATTCACATATTACATCCAGGTCTTTAAGTTTCAGGAGTAGATCATCACTGATCGCTATTTTTTTATTTAGTTTTTGCAAATCTAAAATAATTTCTCCCTTATAAGAAAAGCAACCAATGAACTGATTACAGTTATCCGCAGTGATCTCATTTATCTCCTTCTCATCGTATTTATTTCTTTTAAAGAACTTTGCATACCTGAAACTAATTGCCTGGTCTATAAGAGACATATGGAGATTCGAGCCAGTCAATACTGTCCAGCTGTTGAATTGTGATTTGGCATCAAAAAAACTTTGCTGCAATTCAGAGTTTTGAAGGCTGGCACCCCTTAGGTCTGCTCCTTCCAGATTAGCTCCCATCAAGTTTGCCCCTTCCAGATTAGCCTCCATCAAATTAGCTCCCTGCAAATCTGCTCCGGTTAAATCCGCACCTTGCAGGTTAGCCTCTACTAAAAATAGTCCTTTTAAATTTGCAACTTCCAGCCTTGCATTCTTTAAATAGATATATCGGATTTCTTTTTTCTTCAGATTACCTAACATTGTGTTTGATGGTCCTTTTCCATCAATTTTCTGATGCCAGTAGCAGTGATGACTGCCTTTCTCCGCTTCTAGAAAACATTTCCAGTCGGAATTATCAAAATTGCACAACATTATCCGGAACCACCTATTTACTATCTTAAAAAACTCTCAAATATTTAGTACTTTCTAAAATGTAATTATAGGATTTAAGATGAAATAAGAGAAGAAACTTTATAGAAAAAACTCAAAGTATAGCCTTGATTTTGCATAAGGTGCTTTCCATGGAGCCAGCTATCAAAATAATCCGAGAAACCGAATTCTACCAGGGCTACATTCGTTTGAAGATGGCTGTGACCAATGAAAGTCCCTATATGATTGCCGATGTTATCCTTGATTTTATCTATGATGATAAGCTTTTGCGTATAGACCGGTATGAACCTAACTACCAGGAAAGGAGAGGAAAGCTCTATTTAGGCAGTGTCGATGGTGGTAAGTCCAAGTCAATTGCTATCTATTTTGATCCTATGATGTGTTCCAAAGGCACTGATATCGACTGCCATGTTACTTTCAAAGATTATCAGGGCAAGCGTAGTATACTTCAGATGGAGCCAAAAGAGATCAGTGTTGTCTGTCCTATAATGAAAACCGAGTCTGATATCAATATAGGAAGGCTCAAGGAGTTCATAAATGAACTGCCGAGCCGGGATAACCGTGTGTGCGAGATCCTGAGAGGATTTGATATGGCAAAGGTGGTCAACATTGCCCGTGAGGTCGTGGAGAAACATGATATAAGGCATGTTCGTACCTTGCATACAAAGGATGAGAACAACTACGAACTCTGGTATTATGGTAAGACCAAGGTCACAAAGGACGATATTGTAATCCGGATATCTGTCCTCAATGCACATCAGACCCTTGAACTGTTTGCCGCTACTCAGACCCCTGAAACTTTAGCAGGTCTGTTGGCAGAGGTGGGTCGTGAGATAAAGGATATTGTTGAATTGAAGATCAGTGGGAGAAATAGGGTTGTCAATGTAAGTATTAACAAGTCCAAGATCGACCGCAGTAATCTGATTGATCTGTGTGATATGGACGGTACCTGTGATGTTAATATTGTTGTGGACAAGAGTGAGATCGACCGCAGTAGTATTGGTTCTGTCAACGGCAATGGTGGTGATTCAAATCAGAGTGGCAGTAATGCAGGCGTTGGCAATAGGGAATGTCCGATTTGTTTTAATCTTATTGATTCCTCAAACAAATCCCTCCTTTGTAAATGTGGTAGCAGGTTCTGCCGGACCTGTGAGAACTGGTTCAGGGAGCCGTGCAAACCCGGAGAGAGACCTTTGTGTGAGGCATGTTTCACTGCTGAGCAGGAGAGACTTGCAAGGGAAAACGAAGAAAAGGCTCGCTTGAAGGCCACCGAGGAAAACGAGAGAATCAGAAGGACTGAAGAGGAGCGCAGGCGCCGAGAAGATACAGAACGAAAGAGACAGGAGGAAGAGCGGCTTAGGAAAGAGCGTGAAGAAACTGCAAAAAAGGCCGTTGCTTCAATCAGGAATTCCATTGGAATGGAGTTCGTGCTCATCCATGCGGGGGAGTTCCATATGGGCTCGAACGAAAATAGTTATGAAGAACCTGTTCATAAAGTTAAAATCTCCAAGCCATTCTATCTTAGCAAGTATCTCGTTACCCAGAAAGAGTGGAAGGCTGTGATGGGCACTGATCCATCTTATTTCAAAGGTGACAATAATCCAGTGGAAAATTTTTCCTGGAACGATGTTCAGGAGTTCGTTAAGAAACTGAATGCAAAAGAAGGTACTAACAAGTATCGTCTGCCTTCGGAAGCCGAGTGGGAATATGCCTGCAGGGCTGGCACGACCACGAGTTATTCCTTTGGTGACATTGAATCAAAGCTGAGAGATTATGCCTGGTACGATAACAATTCAGGTGGTAATACTCATCCGGTGGGTCAGAAGAAGCCGAATCCCTGGGGCTTGTATGATATGCACGGCAATGTCTTGGAATGGTGCCAAGACAAGTATCATGCTAATTATAAGGATGCTCCAACTGATGGCAGTGTTTGGAAGGATGGCAGTGGCTCCTCCCGGATCTCTCGTGGTGGTAGCTGGTTCGATATCGCTAGTTACTGCCGGTCAGCAAATCGCCTCAGCCGCGATCCTGACAGCAGCAGCATCTTCCTCGGTTTCCGTCTCCTCAGGACAGTGTAGCCACTTATGGCTTTACTACTTTACGACTTTATTGTAAAATTGCATTACGAGAGAAAAACGCGGCTTAAGCCCGAGCAGGTGCTTGCATAGCCGCACCGTGGGAGATTAAGAATCACTGAGTAAAATCATAACGAATAAATAGTAAAAAGTGAAAGACATATGACATTATTTTATTAAAATGGAGACAAGCATGGAATCAGCCATCAAAATCACAAGGGAAACAGAATTTTACCAGGGATATATTCGTTTGAAGATGGCTGTGACCAATGAAAGTTCTTACTCTATAATAGATATTACTTTAGATTTCATCTATGATGACGAAATTTTGCGTATTGACCGGCATGAGCCACCATCCCTGCCTGTAAAGCAGGGAAAGTACATTTTGGGGAATATTGATGGTGGCAAGTCAAAGTCTATAGCTATCTATTTTGATCCTCTGATGTGTTCCAAGGGCACTGATATAAACTGTCATATTTCTTACAAAGATTACCAAGGTAAGCTAAAGATAATCCAGATGGAGCCAAAGGATATCAGCGTAGTCTGCCCCATCATGAAAACAGATGCAGATATCAACATCGGCCGGCTTAAGGAATTCATAGAGAAGCTGCCAAGCCAAGACAGACGAGTATGTGAGATACAGAGAAGATTCGAGATGGCAGGGCTGGTGAGCATTGCCCGTGAAGTTATCGAAAAGCATGATGTCAGGCATGTACGTACCATGCACACTAAGGATGGGAACAACTATGAGCTCTGGTACTACGGAAGGACAAAGGTCAATAAGGATGATATTGTAATTAAAATCTCAATCAATAACGCAGACAATTCGCTTGAACTGTTTGCAGCAACTCCGACCGCTGAATCACTGGCAGGGCTGCTTGCTGAAATTGGACGGGAACTGAAAAGTTCCATTGAATCAAAGGTCAGTGGCAGCAGAGTGGTCAATATCAGCATAAATAAGTCCAGAATTGATAGGAGCAACCTTCTCGATCTTTGTAATATCGACGGTACCTGCGATGTGAACATCGTCATCGATAAATGTGAGATTGACCGCAGCGGCCTTGGTTATGTAAATAGTAATGGAAGCAGTTCAAATCAGGGTGACAACAGCACAGGCATTGCCAACAGAGAATGTCCGGTTTGTTTCAATCTTATCGATTCCTCCAATAAGTCCCTCCTGTGTAAATGTGGTACCAGGTTCTGTCAGACCTGTGAGAGTTGGTTTAGGAAGCCAAGAAAATTCGGGGAAAGTCCCCTTTGCGAGAGATGTTTCGCTGCTGAGCGAAATGAGAAAATTAAGACGGAACAAAAAAAGGCACAGACACAAGAAGCTATCCGTCTGAAAGCGGTTGAGGAAGTATCTTCAATCCCCACAAAAACCGCTTATACTCCTGCAAAAGAACACAAGTCTGGCTTTATCATAATCATCGCTGCCATTCTTATGATTCTGTTATTTGGAGGCTTGTCGTATATGCTGCCTGACGGCTCAGAAGATCCAGACAATCAGGATACTGTTGTCCCCCTTAATAATGATGTTGTCAATTCTTCACTGGCTGCTACTGAAACAACACCCGCGGTCATGGATGATAAAACCACAGCTTTTCCAGATCCAGAAGAAGGCGACAAGACCTATACCAACTCCATCGGCATGGAATTTGTGCTCATACCCGCAGGCACTTTTGAGATGGGGTCAAACAATGGGGATGACGATGAACAACCTGTACACGAAGTAACTATAAAACGGGAATTCTATCTAGGTAAATACGAGGTGACTCAAGAACAGTGGACTAAAATTATGGGTTACAATCCGTCATATTTCGAGGGCGAGAATAATCCAGTGGAACAAGTAATATTTCGTGATGCAAATACGTTCATTGATAAACTGAACGAAAATGAACGTACCACCAAGTATCGTTTGCCTTCTGAAGAAGAGTGGGAATATGCATGTAGGGCTGGCACGACCACAGAATACTCTTTCGGTGATGATGAGTCCGAATTGGAGGAGTATGCTTGGTATGAGGATAATTCAGGAGGTGAAACTCATCCTGTAGGCCAGAAAAAACCCAATGCTTGGGGGCTGTATGACATGCATGGCAATGTATGGGAATGGGTGCACCCGTTTGATACAAGTGTATGGGATGGATGGGGGCCTGCCATTTTATTCAAGGGTGGCAGCTGGGAAGAAGATACATTTGATGGTGCTGGAGAATGTAGGTCAGCGAATCGACGCTATTACTATTATAACAATATAATAACCGAAGATGGTACGATGTATAATACAGTCGAGGGTGGTACGGGCTGGTCCAACTATGGTTTCCGTATTGTAATGGAAGCATAGCTGCTTCCTGCTTTTTTAAGTGTTGTAATTAATTTAACATTTTTATAAATGAGTATTAATCAAATTCCTCCATTATGGAGGAATACGCTTATTTACTAATATTGACAATTACTCTCTGCATGTATTTAGTAATTTGCAATTACGATTCTGATTCAGAGAGAAAACGAATCGAGTATGTATTTGGCAATTCTGATTATGAACCAGATGAAATGCAAAAAATAAAAGGAATTTCAAGAATAATTAATGATGATAATATTGAAAACCTTTTATCTGAGTTATACCTGCGTACTGCAGCAACGAATGTTTCAGTTTACAAGTTATCCCCGGTTGAACTGAAGAACATGCCTGAGCCAGAGAAAGTTAGATTCAGCATTAATAAATCAAAGGAGTCTGTGGAATCTTTTATCAATTATCTGCTTGCCCAGAAAAAAGCTGTCTATAAAAGAAGTATAGATGCAAATATCAAGTTATACGAATCTGCAACAAAAAAGGGCTATGCAGAGATAAAAGTGTCTGTAAAGGAAGGCTCAAATGGAGTAGAAGTGCAAATAGAGATCAATGCGGAAGAACCTAACCGATCCCATTTGCTAAAATATTTTGCAGAGGAGTTTGCGTTATTCATATAATATTTTTAGAAGCTTGTTTCTTAAGAGGTGTCAATGTGATTTTTGGGAACGGTGCAAGTAATGCTGAAATCGATTTTCTTGAAAATATCCAAAAACCAGCAGAAAGAGTGTTAAGGACAGGGTATCAGGATCTCCTCTATGAAGACGAAGAGAAGATAGTCCAATTATGGAATAAACTGGAAGAAACGAGGGATGTCTTTGAAGAGAATACCTCTGTAAGGCTCAGTTCCGATGAATACAAGCATATAGAGAGCAAGTTTGCTCTTGCACGCTTAAAACTGGCCACAGTCCTTTACAAGAAGGGAAATTTCCCTAATATTTCAAGAAGATTTAATGAAACCGAGCTTGGCCTTTTTAAAATAATTGAAGAATTCCGCTTTTTTGATGACTACACAATTGACGAGATAAAGGAAAGAATAGGACGTAAAGAGGGCAAAATCTACGATATTGTTAAAGATAATGTCGAAAAAATGGATTCCCACCGTGATAGCATATTTGAGAATGTTCAGATAAAACCTGCTATTGCGCGTGCCATTAAAGATCTGCTTAAGGACAGAACTGAAAAGATACAGGAAGCTATCATCGAATACATCAGAACTAACCCGGGCGGAATTACACGAACGGTCATAGAAATGGAGAGTGCTATAAAAAAAGTACTTGAATCTGAGGAAAAGAGACAGGAAATTTCAGCAGATGTTCAGATGAAACTGGACCGTCTTGGGGAAGAACTGGAAAGTGCTAAAAAAGCTGCTTTAAGAAAAGAAGAGCTCGACGACAAACTTGTACAATTGGAAAAACAGATGTTCCAGAAGGAACTTCAGGTTGAATCCCTGAATGACAGAATTAGAGGAATGGAAAATGAGAGGTCCAAGATATTTGATCTGTACTCTGAGACTGAAAAGCGTCTGGAGATTCATGAAAAAGAGATTGCAGATAAGAAGAAAGAGCTTGAATTGAAAGAGTCTGAGATCAATGGCCTGAAGAGTAGTCTTCGCTCTGAGATGGAATCGGAAAACAAGAGGATAATCGAAGAAGAACTGTCAAAGCTTGAACAATTAAAACAGGATCTGCAAACGCAGGCTGATGTCATTGAAAGTGAAAAGCAGGCTGTGCGGTTCCAGAAAGAAGAAATCACAGAGAAGTTTGAAAGCATCCGGAAAGCAATTGAAGGGTCCAGTACTGTAAATCGTTTCATACCTGCAGACCTGGCCAAATTGTATGAGATGGATTATATCGGTCGCTTTGACATGAAAATGTATTCATTTCCTATTGAAATCCGAAACCCTATAAATGGTAAAAATTACAAGGTAACCTCATGGAATGGTGATCATACAAAAACCGATGACAAATATAAAATCCATGAATTGCTGAAAGACAGCCTCACAGTTCCCGAAATCGAATCTCAGTTGCCTCTGAACATCAGGTCAAGATACGAAATTAAAGAACGCACTTTCAGGATATTCGGCAAAAAAGAACCGAAAACAGTTGTAGAGGCTATTATTTTTAACCATTGGAAAGAATATGCCATGAATGGTTTTGATACCAAGTCGGTTACACTATCAGAACTCAATGGAATACTTGTTCATGCTATCAACAATGCTGAGAAGGGAAAATACTTCCATTTGATATGCATCGTTTCTCCGACTGGATGGGATAGCAAAATCAAGACTTATCTTCAATCCGAAGAGTTCTCAAAAAACTATGTAAGTCGGTACATTTCTCTATGCCTGGTCGACAGTGAGACCGGTGAACTTCTCTATAACAA
This sequence comes from uncultured Methanomethylovorans sp., assembly GCF_963678545.1. NCBI lineage: Archaea > Methanobacteriati > Methanobacteriota > Methanomicrobia > Methanosarcinales > Methanosarcinaceae > Methanomethylovorans > uncultured Methanomethylovorans sp. The sequence continues at coordinate 240,873 of NZ_OY782867.1, forward strand.
GACAGATGAAAGGATTAAAGATTATATAAAATTATTTGAGCCTGAGACAGACCTTGAAAAGGTGATCAAATGTAAAAGATTAATCAAAAATGAATACGAATTTGCGGACCATGTAATACTTGACAAGTTTGTGGAAGAGACAAAAATGGATGCACGTATTGTCAGAAAAGCGTTGCATGAACTGGAAGCTGAAGGATATGGACAGGTTCTGTATGTAAGCGGCGTGGGACTTGTATTGAATAAGTAACTACAATTCTTAAATAAATATAATGAGTAATGTATATTTTATGGTGGTATAGATGAGTATTTTAAGTAAGCTTAAGAACTTTGGCAAAAACAAGAACGTTTTGGAATCGATTACACTGCGCGAACTTCAACAAGAGCAGATGCTTCTCAAAGATCGGACTGATAAGATCCGAAAAGAGATCGTGAAAATAGAAACAGAGAAAAAGAAGAAGTTTGAAGAAGGCATTGGTGCAGACAAATTCTATAAGAAAATGCTTGCAACAGAAATCACTGGTCTTGAAACTGAAGCAAAACTCAAGTCAAAAAGCTTCCTGATGGCCCAGAAACAATATCAGTTCACAACCAACTTTTTAACGATCAAGAAATTCGAGAAGGAGCTCAAAAAGACCCCACTCTGGGACAAAATCGCATCTGCAGATCCTGAGAAACTTGAAGCTATCATGATCAATATAAGACTTGATGGAATGGAGTATGATGGTCTATTGAATACTCTTAATGAGAAGTTTGAAGGGAATGATATGGACGAAATTGTAGACGAGTCTACCGGAAGTCTGATGGAAATGTGGGATCAGGTGGAGGCAGGAAGTCTTGATGTGGCAGCAGTTCAAAAGAAACTCTCTGTAGAGAATGATATGAAGGAGTAGGCTTCAGTCGAGATGGAATAAATTAGGTTTATTTTTGTCCTGCAGGATGAGATAGAGGCAGAGGATTTTGCCTCAGCTGTAATTTTTACTAATACGGTGGTTTGAAAGTCAGTGAGGTAGTTGTGATGGGTTTTATACGTAAGATTTTTGGTGACAATCAAGAAAAGGAAGACCAGATAAACAAGTTCGAAAGCAAGACATTGTTTGAGAAAAGAGTACAGCTTGAAGCAAAATCTGATGATCTGGTTCAGGAGATCCAAAGAATAGAGAAACAGATAGACACACTTGTCGAAAGTTCCAAAGGGACGAATCCTAGTGAAAAAAGGAGAATTGCAAGCAGGATAAAAACGCTTCAGGAAAAAAAGGCCTTTAAGGAAGATGCGTTATTCTCTGTTGAACAGGAACTGCGTGCTGTAAGTGGTATCGAGATCGTCAGGGAAGGTGACAAAATACCAGAGATGGGTGTCACATCAGAGATCAACGCTGAACAAATGGAAAAGGATCTAATAGACCGCAGACTGAAAGCTCAGGAAAGAGAGGAGAAAATCAACACTGTAACCAGCAAAATAAGTGCGACCATCAAACCAACTGAGCATGATAGTGATTCAGATGAGATCCTTGACATGCTGAATGAGCTTGATGAAGGTAATCTTGAACCGGATTATGTGAAAGAGAAACTATCAAAAAATGTGGAGTGAGCAAGTATGCCTGACATGACTGACGCACTTATTACCCAGCTAAAAAAAGCCCAGTCCAAATACAAGGAAGCGCTGGAGAATGGCAACCAGGAAATGGCACACTTGCATTCTGAAGAAAGTGCCAGAATTTGTGTTGCTCTTGCCAAGAACTCACCTAAAGAGAAAGAGAAGTATCTCAAACTGGCTTCAAACTGGAAAAACGCGGTCATTGTTAAGGGTAAGACACCTTCTTTTCACTCCCATATTGAAGGAAATTCTGAGAGCTCTGAATCCAATAATGGCTTTAAGTCCCAGGCAGAGAATTTGATATCCAGTTCCCTTGTAAGATGGGATGACATCGGTGGTCTTGAGGAAACAAAGCGGCTTCTCATGGAAACCATTGTTGTTGCAGGTCTCCAGAAACCCGAGAGTATAAAGCCGTGGAAAGGAGTTCTGCTCTTTGGACCACCTGGTACTGGAAAGACAATGCTTGCTTCTGCGTGTGCAGGTTCTCTTGATGCGACCATGTTCAATGTCCAGGGGGATAAGATAACATCCAAATATTTCGGAGAAAGCTCCAAGATCTTAAGCTCTGTATATGATGTTGCAAAAGAAAAAGCTCCTTCGATCGTTTTCATGGACGAGATCGATGGGGTTGCAGCAAACAGAAATACTGATGCGAGCGAGGCCAGTAAAAGGATGCTGAGCACCCTGCTTACCACGATGGATGGTTTTGCAAGCAAGAAAAATAATATATTAATTCTAACACTCGCAGCCACAAACGCTCCATGGGATCTTGATGATGCAATACTTAGTCGTTTTCCTCGTCGCATATATGTTCCACTTCCAGACAAACAAACAACACATGCTATTTTGAAATTACATACAAAAGATATCGGCATGGACTGTGACCTTGAAAAGATTGCTGCTGAATGCGTTAAGAAATGTTATTCAGGAAGGGATTTATCTACAATTTCCCAGAAAGCGATCCACACAATGGTAAATGATAAAAACCCCAATCTCCACGAACTTGCACGTTTGCCCTTTGAGGAGTTGAAAAAGAGGAAACTGAACACACGTCCGCTGATACTTGCTGATTTTAACGAAGCCATGAATACCACAAATCCTCCTGTAAACAGCATTACCCTCAGCAAATACGAGCAGTGGAACAAAGAGTTTGGAGCATAAGGAAGTATGCCCTCAGGGGAGCAATAATCACACAGTGACCAGGGCAGGTAGCATTACTTCAGTGGTGGTTAAACCAGTTAGAACTAAAAAGCTCAACCGAATTTATCCTTATAATATAGTAAAATGTTGTCTGATTCAACAGGGATTGTCATGATGTATTGAGAGGTGGACACGTGGGATTCTTTGATAAAATAGGCAATCCGGAAAAAATTGCCGAGAAATGGTTCAAAATGGCCATGGATGCCAAGATAGATGAGAAGAAGATAGAGTATTTCAACCGCTCATTGGATGCAAATCCCCAGAATGCTGATGCGTGGTACAATAAAGGCAATGCTCTGTATGATCTTGGCCGAAAGGAAGAAGCAATTAAATGCTACGACAAGGCACTGGAAATAAACCCGAAAAAGGATGCAGCGTGGTACAACAAAGGCGTTGTTCTGTATGATCTTGGCCGAAAGGAAGAAGCAATTAAATGCTACGACAAGGCACTGGAAATAAACCCGAAAAAGGATGCAGCGTGGTACAACAAAGGCGTTGTTCTGGATGGTCTTGGCCGAAAGGAAGAAGCAATTAAATGCTACGACAAGGCACTGGAAATAAATCCGAAAAAGGATGCAGCGTGGTACAACAAAGGCGTTGTTCTGTCTGCTCTTGGCCGAAAGGAAGAAGCAATTAAATGCTACGACAAGGCACTGGAAATAAACCCGAAAAAGGATGCAGCGTGGTACAACAAAGGCGTTGTTCTGTATGATCTTGGCCGAAAGGAAGAAGCAATTAAATGCTACGACAAGGCACTGGAAATAAACCCGAAAGATGATTCAGCGTGGTACGGTAAAGGCTATGTTCTGGATGGTCTTGGCCGAAAGGAAGAAGCAATTAAATGCTACGACAAGGCACTGGAAATAAATCCGAAAAAGGATGCAGCGTGGTACGGTAAAGGCTATGTTCTGGATGGTCTTGGCCGAAAGGAAGAAGCAATTAAATGCTACGACAAATCTCTGGAAATAAACCCGAAAGATGATTCAGCGTGGTACAATAAAGGCAATGCTCTGGATGATCTTGGCCGAAAGGAAGAAGCAATTAAATGCTACGACAAATCTCTGGAAATAAACCCGAAAAAAGATGAAGCGTGGAACAATAAAGGCAATGCTCTGGATGATCTTGGCCGAAAGGAAGAAGCAATTAAATGCTACGACAAGGCACTGGAAATAAACCCGAAAGATGATTCAGCGTGGTACGGTAAAGGCTATGTTCTGGATGGTCTTGGCCGAAAGGAAGAAGCAATTAAATGCTACGACAAATCTCTGGAAATAAACCCAGAAAAAGATGAGGCATTGAAAAAGAAAGAAGCTTTGTTACGTGAAATCAATAATAAAAATAAAGATGCAACCATCACTGTACTTGATGATGCAGAAAATGCATTTGAAAAAGTGCAACATGATGGTTTCACATTTTCAGATAAAAAACTTGAAGCTGCAAGGAAATGCTTTGAGGCAGCAAATTATGCAAAAGCAATGGACCTGGCAAATCAGTTCAAGTCCCAATTGGTCCGGCAACAAAAAAGAGAAGTCAGTGAAAACATCAAGGAATTAGAGGAACTACTGTCCAAAATACAATCCTTAAATGTACTATATAATAAAGACCTTCTGTATGAAGCAAAGAGATATTTTGATGATGGAAATTATATAGAAGTAATGAGTTTAGCAAAGATTTTCAAGTACCAAATTATGAATGAACTAAAACAGAAAGCTAGCAAAGTTATGATAGCTTCTGAAGAAGCCTTGGCAAAAGCTAAAGCTTCAAAAATTGAAATCGATGAAGATACTTTTAATGAAGCAAGGAAACTTTTCGACGAGCAAAATTACATTGAATCTATAGAGGCCTATAATAAGTTAAATGGCAGACTGAAATCGCTCATCGGCAAAAGCAGAGAAGATGCTGAAAAAGAAATAAAATGGGCTGAAAGTGTCCACGAAAAGTTCGTATCTTTGAAAGCTGAATGTGACGATATCCTCCTTCAAAAAGCTAAAATATGTTTCAAGAAAATGCTATATGTTGAAGCTATCGAGCACTCTAAGTCTTTCACAGTCATGGCAGAGGATTTGCTATCCAAATTGAAGCCTTTGATTTCCATCGAAATATTCGACATTCAATTTAAACTGAATTGTGGCAGAAAAACGGTTTTTCTCCTAAAAAATACAGGAAACATTGCCGTTAAAAACATCAGTGTAGAAATATCGGGAGATGCAGATATAAGAATGTATTCAGGTTTGTTGGACCTGGATTCCGCTAGCTCGAAAGAGATCGATATATGGTTAAAGACGAATATTGAAGGAGATCTTCCTCTGGATGTTACTGTTAAATATAAAGATGGACTGAATCGGGATTATGTGGAAGAAAAAGAGATGTGGATAAATTCCACAGGAACATATTCTAATACTATACCTGCACCTGCAAAAGAAGAAAACAGAACCTCTGGACAAGGTGCACAAGCAAATTTATCAGCTGCTTCCTTCCCTGCAGAGTTATTCCACTTGTACTCTAATCCTAAACTGATAGGGGAAGGAGGGTTTGGAAGAATATTTATAGCAAAAACAAAAAAAGATAATGATGTTGCTGTTAAGATACCTGCCAGCTGGGATGAGGCTACAGCCAAAAGTTTTCTGAGGGAGATGACAGTCTGGCAGAATCTTTCCCATGAAAATATAATCTCCATGAATGACCTGAACATTTATCCTCTGCCGTATCTCGAGCTTGAATATGCAAATGGAGGGTCACTTGAGGATGTATCCAAACCAATTGATGTTAAAACAGCTTCAAAGATAATGTTCGATATTTCAGAAGGGTTGAAATATGCACATGGAAAAGGAATCATCCATTGCGATCTGAAACCTCAGAATATTCTAATGGTATCAGAAGGATTAAAACACGCATGTAAAAATGGGATCAGCCTCCAAGGACTGAAACCTAATGATTTTATAAAGGCTGAAGATATGGTTCCTAAAATCACTGACTGGGGATTAAGCAAATTGCCCATTACAAAAAAGAGCTACTCTAAATCTGGTTACTCTCCTCTGTACGCAGCTCCTGAATTAATATCCCCTGCAAAATTTGGAAAGCTGGATTTCAGGACAGATATCTATCAGTTAGGTATTATTTTCTACGAACTTGTTACAGGCAGATTACCATTTGATGGCCAGGACCATGCAGAAACTATATTTAAAAAAATCAATGGTGATGTAAAACCGCCATCTACAATCAATTCGAGTTGCTCTGAACTGGATGGTATAATACTCAAATGTCTTAGTAAAGAACAGAATTCCAGGTACCAGACAATCTCTGATTTTCAGCAAGATCTTGCTCAGTATCTGAATATCGAATACAATAAATCTCTTGCACTATCTCGTGATCGGAGACAGTCCTGCCTGTATTGCGCAAAGCTACTGGAAGTATATGCCAAGATAGGTAGTATAACTGAAGCTATAAAATACGCACAGGACTTGCGATACCATACATGCGACCTGTTTAGTGCCGAGATGGATGCTGTAATAGAGAATCTTAAATATCGTGCCAAAAGGCGACTTTCTGTCGACAATCAACTGATTACGGAAATTGATATTGTCATACACCAGATAATGATGGATAGTAAATAGTGGAAGATAGATGAAATACAACAAAAGCTGCTATTAGATGTGGTATAATATGGGAACTAATAGAAGGATAAATTTCGACGGAATAGACAGAGTTTTAAAAACAGTAAAACGCATAGAAAGGACAGGATATCAAGACCTTCTTTATGAAGATGATGAAAAAATAGTGTACGATTGGAATCACATAGAGATAGACAGGTACAACTATGAAGAACAAGATTTCTTTGGAGCACCTCCTGATATTCACAAAGACATTGATAGCAGATTTGCCCTTGCCCGTTTAAAGATTGCTACATGTCTACATAAAAGGCGTAAATTCCCAAATGTCGCAGATACATTTGAAGAAAAGGAACTTACTCTACTTAGTAAAATAATTGAGCAGCCCGACTCCTATGCTAATCTTACAGTTGATGAGATTAGAAATGATATTGCTGGCAAAGATGGTATCATGTACAAGATTGCTGCACTTGTTCATGAAAATCATCACATATTGAAGATTACATGTAAGTTTAACAATACTGAACTTGGGCTTTTTGAAATAATTGACGAATTCCGCTTTTTTGACGACTACTCAATTGAAGAGATAAGAAATAGGATAAGACGTAAAGAAGGTGAAATATATGCAATTGTAAAGGAATACTCCGAGAAGATAGAAACGAATCGGGATAATATTTTTGAGAACTCTCAAATAAAACCTGGAATTGCTCTTGGAATTAAAATCATCTTAAATGAAAGAGCCGGTAAGATACAGGAAGGTATCATCGAGTACATCCGATTGTATGGTGCCGTGCAGGCAACCAATGAAATTGAAAGTGCAGTTTCAAAGGTCTTTGAATCTCAACTGAAGCGCAATCAGATATCGATTGAAGTACAGGGAAAGATCAACAAGCTTGAGCAGGAGCTGGAGGGTGTCAAAGAGGTCGCAGCACAGAAGAGCGAACTTGAAGATAAACTGATGGCTCTGGAAAGACAGGTCGTTCAGAAAGACTTTGAGCAACAATCCCTCAGAAACCAGTTCGATCTTCTCAATAATGAAAAATCAAAAGTAGAGAATAGTTACCTGTCATTTGCCACTCTTCTGGAAAAGCAGATGAAGGAAGTGGGTGACCTGAAAAAACAGCTTGAAGGAAAAGAAGCTGAAATAAAGGCGATAAAGATCAATCTCAAACAGGATCTCGAAAATGAAAACCAGAGGATGGTCCAGGAAGAGCTTGAGAAGATCGTAAAGATGAAAGCAGATCTTCAATTGCAAGTATCGGAGATCGAAGCAGAAAAACAATCTCTGACAATCCAAAAAGAAGAGATTCGTGAAAAGTTCAACTCCATAAAAGAAGCTATTGAAGGTGGCAAAACAGCAAAAAGATTTGTTACAAAGGACCTTGCCAAACTTTACGAAATGGACTATATCGGCAGATTTGATATAAAAATGAATGAGTTGCCGATGAGCTTTATTGATCCAATTGATGATAAGCGATACACTGTCAAGTCATGGGGAGATAACCATCTCAGGATGGATGAAAGGGATAAAATCTATAATCAATTCAAAGACAAAATGCAGTTATCTGAAATAGAAGCACAGCTACCATTAAACGTTAGGTCAAGATACTGGATCAATGAAAGGGGTTTCATATTTGGGAAAAACGGACCAAAGGCGACCATAGAGGCGATGGTCCTGAATCACTGGAAAGAATATGCAATTAATGGTTTTGACATTAAGCCGGTAACTTTGTCAGAATTAAATGCTGTCCTTGTAGGTATGATCAACAAAGCTGAGAAAGAAGAATGTTTCCATGTCATTTCAATTGCTTCTCCGACAGGATGGGATGAGAGGATCAGGACCTACATAAGCTCCGAGGATTTTGCCAGAAATTATGTGAGCAGGTTTATTTCACTATGTCTTGTGGATATCGAAAGTGGTGAAACAATCTACAATGAAGCAGACAAACGTATAAAAGATTTTGTTTATTTGTTCGAACCCATATTTGATCAAGAAAAGGTTCAAAAGTGTATAGAATTCATTAAAACAAAAACTGAATATGCTGATCATGTTGTTCTCTATACCATCATGGAAGAAACAGGCTTCAATGTGAACATCGTGAAGAATACCTTTTATGATCTGGAAAAGGAAGGCTATGGCAAGGTGATGTATGTTGATGAAGTCGGACTTGTATTGAAATTAGAAAGTTATTATCGCTGATCAACAAAATGCATGCCAATTGCTAAATAAATTTATTGTGGCGGGAAAGACAACCATTAATAAATAATTGAAGAGTATGGCCAATATCTTCATGCACAGATAAAGATGGAGAGATGAATAAGATGTGGTTTTTTGATGATTTCAGATCCAAGAGTAAACGAAAGGAAGCAGAGAACTGGCTTGATATGGGAATCAAGAGCCAGGACCCGGAAAAGAAACTGGATTACTTTACTCGTTATCTGGAAATAATTCCTAATGATGTCAATGCATGGACAAAAAAGGGTAGGATACTGGAGGATATGGGCAGGTTCGACGAAGCAAAAAGAAGCTACGAAAGAGCTACTCTTCTTGATCCCTCACTGGACATTCGTGTACATAAGTATTCTCCTGCTGAAGGAGATTATTTGCTTGGGGAGTCTGAAGGAAAAACAGAATCATCCCAAGGTCAAAAGGAAGAGGAGACAAACTACAGTAAAGAAGTACAGGAAAAAAAACGTGATGAGGCAACGGAATGGGGCAAAAAAGGCAATGCTCTGGTTGATCTTGGTAGACATGAAGAAGCAATTAAATGCTATGAAGAGGCACTGGAACTAAACCCGAAAAAAGATGAAGCGTGGTACAATAAAGGCAATGCTCTGGCTACTCTTGGCCGAATGGAAGAAGCAATTAAATGCTATGAAGAGGCACTGGAACTAAACCCGAAAAAAGATGAAGCGTGGTACAATAAAGGCAATGCTCTGGCTACTCTTGGCCGAAAGGAAGAAGCAATTAAATGCTATGAAGAGGCACTGGAAATAAATCCGAAAGATGATCAAGTGTGGTACAATAAAGGCAATGCTCTGGATGATCTTGGCCGAAAGGAAGAAGCAATTAAATGCTACGACAAGGCACTGGAAATAAACCCGAAAAAGGATGAAGCGTGGTACAATAAAGGCAATGCTCTGGATGATCTTGGCCGAAAGGAAGAAGCAATTAAATGCTACGACAAGGCACTGGAAATAAACCCGAAAGATGATTCAGCGTGGTACGGTAAAGGCTATGTTCTGGATGATCTTGGCCGAAAGGAAGAAGCAATTAAATGCTACGACAAGGCACTGGAAATAAACCCGAAATACGATGCAGTGTGGAACAATAAAGGCAATGCTCTGTATGATCTTGGCCGAAAGGAAGAAGCAATTAAATGCTACGACAAGGCACTGGAAATAAACCCGAAATACGATGCAGCGTGGTACAATAAAGGCAATGCTCTGGCTACTCTTGGCCGAAAGGAAGAAGCAATTAAATGCTACGACAAGGCACTGGAAATAAACCCGAAAAAGGATGAAGCGTGGTACAATAAAGGCAATGCTCTGGATGATCTTGGCCGAAAGGAAGAAGCAATTAAATGCTACGACAAGGCACTGGAAATAAACCCGAAAAAGGATGAAGCGTGGAACAATAAAGGCAATGCTCTGGCTACTCTTGGCCGAAAGGAAGAAGCAATTAAATGCTACGACAAGGCACTGGAAATAAACCCGAAAAAGGATGAAGCGTGGTACAATAAAGGCAATGCTCTGGATGATCTTGGCCGAAAGGAAGAAGCAATTAAATGCTATGAAGAGGCACTGGAACTAAACCCGAAAAAAGATGAAGCGTGGTACAATAAAGGCAATGCTCTGGATGATCTTGGCCGAAAGGAAGAAGCAATTAAATGCTATGAAGAGGCACTGGAACTAAACCCGAAAAAAGATGAAGCGTGGTACAATAAAGGCAAAGCTCTGTCTGCTCTTGGCCGAAAGGAAGAAGCAATTAAATGCTATGAAGAGGCACTGGAACTAAACCCGAAAAAAGATGAAGCGTGGTACAATAAAGGCAATGCTCTGGCTACTCTTGGCCGAATGGAAGAAGCAATTAAATGCTACGACAAATCTCTGGAAATAAACCCGAAATACGATGCAGTGTGGAACAATAAAGGCAATGCTCTGTATGATCTTGGCCGAAAGGAAGAAGCAATTAAATGCTACGACAAGGCACTGGAAATAAACCCGAAATACGATGCAGCGTGGTACAATAAAGGCATTGTTCTGTCTGATCTTGGCCGAAAGGAAGAAGCAATTAAATGCTACGACAAGGCACTGGAAATAAACCCGAAAGATGATTCAGCGTGGTACGGTAAAGGCTATGTTCTGGATGATCTTGGCCGAAAGGAAGAAGCAATTAAATGCTACGACAAATCTCTGGAAATAAACCCAGAAAAAGATGAGGCATTAAAAAAGAAAGAAGCTTTGTTACTCGAAATCAATAATCGAATTAAAGATAAGGCTATCATTGTGCTTAATGATGCAGAAAATGCATTTGAAAAAGTGAAAGATGGTGGTTTCACATTTTCAGATGAAAAACTTGAAGCTGCATGGAAATGCTTTGAGGCAGCAAATTATGTAGAAGCAATGGACTTGGCAAATCAGTTCAAGTCCCTATTGCTCCGACAACAACAGAAGGAAGTCAGTGAAAACATCAAGGAATCTGAGGAACTGCTATCTAAATCACAATCCCTTAATATATCTGTTAATAAGGAACCTCTTGACAAGGCAAGGATTTTTTATGGTGATGAAAATTATATAGAAGCAATGAGTTCAGCAAAGGTTTTCAAGAACCAATTTATGAATGAACTAAAGCAGAAAGCTGACAAATTTCTAATTGATTCTGAAGAAGCCCTAGCAGAAGCTAAAGCTTCAAAAATTGAAATTGAAGGAAATACTTTAACTGAAGCAAATAAATTTTTCAATGAACAGAGTTACATTGAATCGATAGAAGCATGTAACAAGTTCAATGGCAGACTAACATCACTCATCGACAAAAGAAGAGAAGCCGCTGAAAAAGAAATAAAGGAAGCTGAAGGCTTTCATGAAAAGTTTGAAGCTTTGAAAGCAGAATGTGATGATAGTCTCCTGAAAAAAGCTAAAGCATGCTTCAATGAAATGCTATATGTTGAAGCTATCGAGCACTCTAAGTCTTTCACAGTCATGGCAGAGGAGTTGCTACCTAAATTGAAACCTTCGATGTCTGTGGAAATTCGTGACAAAGTACTAAAAACCAGTAGCGGTAAAAAAACCCACCTCTTTTTGAAAAATACGGGCGAAGTTTCTGCACAAAATATCCTCCTTAACATTAAAGGTGAAGTTGAATTCAGGCTCTTATCCGAAATTTCATCCGTAGATAAGGGAGAGTTAAAGGAAATAGAAGTATGGATCAAACCAAAATCAGGAGGAGACTTGCTCCTTGATATTCTTCTGGAGTATAAAGATGCCATTGAAAGAGAATACACAACAGAACAGGCAATATGGATGGAAGTCACTTCCTCTCCTCGAAGTTCCAATTCCCTGCCTGAGGATATCATTTCTTACTATTCGAATGTCTCGTTTGTTGGAAAGGGAGGATTTGCACGTGTGTTCCGTGCAACTAATAAAAAAGGCGATGTAGTTGCTCTGAAGATTCCTTTAAACCTTGACCAGTCAACAGGGAAAAGTTTTCTGAAAGAGATTGCTGTCTGGCAACAGCTCAAACATGATAATATTATAAATATCCATGATCTCAACATCTTACCGTTCCCGTATATCGAAATGGAATTTGCTGAAAGAGGAGCACTAAGCGAAATTAACAAACCTATGGACACTGAGATTGCGGCAAAAGTCATCTTTGATATCTCTGAAGGCTTGAAACATGCCCATGAGAACGGTATTATCCATCGTGACCTTAAACCTCACAACATATTGCTAACTGCGGACATGACACCTAAGATCACTGACTGGGGTTTAAGTAAAGTACTGAAACAAAGTACCAGCTCCCAGAGTGCTGGTTACACTCCAATCTATGCCTCTCCTGAACAACTATCACCTAAAAAATTCGGTACACCTGATATCCGTACTGACATATATCAACTAGGAGTTGTATTTTACGAGCTTGTTACAGGAAAACTTCCGTTTGATGGCGATGATTTCTCTGAGATCGGATTTGCTATTTTATCCGAAAATCCGGACATACCTTCTTCCTGTAATCCATCTTGCGCTGACTTGGACGATATTATTATGAAATGTCTTGAGAAGAAACCAGCTGATAGATATCAGAATATGCAGGAATTCCAGGCTGATCTGGCATCTTACCTTAAACTCGAATACTCCAATTCTCTGAACATGTCAGCAGGGGATTTGAAGAGATCTTGTATCTATTGTGGTGATCTATTATTGATCAACGCCAAAATAGGTGATGCTGAGAGTGCATTGAAATATGCACTGGATATGAAGAACTATGCAAGTGGGAATTATATAGAGGATTTTGAGGATATTATAAAGAGGCTCGATTATGCAGTTGCGAGGAAATTAGTACTCAGTGATGAACTTATGAGCAAGCTCAAGGTCATAGTACATCAGGTGAAGATGGGAAGGTAAGGTTGTTCGTCGCATGCAGGGAATGATAGCATCAAACTCAATGGAAACAAATGAGGTATCTTTTGTTCGATGACATAAGAGGAGATACGATATGCCATACGCAAGTGCCACACATCAAGGATCCAGAAGTAATAATGAAGATTCATTTACAGTTGCAAATATCGAAAACCACCTCCTTCTTTTAGTGGCTGATGGACTTGGAGGACATAATGCAGGGGAAGTCGCAAGTGAATTAGCCTGTGAGGTGATTAAGCAAACAGTGAAGGATAACATTGAAAAAGCTCTCTTTCCTTCGGAATTACTGTTTCTCTCAATAGCAAGGGCTAATGAATATGTACTCTCATATGCAAGATCAGATAGTACTTTGGAAGGAATGGCAACAACAGCAGTTATTGGGTTAATATTTGGGAAAAAGGTTATTCTTGCTAACATTGGTGATTCAAGAGCTTATATAATTAGAAAGGATGAAATAAAACAAATAACAAAAGACCATTCTCTAGTTCAATCATTACTTGACATAGGAGCAATAGATGAGAAAGAAGCAGTTTCACATCCTCAGAAAAACATAGTGATGCAATCTATCGGGTCTAAAGAAGGCATCAAACCTGATTATTATGAATTTGAAATTGCTAAAGAAGATATTTTATTTTTGTGCACAGATGGATTGACGGATATTTTAAAAGACAATGAGATTTTAGATGCGATTAAAGAATGTAGGAATATACAATCCATTCCGGAAAAATTAATTGAATCTGTTATCAAAAAGGGAGCAAAAGATAACATTACTGTAGTTGTTTATGGTGAAATGGAACGTTGCTGACTTCATGTTCAAGTATATCATTCAATCTTACAAAAATAGTAAAGCAAATCATCTTCTTGATCATCTCGATAGAAATCAAAAATTTAATAAACAAAGTCCTCTAATTAGCAACTATCTCTCTTGCTTAAGTTGATTCACAATGCCGATTCTCAACATCACCCGAACCATCTACGATCCTGCAATCAAAGATTTCGTATTTGATTCGTCTGAAAGCAAAACTATGCCACATATCAAGCATTGGATCAATAACAAAAATCCTGTTATTTACTGGTATGTTCTGAGAATAGACATTCTTTCAGATAACCCGCTTGACCAATGGGCTGTTGAACTGTACACTCATCAGGCACTTCATATTGTTGATGCTTATGTTGAAGGTATTGATCGTCGGTTTGAATTGAAAAAAGGTGAACGTGATTCCTGGAGTGACAAGTACGTTCTTTCCATACCAAAACAATTGGGGATTCCCATTACTGGTAGAGGTTCACGCCGTATTTTTTTCAAGGTTGATATTAACTGCAAAGAAGGTCTGATGCATGAGTATAGTATTTCCGGTACTTTCATTGCTCAGGGCGCTGAACCAATAAGTATAAGGGAGAAGACATTCCGTTATTCATGTAAAGTTGGAGAGTTCAGACAGATTTTTAACAACAATCCCGATGAAGCATCCATATATGCTAAAAAACGTCTTTCTGACCGTTATTCCTCAAATGATATCCAGCTCTTCACGAACAGTTTTCGGATGATACATGACCTTTACAGTTATTGTCATTCCGGCTCTCTTGAAAAGAGATTGTCTAATTAGAACTTGATCTTAAAAACCTATTCGTTTTTTCATTAACTCCATACCTTTTTTTTTAGGGGGCGGTAGCTATAAATACCATAAATTTGGCCCCCCTTATGACTAAAAAATCTAGAGAGTATAAAGGAGTCCTCTTCGAGGAGTCCATAGAAAATTATCTGAACAGAGAAAGCGCCTCAATTTGCCAATTCCTGCACTTTCTCTGCATAGAAGATATTTCAAAGTACGTCGAGCGTACTTTGTATACCAACAAAAGTTGGCATTTTAAGTATAACGTTTCATCGATGATAAAACTCTTCATTGTAATGTGTTTCAGGAAATTATCTTATGAAAAGACTGTTTCTTCTTTGACAGAAGAAGAGGCTATTCTACTCTCTTTTTATGATGAGAACGGATTCATAAAACTTCCTTCGGGAAAGACATTACACCACTTTGTGAAATATAGATTGGGTGAAGATGGGCTTAAAGAAATAATGATGTTAGTAGGTGAGAAGATCCTCAGCCTTACCCAAATAAAAGAAGCTAAGATCGATTCAACCCCGCTTGAAGCTTCAAGATACGATAAACATGCTGATTACAATCCACATTATCAATGTAAAATGGATAAAGCACATATTACAATGGTTGGAACATACCCAATATTTATGACCCATACTAATGGTAATGCATCAGATTCCCCTGAACTTATCAAACACATTGAAGCATTGAAAGAAATGAATGTTGATATTGATTTTTATTCTGCTGACGGGGGTTATGACTCTTTCCTGAATCATGCAGATATCTGGTACCATTTGAATGCAAGGCCAATTATTTCGTATTCTTCAAATGCTGTGATAAACAAAGAAGGTGAAATCGAAAGAATTGATCACTGGGTTAATAAGATGTGGAAAAAGGGTGGAGATATACATGCAAAGATTGAAGACAAGCTAAAATTCCTCTATAAAAACGGTAGATATGAACAGATAGGGATGTATCTTCGAAATAAAAATATCCGGGATAACTTGTTCATGATTTTTTTCAAGAAAAGAGGAGAATGTGAACCAGAACACAGGCATATCAAACACACAGTTAAATTCGATATCAGAGAAGTAAGAGTGGAGAGTAGAGAACTCTACTCTCTACTGAGCTTTGTGGCATATCAGTTTTTGAGGCTTACAGAACTACAAAATTGTATGCAAGGAAAAAATTCAGTTGGGAGATTCTTTTGAGAAAATATAGTCTAATTAGAATAGGGAGTATTGGAAGCTAATTAGATGGTCTCGAAAAGGATGAGCTTATGAGTAAGCTTCATTTACTCCATGCTAATTTCGAAAAAGTTCCTGAGATTGCAGATGAAAAGATTAATCCTTTACTTAATAATAGTATCCGGGAGCTCGATGTACTTATTGATAGAGATAAATTCAAATCAAGATATATTCGTTTATGTGATTCGCTTGTGGAATTATTACATATTCAAGTGATGGGCGCTAATCCCGGCAAAGGAGCTATTGCTGCACAGGAGAACGAAACAACATCCCACAAAACTGGTTATATGAATGGTGATGATAAGATATCACAACAGGACAACCATATTGCAGGTAGTGGAAACAAGGAATGTCCTGTCTGTCAGAACATAATTGATTCATCTAATAAACTGCTCATATGTCAGGAGTGTGGAATACGTTTCTGCCATACGTGTGAAAGCTGGTTCAGGGACGAGAGACAACGAGGAGAGGGGCCTATTTGCAATAATTGTTTCACTACAGAGCAGGAGAGACTTTCAAGGGAAAGAGAAAAAAAGTCTCTCAAGGGAACAGCCGAGGAAGCTGAGAGAAAGAGGAAGGAGGAAAGGCTCAGGAAAGAGCTTGAAGAAGCTGCAAAGCAGCCTGCAGCATCTATAAAGAATTCCATAGAGATGGAATTCGTGCTTATTCCATCTGGTGAGTTCCAGATGGGTTCTAACGAACATAGTGCGGAACAACCTGCTCATAAAGTAAAAATCTCAAAGCCTTTCTACCTTGGGAAGTATCCTGTTACCCAGAAAGAATGGAAAGCTGTTATGGGTAGCAATCCATCGTATTACAAAGGCGATAATGGTCCTGTAGAACAGGTTTCCTGGAATGACGTGCAGGAATTTGTCAGGAAACTTAATTCAAAGGAGGGTAATGAAAAGTACCGTTTGCCATCCGAGGCTGAGTGGGAATATGCTTGTAGGGCAGGTACAACTACAAAGTATTGTTTCGGTGATAATGAATCAAAGCTGGATGAGTATGCTTGGTATAATGTCAATTCAGAAGGTAAAACCCACCCTGTAGGCCAGAAGAAACCTAATCTTTGGGGATTGTGTGATATGCATGGCAATGTTTGGGAATGGGTACAGGATAAATGGCATGATTCTTATAAGTTTGCTCCGACAGATGGCAGTGCTTTGGAAGGTAGTAGTTCCCTCCGGGTTTTTCGTGGTGGTAGCTGGTACGGTAACGTCGGGTTCTGCCGCTCGGCGAATCGCGGCCTCTTCAGCCCGATCAACTGCAACAACGGCCTCGGTTTCCGTCTTCTAAGGGCAGTGTAGCCACTTACTACTTTACCATTTTAACTTTATTGGAGGCAGCGTAAAACCCCTGAGTCTTTAGCTCAGGGGATATAAGCGTACACTCATAACGAAAAAGGCATATATAGTATCAACCCATATTAGATTTGATAATAATATCTTGTTTTTTTGGTGAGTGTTCCGAATGAAAAAAGGTAATGTATATCGAATCTATCCTGACAAAGAACAAAAAACTTTGTTAGAACAACACTTTGGTGCTGCTAGATTTGTATACAATCACTCTCTTTTTCTCAAGAATTTGATGTACAATAAGTTCAGAATCAACATCACTGAAATTGACCTGAACAACCATCTGTTTTCTCTCAAAGAAACATTCCCGTGGTTAAAGGATCTTAACTCTCAGTCATTACAACAAGCAAATAGAAATCTATTGACTGGATTTAAGAACTTCTTTGAAGGAAGAGGTTCTTATCCAACAACCAAGAGAAAGAAAGATAATTGTTTTACATTTCAAGTTCCTCAGAACTATCAGATCAACCTGACTTCTTCTCAAATATACCTACCTAAAATAGGTTGGATGAAGATAATTCTTCATCGAGATTTTTTAAGCAAAGAATTCATTGAAAAAAATCTTGTAATAAAGGAAGTTAATGGAGAAAAGATCCTTGACCAGAAAATTAACCAGGAATTAAAGGTTTTCAAAACATTGACTGTTTCCAGAACACCAGCTGGAAGATATCATGTCAGCATTTTGATTGAAAACGATGAAACTTATCCAGAAACTGCTAGTTTCAATGAAAAAACTACTGTTGGTATTGATGTTGGAATCAAATCATTTGCTGTTCTATCCACAGGACAAGTAATTGATAATCCTAAGTTCCTGAAATGGTCATTAAAGAAACTCATCAAATTACAGAAAAGTGTTTCCAGAAAACAAAAAGGTTCAAAGAACAGGAAAAAAGCAGTTTCAAAATTAGCAAAACATCATCAGTTGGTAGCAAACCAGAGAAATGATTTCCAGCATAAGACTTCGGCAACTATAATTAGCGATAACCAAGCAGTTGCATTAGAAGACTTGAATGTCAAAGGAATGGTCAGGAATCATTGTCTTGCTCAGAGCATCAGTGATGTTGGATGGTCTGAGTTCATCAGAAAACTTACCTACAAAGCAGAATGGTATGGAAAAACAATTCTACAAATTGGTATGTTTGAAGCATCATCCAAGTTGTGTAATGTTTGTGGATACAAGAAGGATGACCTTACTCTTGACATAAGAGAATGGGAATGTCCTTCATGCAAGACATTACATGACAGAGACATAAATGCAAGTATCAACATCAAGAAAATTGCATTGAATAACTTAAGCACTGCAGGAACTGCAGGAAGAGCCTGTTGAAACTTAGTAGAATACTACTATTGAGCAGGAAGCCACCGGATTTATCCGGTGGTAGTTCACTCTCATGGAATAATTTCAAAACAGTTAAATATGTCTTTTATCTTTTAGTTTTCGTACAAAAATATCCAATACTCTAAAAATGGTGGGTGAAGCTATCAAAAACAGTGTTTGTTATGGTGGTACTAATTATGAGAAGCGTTGACGAGGCTTTATCGTGGAAATTGCTATTAATCTGGGCACCTGTCCAAAAATAATCACGATGAGTTCTATAATCCGAAAATATGAAAAATGAGGCATTGACTATTACATACTCCATATCGAACAGCACCATGCTACGACATGGACCGAACTTTCTTTGAACAATTACAACAGCCTGAAGCAAGGTATGATCTGGATGTAGGTTACAGTATGCACAGTGCACAGATAAATAAAATGCTAGCTGGCATTGAGCAGATTCTTATGTAGGACTCGCCTGATGTGGTGCTGGGGGGCCAATACCGTGCTTGCAGCTGTTTATGTTTAGAATGCTTCTAGTTTTCAGTTTTAGTTTAAGGATGGAAATTGAGAAGTTTGTTTCAAAAAATGAACTGGCTAAATATATCTTTGAAAAATATAAACCTAGTATAATGTGAGGTGTAAAAGAATGAACTATGTATCGTGTGGTGAATGTGGTAATCTAGTTGAAGACGGGGAATTTTGTCCGAACTGTGGAAAAGCCCTTGTGCCCAAAGTAGTGAAGCCCAAGCCTGTTGCTGAAAATTATAGTGGCAAGCGAGGAGGATCTGAAAGCAAAGGAAAGATTAAGACATACTATGGACAAGGAGAGCATCTTGATTCAGCTGTTTCAGCTGTAGAATCTGTGTTGAAATCGGAAAAGATGAATCCTAGAGTCATTAGAGGCACTCAGTTTGTTACTGTGAAGGGAAAAAAGACAAATTTTTTACGATTGTTCACGGGATTAAATAGTAGTATTAACATTGAGCTTTATGTAGAGGGTGGCAATTTAGTAACCAAGGTTAGCAACTTTAGCTGGGTAGACAAAGTTATTGGAGGGGTACTCGGTATTTTTTTCATTATAGGTATTGTGGGATTCTTTATACTTGTTTGCACTATTTATGGTACGTATAACCAGTACATGAATCTTCCTTCTAAGATTGAAAGTGAGATAGAGTCTGTTTTGTCTTCAAAGAACTGGTAAGGAGGATATTAAATGGATTGTGGATCTGAACGAAAAGATCTTATCCTTTATGGATTGGATCCGGGGGCTTATGAGCATCCCCTTGATAGTAAAGCACTTAATTCTCTTGAGGGGACGCCCGGTCTGGAAAATTTGCTGCGTAAAAT
The DNA here is from genome assembly GCF_963678545.1 of uncultured Methanomethylovorans sp. Taxonomy (NCBI): domain Archaea; kingdom Methanobacteriati; phylum Methanobacteriota; class Methanomicrobia; order Methanosarcinales; family Methanosarcinaceae; genus Methanomethylovorans; species uncultured Methanomethylovorans sp. The sequence continues at coordinate 260,788 of NZ_OY782867.1, forward strand.
CAATGAATATGGTGTGGAGCTTTTTCTCAAGACTCAATATACAGGCAGTAATATAAAAGTTACTTCTCAGATGTTCCCTGAAATTCACAATATATTAGTCCATGTGTGCGAAACTGTTCATTTAAAGCCCGTGCCTGATTTGTATATAACCCAAGACCCAGTTATTAATGCTTTTACCGTGGGATCCGAAAATCCAATAATAGTTCTTAATGCCAAAACCGTGGAATGTCTTACGGAGAAAGAATTGCAGTTTATCATTGGACATGAAGTGGGTCATATAAAGAGTCAGCACGTGCTCTATCATATGTTAGCTGCAATTATACTGCCAAGCATCGGTGATTTTGTTGGTAAAGTGACTTTAGGTATTGGAGGGCTTTTAACTGATTCTCTGCAGCTTGCATTGCTGACTTGGCAAAGAAAATCTGAGTTTACATCCGACCGTGCCGGACTTTTGGCATGCCAGGATAGAGATGCAGCCATAACAGCATTTATGAAGATAGCCGGCGCACCAGAATCTCACTACAATAATCTTGATCCAGAGAAATTCTTAGCTCAGGCTAGGGAATTTAAAGGGTTTGATGAAAGTAACTGGAAGGCTATTATCAAATTTGTAAGCGTTCTTGGTAGCACTCATCCATGGACAGTTGTAAGATGTGCTGAGCTTGACAAGTGGATTGTATCTGGAGAATACCAGAGATTGCTAGATACATATGGCAGGGAAAGAAAGGATGTGGAGGTTGTGTGTGGTAATTGTGGGAATAAACTTATAAATGGTGCAAGGTTTTGCGGAAATTGTGGCTTAAAAGTGCCGGAGTGATCTGTATAAAATTAGGAATTATTAATTAAACATCGCTAACTCTTTATTTCTGTATTTCATTAGGAGAAGAACAGAGTACTTCAACATTTCAAGACTCTTAGTATAACACTTTGTCTTTCGTCTCAACCTTGCCAGAAAGTGTCTCAATATGCTGTTATATCCTTCAACAGTATACGTTTCTGCTTTGGATCGTGTATGGATAATCTCTGGGAGGAACTCTGCATATACCTTCCAGTGATCGGTCATCACTTTTTCTATCTCTTTCCTTTCTAACTTTTCCCAGAGCTGTTGTCCGGGTTCCGTCCCTCTGCTACCAAAAGAGCAGTCGATGAACTTTTTCCCAGCTCTATCAACAGCAATCCAGATCCAGCAATATTTTTTTTGTTCCCAATGTAGGTGTGTATCTCATCCAGTTCAACGATAGTTATCTCATTTTCGCGTTTTAGTTCCTCTAATTCCTGACCAAATTTCTATATCCATTTTTGAACAGAAACATGACTGACACCCAAAATTATTCCTATTGAGCGAAATCCTAATCCTTCCAGATAGAGCTGTAAAGCCTGCCGTTTAACAAAAGTGGAGCTGGCAGTTGATTTGGGCTCTACTGAATAGTTATATCCACAATCATGGCATTGGTATCGTTGGCGTTCACTTATTTTTCCGTTCTTTTATAGGCCCTCATAATATATATCTACTTTTAATTACCAATTATGAATGAATTAGTATCATAACATTTCGGGCATTTTTGTGTGCAATGGGCAATCAATCAAGCTCAATGTGATCAATTTCTTTTCAATTGATGTTTGGTTTTTCCGAATAATTTTGGCTAATTCTATGGTATCTATCCCTTCTGAAAATTTATTTCTCATCAAGGTTACTTCTTCTTCATTCCATAAGTTTGTATCATTTTGTTGCTTATCACTTGAAATCCCATCATTAGAACTAGAATAAATTCTTTCATTTAAGTTCAATGTGCAATTACCCCTAGAATTACAAGCATCGCATATTTTAACACTGGCTGCACTTGGCTTTATAAGACCTAATCTCTCTAGTTTAGCAAGTGCTCAAGGGTATGAGGTACTGCATTCCATTTCTTTGATGATTAGGGCTTTTGCATCTAGGGCAGTTCATCGAGAAATGTACGTTTTCATGATATCGATCAATATTTAAACGTGTTTTTGTTTGAAGGGAAAGATTTATCATAACATTAAGTGTTATAAAAAAAATATAAGTAACATTAGATTATATAAACATTAACACTAATAATACTGAAAACTTTTCAATATAAAAATGTTCTTCATTTGGTTGTATAAATATCATACCTATATACAAAACAACTGTTTACTTTCCAAATGATACGATTTAGTAATCTATTTATATTAGTCACTTATGTAGCATATATTTAGTACAAGCTAACTCTTAAACTTAAGTATAAAAACAAAAACATCATTGGTGGTCGTTTCAATGATTAATAAAAAAGATTGTTTATCGAACATGACTATAGGAATAGTCTTGCTTATTCTCTTGACATTACTTTCAAGCCCCGTTTTAGCTGCTAATGAAGTATCCGTTTCCAGAACAATCTCCGAAGATACGGTAAATCCCGGTGACACATTTACAGTAACTCTAAAGTTGACTACAAATCAAGAACTTTCAGCGATGAGTCTGAAAGAAAATGTGCCCAGCGGGTGGGAGATATCTGAACGAAATTCTGGACGATTTACATATTCTTCAGGCAATAAACAATGGACGTGGTCAGATACGACATCCAATATAACTTCAGGCACTGCTGCAACAATTACTTATGATGTTACAGTTCCAGAAAGTGCGACAGCTGGGACTTATTCGATAACAGGATATGCTTCATGTACTCCTTCAACAGGCGGAAGTGCTTCCCAGACAAGTGTTTCAGGAGAAAATACAATCACAGTAACAATAGAAGATGTTGCTCCGGTTCTTAGTTATATCGGCAGTAAAGCTGTTAATGAAAACTCCTCTCTGTCATTTACCATTTCTGCAACAGATGCTAATGGTGATGCAATTACTTATTCTGCTATAGGTTTGCCTTCTGGTGCTTCTTTTAATAGTAATACTGGCGTATTTATCTGGACCCCTGCTTACACAGCTTCCGGCACATATGATGTGGTGTTTGTTGCGACAGCAAATGGCCTTACTGACTCCGAAACTGTCACTATCACAGTGGGAAATATGGATAGATCTCCAGTCCTTAATACTATTGGAAATAAAACTGCGTCAATGAATACACTGCTGAGCTTTACTGTATCTGCAACAGACTTTGATGGCGATAGCATTGTTTATTCTGCTACAGGCCTTCCCACAGGAGCAACGTTTAGCACAACTACTGGAGAGTTCAGTTGGACTCCTGTTAATGGTACTGAAGGAATATATGTCGTTACTTTCACTGCTGAATCTAAAGGACTTACAGACTCTGAAATGGTTGTAATCTCTACTTCTGTAGACAAAACGACATTAAACGCTGCACTTCTTCAAACCAACCTCAAGGTAAGTACAGCTGTAGCCGGTACTCAAGTTGGTCAATATCCTCAATCAGCAATCGATGCTTTTAAAGCAGTAATAGTCACAGTTCAGGCAGTTGCCGATAATTCCGCTGCTACTGTGGCACAGATATCTCAAGCTGCTACGGATCTGGCAACCGCTGAAGCTGCATTTGATGCATCTATAATTGGGCTCGATCAGATATCACCTGCTCCTGTTAAAGGCCTTGCAGTAGAGGGAGTTGGTGCAAACTGGATAAAATGGACGTGGGTAAACCCTACAGATTCAGATTTCAGTTATGCAATGGTTTACATGGATAATGTGTTCATCACAAATACGGTCAATAATTCTATAAATTTCTATAATGCAACAGGCTTAGTGGGAGGTACTACCTATACTATTGGAATCAAGACGGTGGATACTTCATCGAACATAAATACAACTCAGGTAAACAGCTCGGCTACAACATTACATATTCCTACTATTTCCAATCTTGAGGATACGAGCATTACGAAAAATTCTATTACTCTTGAATGGGAAGCTTCCAATGATACTACAAGGGTGGAAATAAGCCGAAATAGCACTCTCATTGGAAGTATCAGCGGAGCAACAACATATACAGACAGTAATCTGACCAGCGATACTACCTATAGTTATACTCTAGTTCCTTATGATGAAGATGATCTGGCAGGAGTATCAGCAAGTATAAGCCTTACAACATCTTCTTCAAAAAGCAGTGGTGGTGGAGGAGGAAGCAGTAGCAGCAAGAGCAGCAGCAGTGGAGGTGGCGGAGGCGGATCCGGAAGTTCCGAAGATTTTGCCAACATTGCTCTGAAAGATGTTGCAAATGCTTACATGAAAATAGACTCAAATGTTACATATGAGTTCACAAAAGAGGGGAATGACATCCAATCTATCAACGTATATTCACTTAAGAACTCAGGGCAGATAACCTCCACCATCGAACTGCTCAATAACAGGTCGAAATTAGTTAACAGTACGCCTGAAGGATCAATTTACAAATATGTTAATATATGGGTAGGCAAGTCAGGCTTTTCTACAGCAGATAATTTCAAAGATGCTAAAATAACGTTCAAGGTCAACAATTCATGGATACAGACAATGGGTTTAGGCCTTGAAGATATCAAGCTGCAAAGATATAGTGGAAATGCATGGCAAGTACTACCTACTATCCAGGTAAACAATACAACAACAGGTTATGTAGTATTCGAATCGCAGACGCCTGGTTTCTCTCCGTTCGCCATAACTGCTATAAAGTCATCGACAGCACCTGTGAATACTGATACAGAAGCAAAAATGGAGAGTGTTGCTTCAGAAGATGTTGATAATACTCCTTCACAGGAAGAAGTTGCCAGTACGGAGGATACACAATCAAAGAGATCCAATCCATGGATACTTGTTTTTGGGCTCTTCATGGTAGTAGGAATGATTGCCGGATATAACTGGCTGTTGAAAAGGTAAAATTATTGGTGCTGGGCTACCCCGGCACCTAGAGGTTTTATGTCATCAAGGTCATTATGCATCTTAATCTTGGCTCTGCTTTTTTTTGCATCTCAGGCATCTGCTTACAGTTCTGACGATATTGAATGGGAATCTGCAGAAACACAAACTCTTCACTGGGGAGATTCTGTTACTGTAGATGGGTATGTTATTACTGCAGATGATTTCAGCAAGGAAGGTTTTGCTTACATAAATGTCTACAAAGATAACAATTTGATCAATTCCGCAGCTTTGGGTCTATCGGATGATCTCGTATACAGAGATACTGAGGGCGGCAATGACATCAAGATCTTTGTCAGTGCTCTTAGCCTAACTGTTGATGACTGGACAGGAAATCTGGATGATCCTACTGTCACAGTGCAGGTGTATCACAGAGGATTGCCTGATCTTGACATTATTATTGATGTAGAACAAACTACCTATGATCCATCATTGCTTTCCACCCCCCCTTACATAGAAGCTAACGTAACCATAAAGAATGCCGGAAATGCAGAAGCCAGCAATGTAGTGCTGAATATTGATACTGACGGTCTTGAACTTGCAGACGGGAAACTGACACAAACAACATCTTCTCTTGAAAAAGAAGAATCCACTAAAACACTTACTTTTAGTCTGGCAATTCCAATGCTATGGGATCAGGAAGATTTTGAAATAGTTGCACATGCCACAGCTTATGACATAAATGGTGAAAAATATACGTTCAATGTTACAAAGACAATAACCATCGAACCAAAATCAGAGGTCGTCCTTAGTAAAAGCTGTACAAAAGAAATATACATCGACGAAATTGGTTACGTTTCTGTTATAGCAAGAAACACAGGTTCATTTGCCATAAACTCTCTGGTCGTCAGTGATTCCCTTAACGAAAATATGGAACTTGGAGATAATGTGCAGCCGGAAAAGACCATAACTCTGGGTCCGGACCAAACTGTGAATGTTCTGAATTACAGTATAAAGCCGATAAAACCTGGGACATATACACTGCCAAAAGCAACTGCTAACTTCACTGTTGATGGAAAATCATATTCTTTCGAATCTGAGGCACCTACTATTGAGGTAAAAGGTCCGTACATAGTTCTTGAGAAAAAGGCCAATCTATCCGCTTTCAGCCAGGGTGATGACGTACTTATAACTGTTTATGTTAAAAATGAAGGTAACAAGGATGCAAATGTAAAAATAGATGAAACCGTACCTGAAGGTACAAGTTATGTAAGCGGATCATTGGCTTTCAATAGTGTGGTAAATGGTGGTTCCACTGAAAGTTTCTCTTATGCTCTGAAACTTGAAAATGAAGCTGATATAGAACTACCGGCAGCAAACGGAACATTCATAGATCTGGAAGGTTATACCGGTAAAAGAAATTCCAGTACACTGCTGATACCTCTGGGACTGTCCGGAAGTGAGGTGGCTTATCAAAGCCAGCCAGAAGACGAAGCTCTTTCAGAAGCTGATGCAGAACAGCAGGCGGAAGAGTCCTATGATCCTGAGGCAGAAGAAGAAATGCAAAGTTCTTCGGATGCTGTTGTATCGGAGGATAGTCAAACCTCATCTGATTCAGATGAGAATAAAACAATCGCAGGCATCGACCCAGATCTCAGGCAACAACCTGGATTTGAATCATGGATTTTGGTGCTGGCCTTCATAGCTATCCTGAAGATTGAGAAAAAAGGAAAAGGCTGAAAAACTCTCATTTCTCGGCTTTTTCAATTATCTTCTCTGCAACAGCCATGCTTTCTTCTTTTTCCATCCTACGGGCTGCAAAGTTGATGACGGCGGTTAAAATGATCAATTACATCAATAAAAGCAAGTGATACAAAGAGTGCTGTTGGTTACTATCCACCCAAATGCTAGGTGTTCTTTTTTCTGGGTATTAATTTGTTTATGCTGTATAGGAAAGGATCTGACAATCAGTGGATAGTAACACAACCTGAATCGAGAAATTACACGATTGGATATAAAGGTTCCATTATTGATGATATACGTTACCACTTACGGTTACATAATCCCTCCAATCAAAAAATTACCCAGAAGATGCGACAAATTGGATTCTGTAATATTCCGTTTTCTTCTACCAGAAAATAAGACTTTGACTTGACATGCTGGATATATTAAGAACTCCAGTAGTGTATGAACTTAGGATATTTACTCACTGTACCCTTCTCATGTTTTACTAAAGTACAGTTCTCATCCCATGCCCATGTTTCCATAGTGGCTGTACTTTCTCAGTTTTTGCAGTCATCCGATGACTTATCAATTTCCGTTAAAATCAGACATTAGAGGGATTGGAACAGTGGATACACTGAGGGGCATAAACATGTAATAACTCTATAGAGATCCTATCAAGTTTGTAGAGGTGGATACATACATGATGGTATCCCTCCGACGATATGGGTTGGTAAAAATGACCACACAAAAACGAACGAAGGAGATCATGGAATTAAGTTCGAGTCACAGGAACCTACTTTGATTCCAGATACTTTTTGAAAGGTATCAGGTCGTTGATTTCAATACCAATCATAGTAATTGACAAATTCCTATCCGCTTCGAGAGTAAAAGAACTATGCGATTGTCTAAAGTCGTAAACCATTTTTTCCGAAATCGGTTGCTTTAGCACACTATTAGAATATTCTATAAAGTCGTCGAATAAGCTTGCTCCTACATCACAAGGATATAGAATCAACGCCCTCGGATTGGGGCAAATGTTAAACGGAAATAATCTGCAAATAGTTGGCCGTTGGTCATATGCACTACATTTGTTATGTTCCAGAAATGGGCATGGGGGATTTATTCTATAATGATGTTTCCCGTATTCAGTGGACGGTTTGATCATGGCAGCTTTCTCTATCGATGCCTTCTTCAATATCTTTCTATCCTTTTCATCCACATCAATGTCGGCAACTTTACAGCAGATTGCAGGACATGTTGATGGACATGAATAGAATGAAAGTATTTCTTGAATCGTTTGGAAAAACGGAAAATCTTTTAGCCTAAGAACGTCACGCATGCCAAAAAATTGGCAAGATTGCATATATACATTTCTTATTATCACATTATATTGTTTCAATGCTCCACTTATGCGCATAATTCCCCCATTGCTGCACAAAAAAACGTATGCTCTGTTCACACCATCATAATCATCTAATGTTTCTCATTAAACTCAGTATCAGGTAGTGATATAGCTGTATACAAAAACTATTAACTGCAACTGATTCGTTGTGCTTCCATTGAATCTTTATTTATAATGTTGGTTACTAGCCATCCAAGTAAGAGGTGGGGGTTACCCATGTTAAAAGATTGTTGGTTGTGGCTTTATTTTTGGAAGGACCCATTAAAGGATGAATAGTAACGCAACTTAAATTGAGTAATAGCACCATAAGATATAAACATTTTCATAAAGGCTAATACCTATTATAATCTTGTTAACAATTGATTTTTTAGAACACTTTCGGATAATATTTCTTCTACATTCTCTAAATCAATTAAACTTAATTTAATATTTCCAATAGATTTAACTAATTTAATTATATACTTATTTAATTCCTAATGTCGTACCTTATCAAAAATGATTCAAAATGGTTGTTGTTGGTTACTATCCATCCAGGTAGAAAGTATTTTATTCAAGGGTTTTAGGTGTCGGTTGGTGTCTGCTAATGGATAAAGATTGCCACAATAATAATAAGTATTATTTTTTCTAATTATATAGTGCTCAATTGAAAGAGTTCCCATGAGAATGGTAAATAGACTTTTTCAGATTCTTGCTTTCCATTCAATGAGAGTATTACCCTTAGTAATAACACATCTTATCTCAAAACTCGAATTTAAATACAAGTTAATTTAGAAGATATTCTGCTATCCCTACGAGACAGTAGCTGTGAATATCAGAAACATGTGCACTGGCATTGGATGTTCTAACTGGCTGCTGTCAATTATTCGGGCCAGGATGGCATCCATGTGATACCTGATAATAAAACTAAAGATGGCTGATATTATGGAAGAAATGCTAGCAGATGAATTACTTGATGAATCACCGATAACCAGTGATGCATATCAGCAGCAAGTGGAAAGAATTCCTCTGTTCACAACAGCCGGCGGAGAAGAAATATACCGGCAGAAAAACTCACTGGTTGTAAAGCTTCCTCCTGGCCGTAGTGCTGTGACCACTTCCTGGCTCAATGGAGGACAGCGAGATGATCTTGAGTGCATCTTCAACCATACTATTCCTTACTATGTCGATGACGAGAGCGACCTTGAAGGAGGAAACCTGTTCTCTTATCTTTCTATCACAGCCAAAAGTCTTGGATTTGATGCATCCCGCTGTGCAGGGCTTCTTACAGCTGCCAGTATGGAGAACGTATCCATAGTCTCAAGATCATTCAGGGGGGTCCAGGTAACTGCGGTTGTCACAGGGGGTATTGATATCAATGGCGGAAGAGCAGGGAGACACTGCATCTTATTATCAGGAGCATGGGGAAGTGAAAATGATCAATGGCACTATCAACACTATTGTGCTGATCAATGCTAGCCTGCCTGCTTACACACTGACACGAGCCATGATGACAGCTACTGAAGCCAAGACCGTGGCAATACAGGAACTAATGGCACCCAGCCGCTATTCCCATGGAATTGCCACGGGTTCCGGCACAGATATGATAGCGATTGTGTCGAACAATACCAGCAAATATGAACTTACGGACTCGGGCAAACATTCCAAACTTGGCGAGCTCATAGGGACCTGTGTCATTGAAGCTACAAAGGAAGCACTCGCAAAGCAATCACTTCTGACTCCGATATATCAGAGGGATTTTCTTGTCCGTCTTAAAAGATTCGGGATAACAGAAGAACATATATGGAAAGCTGCCTGCAAGCTGCAAGGAGATAACTGCGAAGAGCATTTCAGGAAAGAACTGAGAAGAGTCACCTCTATTCCGACAATGGTTGGGGTTACCAGCTCCATTCTCCATATAGTTGATGAGGTTGCATGGGGCCTCTTGCCGGAGCAGGAAGGAAAAACAGCAGCATTCTCTTCCATGTGTGGAGTTCCTTATATTCTCAATTCCAAAAACATACCCCTTGATGAGGCTACTGGATGAAAAAGAGAGTATTCTGGATAACTGGGTGCGTATAACAGCATGGCTTGTAAAAAACGGTAGTTTTTCAGATGCCGGATAAATATCAAATAACATCAAGTATCGGATTACTGCAAGGCCACTGACAGCGAATACAATAACGATTGTGATAGTTCCAAAGTAATGAGGATCTCAGAGAGGGTTTAATCATTTTACTACAATGAAGGAGGTTACAATATGAAAGAAACAATGAATTTTTCCCTGTGTAAAACCGACCTGGGGAAGTTTGGTGGAGAATGGGATGAACTTGGAGCTTTTCTGAAAGGTTATGGTCTTTCGGGAGTAGAGCTGTTTATAGACCAGAGACCTCTTCCCAACATTCCTAAAGATCTCATTACTGGTGTACATTTGCCATACTGGATAGGCCATCATCGGGCATGGGTGGATAACAGTGTGTTCTGCAAAGAGATGGGAGAACTGGAAAGACTTCTGATATATGGTGGCCGTTCCAGAGAGGAAGTGATATGTAATTTCAAACAGGTCCTCAGGAATGCTGCTTCTCTGGAAGCTGCCTATGGTGTGTTCCATGTTGCCTATTCTGAACTTTCATATATCTTTGGTCGCGAGTTCGAATGTACTGACATTGATGTTTTCAGGACCACAGCAGATTTTCTGAACGAATGTATTGCTGATTTTCCCAACGGTGAGCCACCTGTCCGCCTTTTTTTTGAGAACCTGTGGTGGCCAGGACTTACACTATTAGATCCGGTTTCAGTACTTGAGTTCACAGAAATGCTGGAGTTCGATAACTGGGCATTTGTACTTGACACAGGTCATCTGATAGCCGCAGTAGGCAACTGTTTCCAGGAAGATCATGGTGTAGATGCGGTTTTGAATACTCTGTCCCTTCATAGCGACGACATATTAGATAGGATCGAAGGAATGCACTTTCACTGCGGTGTGTCAGGAGGTTATGCAAATAACAAATATGAGGGATTCTATGACCCTGATGATGAAAATATTTTCTTTGAGGCCATGAAATATGTGAACGCAATAGATCCGCACCAGCCTTTTACTTCTGAAAGATGCAGAGAGATAGTTGATTTCGTTTCTCCTGACTTTCTTACACACGAGTTCTTGTCTCAGGACCTTGCAGAACTCGATCATAAGATAAAAGACTCAGAGGCATGCACTCTACAATATGGCCGATAAAAGTTTAGATGAGTCAAATAAACAGGGACTGGAAGTCCATTCTGAAGTTCCATAAAAAAGAGGTTTCATAGTATGATCCAGATAGCCATGTATGGCAAAAGGCGGGATTGGTAAATCGACCGTATCATCCAATCTGTCAGCTGCATTATCAGCTTCGGGAAAGAGTATCCTTCAGATCGGATGTGATCCCAAACACGATTCAACCCGTCTTCTCATGGGCGGTAATTCAATACCTACGGTCCTTAACTATATCAGGACCAATATCCCGGAAAAACGTTGTCTTGAGGATCTTGTCTTTTCTGGATACGGCGGAGTTTGCTGTGTCGAAGCGGGTGGTCCTGAACCAGGAGTCGGATGTGCAGGCAGAGGTATACTGACAACCTTTGAACTGCTTGAACAGCTGGGAATCAGGGAAATACCTTTTGACATAATAGTATACGATGTGCTTGGAGATGTCGTATGCGGCGGCTTTGCTGTTCCTTTGAGGCATGAAATATGCCGATGCTGTATTTCTTGTAACTTCCGGGGAATACATGTCCCTTTACGCTGCCAATAACATATTAAAAGGGATCAGGAACTATGACTACGATTCTGCAAGAGTGGCAGGGATCATATATAATGCAAGAGGCCTTGAGCACGAAGAATGGCGTGTGAAGGAGTTCGCAAAGGCTGTAAAGCTGCCAATCGTCGCTTCCATTCCCCGCAGTGATCTGTTTGCAAATGCAGAGAAAGAAAGGAGGAACCTTAATTCAGCTTTATCCTAATGCTGATACCCACATGTATTTTCAAGGGGCTGGCAGATTACGTGATGGGAATATCCTGTGGGATAACACCGCTTTTTTCGGCGTTTCCATTAACTGAACTGGAAATGGAATCAATCGTGCTCGGCAGGAATATTGCAGAGGAGCGATGTTTTTACACTTCTGTTTCCAGGCAGGAACAACCCAGTTTCAGATCTCCTGTAAGGACTGGAAAGCATTTTCTGACAAAAGGTGTAAAGAACAAGGAACCGCTTCACGGATGTGCTCTTGCCGGAGCAGTTACATCTGCAGTGAATGTGACAGATGCACTTACAATTGTGCATGGTCCCCGTAGTTGTGCTCATATATTATCGAATTTTCTGCAGTCTTCTTCACTTAAGGAGAAAGTAAGACATGGAATACTCATGCCGGATAACCGGGAAAATGTGATATTACCAACTGATATGGGCGAAGAAGCTTTTATTTTCGGAGGAATGGACGAGCTAAGACAATGTGTAGAGAATGCTATCGGTGATGGATGGGACACAATCTTCATAGCTACTACCTGTCCTGCAGGTCTGATAGGAGATGATGTTGAGCTTGCGATCTCCTGTCTAAAATCGGATAATCCGGATATAAAGATATTACCTCTTCTTGTGGATGGAAACCTTGAAGGCGATTTTGCACAGGGGCTTGTAGAAGGTTACCGGAAAGTAGCAGATCTTGTCGACGTGTCCCATATCTCCTGAAAAAGGATGGGTGAATATCATCGGAGAGAAGTCCCTTTCTGATGGTGAAGGAACTAATTTTCATATTATAGAAAATCTGCTGTCCCAGCTGGGATTGAAAGTCAACTGCCGGTTCCTTAACAGGACAACTCTTGAAACGATAAAGGAGTTCAAAAAAGCGCAGTTCAATATCCTGGCTCACGATGATGATTCAAATCTTGTTCTTCGGGATTTTCTGATCGACAGGTTCGATGTCGATTTCTTTGAATATCCTTTCCCAATTGGTTTCAGAGAAACGGCTGCATGGCTTACTGCACTCAAGCAGTACTCTGATGCGAAGCTTGACATTGAGCCTTTGATAGAGGTAGAGAGATTAAAGTATGAAACAGAGATTGGGAAATACCGTCCTTTTCTCAGGGGTAAGAAATTGCTAGTCAACAGTTACAGTCGCAGAATAGACTGGATACTTGATGTTGCTTTTGATCTGGGAATGGAAGTGGTCAAAGTGGGAATGCTGAAATCATCCACAGATGATATTATCAGAAGCAGATATACAGGCATATTTGAAGTAGAATATGATTACGATTTGGGAAAACGGCAGGAAGATATCAGAAAATTGCATCCTGACCTTGTGCTGTCCAATTACCCTCCTGCCTTTGCCACAGAAGGTGTCCATCATGACTCGATTCCTCTGGTACCTGAAGTGGGATTTGATATAAGCATGAAACTTGCAAAAAGATGGGGGCAGTTTATACGTTTACCTGCTACCGAGGGATGGAAATATGATGGGGGTGAGTCAGAATGAACCTGGTTCCTGATGCATTGACAGGCGCTTTAATGGCAATTGAGGGAATAACAGATGCAAGAGCAGTGTTAAACAGCCCGACAGGTTGCAAGTTCTATCATGGTCATATTGCTGATAAGCAATATCCCAGGGATTCCTCATATGATCCGCTGCAATATCAGGAAAAGTTCTTTTTCGGGCAGCCACGGATACCCTGTACATATCTGGATGAAGATGATTATGTAGCTGGTTCCACTGAAAAACTCAAAAGCATACTGCCGGATATAGCAAAGAAGAGCGGGAAGCTCATGGTAGTCGTAAATTCTCCTGGAGCTTCTTTGATAGGGGATGATCTTAAGAGGTTTATGACAGAAGCGGGATTGCAGGACAGGTGTATTGCTATTGAAAGTACGGGTTTCTCGCGTCCTGTGACTGAGGGGTTTGAGGACGCTGTCCTGAGGATGCTAGAATGGATGGATATCAAACCATTACCATGTGTTCACAATAAGGTTAACCTTGTGGGTATCTCTATTTTACATAAGAATTGGGAAGGCTCAGTATCTGAGCTTAAAAGATTGCTTGCTTTAATGGGTCTTGAAGTAGGTTCGGTACTTGTCGCCGGTTCCAGTGTGGATGAAATCCGCAGGTCATCAGATGCAGCATGCAATATAGTAGTATGTAGTGAATATGGCCTGAAAATAGGTCGGTGGTATGAGGAAAAGTTTGGCATACCTATGGCCGTATCACCTGAAGGTGCACCTGTAGGATACGAGGCTACAGAAGCCTGGATACGGACAATAGCGGAAGTACTTGGTATCGATCCTTCTGTAGCACTTGAGGAGGTACGGAAAGAGAGAAAAAAGGTTCACAGGAAGATAGCGCGTTTTCATTCATTGACTGGTCTGCCAAAAGGCGCTTCGTTTGCACTGAAGGCAGACAGTTCTTTGGCCTTACCCCTTACAAAGTGCTTATACTATTATCTGGGTATGGTCCCTGTGGCGGTCAATGTTTGTCCCGGGGGAGATATCGAACAGGAACAGATGCTGAAGAAGTTCCTGACACAGATAGACTTCGAAAATGCATGGGACTGTTTTCCGGGAGAGGAGCCTGCAGATATTGTTATAGCAGACGGGCATACAGTTGGCCTGATGCGTGAGTGGGGACAGTGCAGGGATGGTGTGGAAATATCTCTGCCATCGGAAGGAAGGCTTGAATTTCTCTCACGTACACATATGGGAACGGAAGGCATGCTGTTTTTACTGGAAGGAATACTGAATGGGTTAAAGGCACTACCTTGATGTGGAAAAATGAGGATACTTCCTGAGCCACTTGGTTCAGGAAACACAGTGACATTGAATAATGGAATAGATACTTGATTTTTTGTTTCAGCAGAAAATGGTGTAAGTTTCATATAGCAATGAGGGTTCTATGCTAAAGAAGTAAAAGAAGCAGTGGTAGGGATTTTGCATGAAGATTTTCTATAAAGAAGAAGGCAAATACTATCATTGAATTATAGGGGAAAATGTAAAAGATAGTGAAAAATGAATAAAAATTTAAAAAAAATCGCTGTTTGGAAGTTATCTTATATCTCATTTAGAACAACCGGTTTAAAACGAAGGTTTGTTGAAATCTCAGCAATTAATTTTTTAATTGTATGTGTGTAATGTAAATAATATCAGCAACTAAAAAACTAAGGGAATACCATACCTAAGTTTGTCTATTAGAGGATAACAGTTAGAATGATGGAAAATCAAATACTTTGCATACTTAAGAAACACAACAAAAAGAATATTGAGCTTAAGGAAATTGCAAACAATATAGAAGCATCTGGAATAAAAATTCGTACAAATCCTGAACATAAAAATGAGTTTATAGATTCGATGCAGAAATTAATCGAAAAAGAAACATTGGTCCCACTAAAAAACTCACGACCGTTGTTAGATTATGACAAAATAGCAGCTAAATATCAAATATGTTTAAAGTCGCTTGAAAATCAGACAAATACTTTACCATCATCTGAAATCGATTCATATCATCCCAAAATAGATATGAGTTTTTATGTAAAACATCCTGAAGAATACTATGAAAACAAGATATATATCCAAAAAATAGACTCTCTTTTAAAACAGGACAGCTGTCCAACCCTTACGGCCAACGAGAGATCATATCTGATATTTAACGATGAAAAGGCTTTAACAGACCCCGGTAAAGCTACCATTGATGGTCTAGCCATTCTACGGAAGCTAGGAAACTTGAAAATTGAAGACCTGAAAGCAAAGGAAACTTTTGAGCCTTTCTTCTGCTATCAGACCGAGATGTTCGAGAATATTGCAAACAGCCGTCCAAGAACGGTTCTTATAATAGAGAACAAGGACACCTTCTGGACTCTAATGGATGCCATAAAATCCAATCTTCTCTGTGGTATCCATCTTTTGATATATGGAGAAGGAATGGCGATAACCAAAAAGTTTGCATTTATTCGTTATCTTAGAGGCCAGCCATCAGATCACTATTATTACTTTGGGGACATCGATTATGCAGGTATCATCATCTATAATACATTAAGAAAAACCTTCCCTGAATACGATATCGTTCCTGCAGTTCCTTTCTATGAATATATGCTTCACACCGCTGGGTTTGAGAACTCGCGCTGCTTAAAAAGTATCAAGGACACTGATTCTTCAAATTTATCGCCTTTCATTGATTATTTCAATGCAGAATCTGAAGATATGATTAGAAAAATCATTGAAAACAAGAGATGTCTTCCACAAGAAGTAATCAATAATAACAATATCATGGAGTGGAGTTATTTTGTCCTTCAGTAAACGCTTTCAGGATACAAATGAAAGGCTTAGGAGGCTAAAGAACAGTTTTCCGTTCTTCAAGCTATATCTATATTCAAAAGAAAAAAAGTATCCTTATGATGTACCCTACATTGCAATTGATATTCTAACCTTGTTAATTGAAGAAGGTACTCTCAGGGGTCACTCTTTACCCATGGAAAGAATAGAAGAGCACATTGAACAGATTCTGGCTGAAATATATCCTTCCCATGAATACAACACCAAAGAAGTCACCCGCCTGGTTCTGGAACTCCTTGAGACTGACAGAAATGGTAGTACTTACCTATTCGAGCATGTTAACCCAATTGGAAAAGAGCCTAGCCACTATAATGTCAGCCTTATCCGGTACAATATCTCCACAAAAGGTTATGACATGACTGACGATGGGCTTGATTTTATGATCAGCACCAAAGAGCTTCCTGAGGAATCCAGAATCTCTATTGGTCTTATCCTTTTCAAGAAACAGATCGAGAAAGGCTCTTTTGCAAGTGCGCTTAACACAATACAGGAGCTTAATCTTAATGTCATGCGCAAAAAGGAACTCAAGCAAGAACTGCTTAAAAAAATGCTTTATCGTGGAACCGGTATAGTGGAAAGCTGCTCAAAGTATACTAAAGAGGTTTATGACCAGCTCAACGAAGAAGAAGAGCTTTTTGAAGAGGTCCGAAAATCCCTGCATGCCATTATCAAATACCAAGACGGCAGTGAGGTCACCAGGGGTTCTGGCCTGAACCTGAGTAAAGAAGACCTTGATGTCCTGAACAAAATAGACCCGGAGCTCAATCATGGATATGGACTCCATTCCGGCCTCTTGAAGGATTTCACGTCGTTCTCAGAGGAAGCTGACAAGATAATGAAGAGCCGCATAAAATCCTGTTTTAATATGAAATGGCGATTCAGAGAAACACTGGAAAGCAATGTCCGAATGAACCGTGCAAACGATGCACATATTATCGGAATGCAACCTCTTTTCCTTCCAAGAGTTCCCCAGCATTTCAGTATCTTTAAGATATTCGAGCCACAGATCGTAAGCCGCAAAAAAGAAACCATTGAGGAAACTCAGACTAAGAATGAATGGAGCAAGTCTAAACTACTGGACGACATGGTCAAGGAAAGGCAACGTAATAATTTCAGGATTTATGGCTATTGTCTCTTGGACATCCTCGTGCAGAGAAACGGTGAATCGGATCTGCAAACGTATCTGAAACATATTGATGGTACACTCGGAACAGATGCCCTTTACAATATTGATCTCATCCCATTCCTGCTTGAACTGAACAACAGATCTCAAGATAGTGATCCAAAAGATAACAATAACTTGTTCCAGACCCATTTTTACCTTCAGGATTACGAGAATATTGAAAATGAAGATGATGAGATTGCAGGCACCTCTCTTCTGTGGGCATGCAAAG
Organism: uncultured Methanomethylovorans sp.; assembly: GCF_963678545.1. Taxonomy (NCBI): domain Archaea; kingdom Methanobacteriati; phylum Methanobacteriota; class Methanomicrobia; order Methanosarcinales; family Methanosarcinaceae; genus Methanomethylovorans; species uncultured Methanomethylovorans sp. The sequence continues at coordinate 278,428 of NZ_OY782867.1, forward strand.
AACATGGAATTGGCAAAGTTGTTTTGACAATAACATCGAAGCCTGAGAGCCACATAAAGATCTGCGAGAATAAAGATATTCACATATCAGATATGAATTTTGCAATGATGTGATCCCATGAAATACGAAAAAGAGAAGCTTACGACTGCCCTTGATATGCTCTATCATATGCTATCCACAAATTCCCTTGAACAGAGCAAATGCCCAAGGCACTATGCATTGTATGAACATGATGCTGAAATAAGGGATGCACTCGAACTTTGTGCAGAAAGATTTGGGCTTTACATCTGCAGGCGTGAGAATGCTCTCTATCTGAGTGCAGGGATCAATAACAAGGTCTTCGGTATGTCAAATGACGACATCAAATATGAGCTCGGAAAGGGTTTCAACAGCAATTCAGCAATGTACACTGTATTCTTTATCATGCACGTAATTGTCAGTGAATTCTACGAGGAATCAATGTATGACACCCACCAGCAAAAAATACCAAAAGAAAACCTGCTCAAAACAATAGATTCAAAGATCAATGCACTGTCCACCTTTGAGGATATTCAAAAACTCAGTGAAGAATACAAGTTCAATTTCAAGGAAATCAAGGAGCTTTGGGATAGTCTGCCTGTAAGAGAGTTCAGGCCAAATTCCGATGATGAAAAAGAAAGAGGGACCGGTTCAAAGCTCACGATGATAAATGAAACCATCAAATTCATGGAGAAACACGATCTTGCAGTAGAGAATAACAACGCCATATACCCCACTCCCAGATTCAAAGCACTGGTAGCCGAAGCTTATACAAATTCAAAGATACGGAATGACATACTGGAGTTCCTGGAAAACATTGAAGCAGAAGGAGACACTGAAAATGCCTAAGATAAACCAGATAAGGATCATCAATGCATATTTCAATGAAGCCAAGAGAGTATTTCAAGACTTCAGGATGCCTTTCTACGGAGCAAACACAACATACGAGCTCATAAACGGTGGCGGCAAATCAGTATTGCTTATGCTGGTGTTGCAGTGTGTTCTTCCCAATTCCTATCTTGATAGCAGGAAGCGCCTTAAAGAAATATTTAGGGGCAGTGAACAGGGCCGCACAACTCATGTCCTTGTTGAATGGGAACTGGAAGAAGGACTCTATGAGCATAAGTATCTTTTAACAGGGTTTTGTGCAAAAAAGAAAAGCAATCCGGAAGATATGGATAAAAGCGGAACCCCAGAGCATTTCAACTATATTCATCTCTACGACAGGAAGAACGACTTTGATATTAACAGGATACCTCTTTGTGAGGATAGCGATGGAGTATTTACAGTCCTCGATATATCAAAAACAAGGGAAAAATTAAGAAGCAATGGCATCTGGCTGACCGATAACCACGGCGCTTACTCCGAGATGATCACCCAGTACAACATCATACCAGCAGAGATGGAGCTCATACGTCGTATCAATAAAGATGAGAACTACCTAAAGAACCATTTTATAGAGAATTATGGAACATCACGGACCCTTGTACAGAAGCTGTTGCTTCATACAACTACTGAGTGTCTTAATAGCCGGAAGAACCTCAGTTGCGACGAGTCGGTAGAATCGGTCAGTGAGTCATTGGCAAGTGCCCTTTCCAAGTCACAAAATGACCTGAAGCGTCTGAACAAGGAAATTGAGCAGTTGGATGAATATAATCAACTCTACACAGAAGTACAGAAAATAAGGGCTGCAAACATAGATCTGCTTGAAAGTTTCAGCAAATACGAAGACATAAAAAAGCAGGCCTCATCACAACTCCTTGCCTATTCATCCAGAATCAAAGAGAAAGAAGAGGAATACAGTAAAGCAACTTCAAATCATGAAAGTGCAAAAAGGAAACATAGTAGTATTGAACTCGATATCGAAAACCTTGACTTGATGAAATTGAATGCTTCAGTCAATATCAGTAAAAAAGATCTTGAAGGGCTCGAGACTGAAAGGCAGATTATTGAGCAGCACATCGATGAGATCGACCATAGTATCCGCTTTGCAGAAGCAACTAACAAATATCTAAAGATTCAAAATTACGAAATACAAATTAAGCGGGATAAGAATACACTAGAAGACAAAACAAAAGGGAACGAAGAGCTTCTTGATAAACAAAAACATCTGGGTCAAAAACTGCACTCCTACATCAAACAGGAGTATGACAGAACTGAACAGCAGCTCAGCATCAAACAAAAGGAATTCGATAATACTCAGACGCAGTTCGATGCGCAACAGAGAGATATTGGAAGCATTGAAAATGAACAAAGGTCAAAAGCAACAGAGCAATCTGACCTTGAAAAGACAATAGATGAACTAGGCAAAACTGAGTCAAAACTTCGGCCTAGGCTGTCTTCTCAAACGTTTATCAGTGGAAGGCTGCTTAAAGACAAGATTAAAGAAAGTGTTGATGCCATTCAAAAACTGTGGGGAGATGAACAGCGGTTATCAGCGGAAATTAGTGAAATGAAAGTAAATCGTACAGAAGAAGAAGGCAACTTGAGGACTATTAATGATTCAAAAGAACGTGCCGAAAAAGACCGTATAGAGACTCAAGCAACTCTTGCAGAGTACAGTACCAAAAAGAACAATGTATTAGAAATTTTGAAACTGTTTGGGTTCACTAATATCGAAGATATTGAATTGTGCTGTGAACGAGCAGAACAGGAAATTTCCGGTCTGAACAATAGGAAATTAAGCCTTGAGCTTGATAAGCAGGAGCTTGAGACCGAAATAGAAACAATAAAGAAGCATGGTTCCTCGATAAGCAAAGAGCTCAAGAACGCTCTGGAATGGCTCGACCAGAATCTTGGTTACGCAAAAACAGGAGCCTCATACCTTAAAGAACTTAAAGACGAAAATGCACAAAAAGAAGTCCTCAGTAACGCTCCCTGGATCACAAAGTCTATGATTTTGACACCCCAGGATTTCATTTCAATAGCAAATAGTCCCACATCTATTCTTCCGACGTTCATTCAGGACTCATCCTTAATAATTACAAGTCTTGCCAGCTTGCAGGAACATAAGAAATTGTCACTTGGTGATGTATTTATTCCATCAAGGAACAGCGAACATTATGTTAAGATCCTTGATCCCCAAGCTAGTATCAGGCAAATAAGAGGAAAGATAGACAATATCGCATTTGACATCGACAAAATCAAGGAAAGCTTAAGAATAACCAATAACAACCTGCGCAGCCTTAATTCATTCATAGACAACTATCCCCCAGAATTTGAAAATGATCTCCATCTAAACATAGCTGGTTTTAATGAATCTATTGAAGAATACAAAAGACAATCTGAATCAATCTTACAATCAATTAAAAATCTACGTGGGGGAATTGAAGAGAAAAATAGAGAGAAAGAGAGAATACAAGAACAGTATTCATCACTCAATAAACAATTACCTATTCTCAGAGAACTGGACAAAACACTTGATGAGCTTTTAGAAGCTGATTCGTCTTTGAGAAGATGTAAGGTAGATATCCAACATCTTATTCTTAAAAAGAACCAAGTAGAAATAACCCTCAAAGAGCTTAAACATGAACGAGATGAAAAGGGAGAGCAAGTAAACCGCATTCGTAAGTTGCGAGACGATTATGAGAACCAGTTAGAGGAACTCAGAGGGTATGCTTTCGTAGATATCTCTCAGCTGCAAGAAAAAGAAGTCAGTGACCTGAGAGCTGCATTTGATTCTGTGAATAAGATAATAGAAGGCACATTATCTGAAGTATCAGCCCTCGTTACTCGTATAAAAGATCATGAAAAAGTAATTGATGATCTGTGGACTGATATACACAAATTAAGGATTATCAAGGACGAGCTTCAGGCTTCCGGGATAAATGCTCCATGCACTGCAGAATACTTAGAACAGCTTGAACTGAATATTGCAGGACAAAAAACACTGCTTGAAGATAGGCGCACAAGAATTGACACGAAAAAGGATCAGCACATCCGCCTTAGTGAAAATCTCAATATTCGTATCAAAGCATTTAATCAACTATCTGAAGAGCCATTCCGATTGGATAATAGTCTCCTTGACGATAGAATGTTTGATGTAGATATCCGAAGCAAGAAGGATGAACTTTCAATATCTCAAACCTTCTTGGAACAGCTGGAATCTCTATGTCGATTACTTGGAAATGAACTCAACAACCTTCAGGAAAACCTTAGATCATACGAATATCTAGATTCATCCCACCATTTCAGCAGTATCGTGGTCGAGCCTGCCGAATACCTTATAGTGGGCTATAAAATGAGATCGTCTCTGGCAGACAGTCTTAATAAAGCCAACATTGCTGAGGATAGATATACACGTACAAAAGATGAAGCAATCGAAAAAATCCGTCATATTGTAGTTTTCCCGGACTTTATTGATACCATCAGAAGTGATCTTAAAACTGCAAACGATTTGAAAGAAGCAGAGTTCATCGGGCAGAATCTCGACGATTATTTGCAAAGTATTAATGAAAGGATCCAGATAATACAGAAACAAGTTGAATCCCTGAAGGACGTTGAAGAAAAGATAGTATCTCAGGCATTGGGCATTGCCATGCGTTATAAGGACTATCTGAAGCGTTTTCCTGCACTTTCAAAGATCAAACTCGATGGCTGCCAGACTGAAATGATACGCATCAATTTCAAGCAGTGTGAGTTCCCAGAAGACATTACACAGTCGGAGATGAAGCGCTATATCCAGCAATTGATTGAAGAAATGGACTCCCAGCAGATGAACGACAAAGACCTGCGGGAAAGATTTACTCCAGCATCCCTGATAGGCAAGGTTCTAGACCTGAACAAGATATCAGTATCCATTTGCAAAATAGATACAAACGATACGCGTTATCAGGAATGGGAAAAAATACAGGCATCCACAGGACAGGAAAATGCAATGTTCATAATTTTCCTTGTAGTCCTCATGTCCTATATTCGCAACATTGTAGTTGACAGAAAAGACATAAACACTTCCAAGGTAATCATTATTGACAATCCCTTTGGAACCACAACAGCCTGTTATCTCTGGGAGAAGATAGTAGATATCCTTGAAAAGAACAACGTTCAGTTAATCTGCCCAGGACACAAGATAGATTCAAAGATAAGGGAATACTTCCCCGTGAGTCATATCCTTAAAGATCATGAAATGTCAGAGAATGGCTGCGTTCGCATATCTATAAGGACAACAGCTAAAGATGAAGGGATCAGGAACAGAATTGAACAGGAGAGCAGATACGGACAGCTCAAACTGTTATAATGATTAAAATAAACAACATAAATTATTGAACATTTCATCCCATGAAGGCCAAAATTATTCGTAGATACTCCTCGATTTCTGTAAAAGGGTGTCTAATTGAAGTGGCACATAAGGAAAGGCTTGAAAAGATAATCTATTCCTTATTCATCCCCAGCTGAAAGATAATCATCCAGCGTCAGCAGCAAAACTTTTTCTATTTCAGCAATCTCATGCATCCTTTTCGTGAAACCGGATCTGCTGATAAGGGCAAAATGCTCTTTCCTCTCCAGGAACCATTTTACATGAGCTGCTTTCTCCTTAAGGCTGAAGTAAACATCAGCATCTGTTTTCTGTTTCTGCCATTTGCATTCGCAGAATAGAATGCTCTTTGAATCCTGGTCAAGAGCCACTATATCTATTTCATAGTCGTTTTTCCCTTTTGGCATATTAGGGATCTTACCCCACTGCCTGCCTATGGATTTGAACCTGAAGGGAAGCTTATCCTGCAAGTTGAGATACATGAGCATTTCTTTCCCCACCTGCTCAAAAGTCTCTCCCAGGTTACGGTCATAGCTCCTATCAAGGTCTTCTATAACAGATGATGCATCACCTGCCTCAATGGAATCCCTGTGAACCAGTACATACCGGAACCAGAAGCGTAAGAAAGGATCATCTATTGAATAAATGGTCTTACGGGTAGACAACTTCTCTGCCACTGGATGTTCTTTTCTCACAAATCCTAGCTTCATGAGCGTGTCAAGATAGTAAGACAAGTCCTTGGTTTCCAAAAATGCTCCTGCAGCAATTTCTCCTGCCCGTGTTGCGCCTTTGGAAATGGAATAGAGGATATTCATATAAGTAGCAGGCTCTCTTAGCTCTTCACGAAGGAGGAAGTCACCTTCAGCATAGAGCACAGCTTCTTTGGAAAATATTGCATGCTCCACATTCTCATAAAAGCTTTTATCCGGCTCAAAGAACCGGAGGTAAAAAGGAATACCGCCGGTTGCCCCATATATCCGCATAAGCTCGTCTGCTTCAAATCCTGGGAAAAAAACCTGCATATGCTGTAAAAGCAGGGGCATGACTTGCATCTGGCCCGTTCTCCTGCCATATAACGGACTGGAATGAGCAAGTGTTGTTTTTTCCATCATGGAAATTGAAGAACCACAGAGTATCAGGTGGAAAGGTCCACCTTTTAGAATTTCATCAACTATAAGCTGGAACACAGATGGTATAGATTCATCTACCTGTGCCAGATAAGAAAACTCATCGATAACTATGACAAGCTTTTGATCAGTTTTCCACTGCTTACGAATGTATTCGAACATCTCATCAAAAGTATCAACAGCAGGCTCAACATTATCGAACAGGCTTGAAGCTCTTTTCCTGAACCTGAGAGCATTAGATTGAGTACCCCCTCACATCCGCCAGGAAATAAATATGTGGCTTGTCCTGTATGAAATGTTGGATCAGTTCAGTCTTTCCAACCCGCCGACGACCATAGATGACCGTGAAAGAGAAATATCCAGAACTGTATTCCTTGTTCAAATGCTCAAGCTCTTGAACACGATTAATGAAATTACTGAACATGTTAATTATGATTTGGTTTAGTATTATTTATAGGTTCTGGGAAATACAAGGAAATCCGTGAACTACCCACTCAACAATACCACCTATCTTTTATTTTTGTGCATCCGATAGAACAAAAATAAATAGATCAATATAATGAGAAGGTACAAAAAGAATCCTAAAACACTTGAGTATTCCGGGCACAGCATACGAATGAATACAATGATCACTGCCACTATTCCCATGAAAAACAAAAACTCGCGTTTTGATGAATACCGAGCTTTTGTACCTGCCGGATAATCTACTCCATGATCTATTCCATTCTGCATTGCCTGACGCATTTTTTTGTCAGCTCTGATGAAAAAAGTACCAGTGTATCCACAGCGTTTGCAATGGTAAAGCGGACCAAGTTTCATTCCTGCTTCATAATAGAGCTTGGGTGAACCACATTTAGGACAGCACAAATGCATGCCTTTCCCATCATCATCGTCAAGTTCCTGTTCGGGCATTTTTGTAGAATTGCGTTAATGTCATCGATCTATTCCAAGCAGCATTATCCAGGAAAGCAGATATTTTCTGATTTTTTAATTATCACTTTTCATTATTTTTCTTTCTTACTTTAATAATTAAAAAATCGGGCTTATGTAAGTCTTTTTCATAATCAGGCAATCTTTGAATTGTTTCTTCTCTTGGAACTGGTTCTCTTATTTCTTCAATTTTGAATCCTGCTAAGATAAGTCCGTTTATTATTTCAGAAAAAGTACAGTGATATTTTATGATCCCATCAACAATCCATGAAATATTTCGTTCTCCCAGGCGTGCGTAATCCGTCAATCTATAATGATCAACATGTTCCTCACTATCTTTTATCCATTTAGCCCCATCAATTGGTGCTGTTGATAATGGATGTTCTTGCGAAAAAACGAATATGCCATTATCATTCAATAATGAATACACATCCATTGCCAGTTTATTAAAGTCCATTATGTAGTGTATTGCAAGAGAACTAACTGCTACATCATATTTGAAACGAATTGAATCAACATCTTCCATACAGATATTATAGTATTCAATATTGGATGCGAAGTTTTCATTTCGGGCGACTTCAAGCATTTTTACAGATATATCCACTCCGACAATTCTCTTCGCACCCATATCTGAAAAAGTTTTGCAGTTTTCACCATATCCACAGCCCAAATCAATAATGCTTCTTCCTTTTACATCACCAATCATTGAGAAGATTGCAGGTTTTTCCACTAAATTGTTTGCACTATCAATGTTTTCTCTTAATTTGTAATATCCTTCAAAAAATACATTGTCATCAAAAATATTTTGTTTGGCCATGACGGACCTCGTTTGATCATACGAAAGCTATGATGCAGGCAAGAATCAACTAAATAGGTTAACATCTATCCCGCTCTTGGAACTGTCCTCAGCAGTGGCATTATGTACAGTGAATTATTGGTCTTCAGAGTGTTTACTTCCACCGGTATGTTGAAAGTATGCTGGATGTTCTGCTCTGTGAACACTGCTTTTGGTTGTCCTGTACACACTATTTCTCCGCCTTTGAGCATGCAGATCCTGTCACAGTAATGGGCTGCAAGATTGAGATCGTGAATAACAGCTATCACGGTAAGTCCTCCATTTGCTGCTTCTCTTACCAGATCGAAGATCTCCACCTGATGGGCTATATCTAAGTGGGATGTGGGTTCGTCCAGCAGGAGTATCCTGGGTGTTTGTGCCAGAGCTCGTGCAATTATGACACGCTGTAGTTCGCCGCCGCTTAGCTGGGTGACCATGCGGTCTTTGAATTCGTATGTATTTGTCCTTTTCATAGCTTCTTCGACTATTTTAATATCCTCTGGCTTTTCAGCCCCTTTTATGTATGGGGTACGGCCCATGAGTACAATGTCACGGACTGTAAAATCAAATCCTATGGATACTATTTGTGATACAACCGCTACGTTCTTTGCTATCTGACGGTTGTCCATGTCATTGATATTTTTATTGTTGATACATATGCTTCCTGCATCTGGTTTCAGGTATTTTACGATGCTTTTGAGGAACGTGGTCTTGCCTGAGCCATTTGGCCCGACAATTCCAATGACCTCTCCCTCGCGGGCTTTAAGGTTCACTTTTTTCAGTATATGTCTGCTTCCGTAGCTGACACTGATATCTTTTACTTCAAGCATAGATGGTTTTCCTCCTTTTCCTTATCAGATATATGAAGAATGGTGCGCCGAACATGGCGGTTATTATACCAACCGGCAAATTCAGGTCTGTGATGAGCGTCCTTGAAAGGGTATCGCATATTATGAGGAATATGGCTCCTGCAAGCGTGGAAGTTGGAAACAGTATCCTGTGATCAGGTCCGACAATAATGCGCATGATGTGAGGAATAACGAGACCCACGAAACCGATAAGTCCGCTTACAGCAACTGCAGCTCCGGTAATAAGCGATGTGAAAACAAGGATGTATTTTTTGACCCATTCGATATTCACGCCCAGATACTGTGCCTGTTCTTCTCCCAGAAGCAATACATTCAGGGTCCAGGACTGACGGTACAGCATAAAAGTACCTATAATTATCATCACACCGGAAACGAACACTTTATTCCATTCCGGATTTGCAAAACTTCCCATCATCCAGAAGATCACATGATCCCTGGAATCGTTTATATACACCAGAAATGAGGTTATCGCGCTTAGGAACGCTCCTACTGCAACACCTCCGAGCAGCAGTGTATCTGTCGGCACGACGCGTCCGACTTTTGCGATATTATATACCAGGAATATTGTAGCCACAGAGAATACGAATGCAAATAATTGCATTTGCAGTCCCAGCAATAATGCCAGAGCTGCACCAAGCGCTGAACCGGAAGACATGCCGATGATGTATGGGTCTGCCATGGGGTTTTTTAGTAGTCCCTGCATAGCACATCCGGCTGTGCTGAGTGCTGCTCCTACCAGTCCTGCAAGCACTGCCCTGGGAATACGGATGTTAAGAATGATAATCTCTTGGGGGAGTTGCCATGTTTTGGTGATGGCAAGTTTATCCCACAACTGGAACTGACCGACAGCGGGTATCAGACCTGAGAGCGTATCTTTGGTCCATTCCAGAATTCCCATATAGGTAATCTTTGTAGCCATGAAGAGGGAAATATCTGCACTGCCAATTGCAGCATTGGCTACAACAGTAACCGCCAGTAGGAAGATTAAGGCTGCTATGATCGTTTTCCTGTGCTCTGACATGATAAGTCCTTTTAATCTGTACTTATTTTTTAGATGCCTTTATGATGCATGTGGATATGACCATACATGCAGCAAGCCCGATGCCAAAACCGGGGGTTTTGGGAGTTGCTTCCTGAGGGGATGAAGGATTACTCTGCGTGGTGTTCTCTGAAGCGGGAGCTGCATTTAACTTCTCAGTATCAGCAATGTTCTTCTCATCGGTGATGTCCTCTACATCAGTGACGTTCTCTGAAGCCGGAAATGAGATTAACTGCAATTCAGGGGATATGAAGCTGTATATTTGTTCCAGACCCTCTATTACCCTGGGTCCTGGCCTCTCGATTATATTAGGTTCGAGGATTGCATACACTTTTTGATTCTGAACTGCATCGGTAACAGAAAGCACTGTGCTGTTGAGGATCTGTTGCCTGAACTTTATACCCTTCTCACCCATACCGGTACAGATGATGATCTGTGGATTTTGCTGTACTACATCTTCCAGCGAAACCGTTGGCCAGGCATCTGCTTCCACTATGTTTGATCCGCCTGCGATTGTTATGAGGTTGTCAGGGAAACTTCCGTTTCCGGCAGCGTACATGGGGTCAAAGGATACTATGAAAAGCACTCTTGGCCTGTTGCTGTTATCCATATCTTTTGTCTGGCCAAGGATCTTTTCTGTTCTGCTCTGCATGTCCGAGACGATTGTCTTTGCTTCTTCATCGTGCCCTGTGATACTGCCTACGAGCTGAATGTTGTTCTCTATATCTTCCATGGTCGTGGAGTCCAGGGTTACCACAGTAAGGCCGAGTTTCTTAAGATATGATATTGCTTCTTCGCCGTTCGCCTCGTATGCAAGCACAAGGTCGGGCTTGAGGTCTACTATCTTTTCAGCATCCAGAGTTACATAGCCGCCTATCTTTGTTACATTCTGGGCTTCAGCCGGATAGTTGCAATGGTCAGTTACTCCTACCACCTGATCTCCTGCGCCTACAGCGAACAGGATCTCGGTGTTGCTGGGCATAAGGGATATTATCCTCTGGGGTTTTTCGTTGATAGTGATATTCTCGCCGTAGTAGTCAGTGACCGTTACAGGAAATGCCGCCGCACAATTTACAAAAAGCAGGGCAGCTAATATCAAAATTGCAGTTCGTGATGTTTTTGACATATTTGTTCCTCTTGCTCATAAATTTTGTATACTTGTATACTCCACGAGGAACTTAAAGTATGTTTAGGTTTGGATTATATATGTAATCTTTAGACATTACGATGTTATCAGTAAGTATAAATTCATATATGTGAAATTGTTATATTAGTTGCAATTATCTTTTGTAATGTAATTCAACCCATGTGTATATAATTTATTTTACCCAATCATATTACCTAAACACATAACATAAGTTATTAAAAAAGGTTCATTTATATACAGGGGTGTTTTTTAGAGTATGTTAGTGAACGCAGGATAAAAAAGCGTTCCAGAGTGGAGTAAAAACGGTACAATGGTGGTTGCAGGATAATACCTCTACAATTTTGGTCCTGTCAATAGCTGTATGCTTCCATCTACTGTACAGTGTCTTACTCCACCTACACAGAGGTGAAAAAGATCATGAAAATGCTAAAAGATTCAAAAGCTGTGTCGCCAGTTATCGGTGTGATGCTCATGCTTGTCGTGACCGTGATACTGGCAGCAGCAGTAAGTTCAACAAGCAGCGGACTAATGAAATCATCAGACGCTGCCCCAACCGCAGTGTTCGATGTGAAGATTGCAAAGGATGTAGATGTACCAGCAATGTCAGGAACTACGTCCTATATAACCATTAAAGAAGTTACAGGTGATGCAATCCAGACCGAGAACCTGAAGATCGTTACTACAAATCCAAATGCAGAAGGTGGAAACGGAACCCGCGAAATATTACCAGGAGTTTTAAAGAGCTATGGAGTATCTGCGGTTCCAGGTACTGTTCCATACTGGAACAATGTTGGTGAGGGTTACTTTGGTGGTTATAACAGTGTGACATACACTTATGATGGAAACCCAACAGTTGACTTCGGTAACTATACTGTAAAACCAGGAGTCTCAATGACCGCTCAGGATTACGTGACCACATACAGTGATGATAATGTGGCAGCATGGGATGCAACTGCTGGCGACTATACTCTTGGAACTGGTGACACAATAGGCCAGATGCAGGATATGTTTGCAGACTGGGACAGCGTTGAACAAGGAGACTTCCTAAACGTCAAGATAGTCGACCTCAAGAGTGGAAAAGTAATATTCACTTCTGATGTAGAGGTGGTTTAAATGGTGTTCAAGAAACTGTTCTCATCAGAAAAAGCAGTATCTCCTGTAATAGGTGTTATGTTGATGATAGTAGTAACTGTCATTCTGGCTGCTGCTGTAAGCTCATTTGCAAGCAGTACACAAACCCAGGATGCTGCTCCTCAGGCTACTTTAAAAGCAAGTGCCAGCTATAATGATGGATATATTACACTTGAAGACCTTGGCGGAGACATATTGACCAAGGCAAACATGAACATTGAAATAGCCTATGGTAACCCAACCACAAGCGGTTATGTTAACATGACCAATGTTACATTCTCCCCCGAGTCTGATTACCTGAGACCAGGTGACTCTGCAACCATTCCATTTACTCAATACGAGAGTGAATATATTACTGGTGCAGGGTTCTATGATGGTGATATTCATCTTACAGTTGCTATTGGTACACCATTCAAGGTAAGTGTAATCGACAAGGAAACCGGACAGACTGTTTACACTTCAGCAGTTACACTGAACCCATAAATACCCCTATGGGTTCCTTTTTTTCTTTTTTTTCAGAAGCTAGTTATCAAAAGAAAAGGTTTGTATCGGGGTTATAATTCGCCTCTAAAAAAGTCATGAAATTAATCTCATTTCAGCCATCTGAAATATACATTGAATATCTATGTTATCTAATTAGACTATATTATTATCTATAATAGCTATATTTATTATCAAAAAACTAACTTTTATATACATGTACGTTTTTGTAATTCCATCGAAAAACGCCCTGTCAATAGGGATTTTTAGAGAGGAGTAAAAAGTACATATGGTAGATGACTCTCACATGTTCTAAGTTTTTTGTGTGCATGTGAAGAACATTTTTCCAGTGAATACTATGCATAGTCATACTCCAACAGAAGAGGTGAATATAATAATGAAAATGTTAAAAGATTCAAAAGCTGTGTCGCCAGTTATCGGTGTGATGCTCATGCTGGTCGTGACCGTGATACTGGCAGCAGCGGTAAGCTCAACAAGCAGCGGACTAATGAAATCATCAGATGCAGCACCCAGCGCTGTTTTTGATGTAAAAGTAGTCATGACTCCGGCTGGTTCCATGGGAAATCCAGATCCATCTATGATGACAATCACAGAAGTAACAGGAGACGCAATAGATACTAAGGATCTGAAGATAGTAACTATAAATCCCAATGCAGCCGGTGATAACAAGACCATGGAAGTGGTACCTGGAGAAATAAACTGTTGCAGAGTCAGCAGCAAAGGAATAATATCCTACGGAATCATGCCTTATCTCAACAATGGAGTCACTTATTTTGGAACACAAACTGAAGCAGGATTTGCCAAAAACTTCGGGAATTATACTTTGAAGCCTGGAGTAATAATGGTTGCGGATAACTATGGATATACCGACAGCAATAACGTGTATTCTTACACTGCACCACTGTGGAATGCCGCTACAGGTGCATATGAAGGTGACGAGGATGAAAGGACCGGTATGCAGGCAATGTTCGCAGACTGGGCCAATGTGTCCTCAGGAGACTTTGTCACTATCAAGATAATTCATACTCCAACTCAGAAAGTAATATACCAGAGCGAAGTGGAGGTGGAGTAAAATGGTAAAACTCTTCTCAAATGAAAAAGCAGTATCTCCTGTCATAGGTGTAATGCTAATGATAGTAGTGACAGTTGTGCTTGCAGCTGCTGTAAGTTCATTTGCTTCCAGTACTAGTACACAGGATGCAGCTCCACAGGCAACTTTCTCTGTTGATTCATCTTCCCAGAGCGACGGATACATTCAGATGAGTCACCTTGGAGGGGACATATTGACCAAGGCAAACCTGAAGATTGCTGTCTCAACCGGCTCCAGGCTAAGTGGTTATGTAAACATGAGCAATGTCACTTTCTCTCCGGAATCTGATTATCTCCGACCCGGAGACAGTGTAAAGATAGCTTTCTTAAAAACAGAATATGAAGGCGATGACAGAGCTACTTTCAAAAGCCCAGATGTAAAATTAAATATCTATGTTGGTACACCGTATAAGATAAAGTTTATCGACACCAACAGCGGACAGACCATTTATGAAACCAGTACTGTAATGAACCCATAACCTTGGGTTCTTTATTTTTTTTAAATTCATCTTGATAGTGATTTCTTATGCGAAGCTACTAACAGAAATAGAGCCGAACAGTGTAAACACTTTTTAATAACATATGCAGTTTCGCTGGACAGGAGAAGACAAGGATGGGGTTCGACCTTAATGATCCTAACACAAAATATAAGGAGCAAGCACTGTTCCACATGAATGGGCCTTTCAATGATCCTGATGGATATAAGGGCAGGAAAAGTAAGAAAAAGCAGAAAGATCAAAAGATGAAATATGGGACAGTTCTGCTTTCGGTTGTGGCTATTCCTGTCGTGTTCATGGTAATCCTCAGCTTTCTCCATGAGCCAGTGCATCTGGTACAGAACGAGACTGCCCATGATCCCACATGGGATGAACTGATGACTTTCCTTAAAAAAGATGATACAGACAGACAACAGTATCAGGATGGAGTCTTTGATTGTACCCAATTTGCAGAAAGGCTATATAACAATGCTGAACAAGCAGGGATACGCGCGGCTTTTGTGACAATCTTCTGGTGCAATAACAGCACAGGACATGCTCTCAATGCATTTCAGACAACCGATAAGGGACTGACCTTCGTGGACTGCACGGGCTCCAAAGATAAGTTAGAGGGAAGGCAAAGCAGGGACGATATCGTATACGTGGAAGAAGGAAAAACCTACGGCTCTATTTCGATCTACCGTGCAAGCGATTCGGATTATGATTCCTTTGTAAGATACAAAGAAAATAAAGACGCTACGGGCTTTTATGAAGACCCTCGGATCGTTGAAGACCTGGATATCTACTGGGACTACGGTCTTGATGAAAATATAGGATATCGTTTGCACCAGAGAAAGGAAGCTGGATTTCCCATGCCAAAAGCTATTGTTACTTTTAGTGATTACATACGTAATCTAAAACCATTGGATTATATACCTGAAGGTTTTAACTTCACCAACCTGAAGAGTTCTGTACTCAGGACTTTTCAAAGTGGAGTATAAATATAAATGGTGGCAGCCTTTACAGGACCAAAATCGATATCTTGTACCTGTTCAAAGCGATCGGAGTATTTCAACTGTGCATAATCGGGGTACGTAAAGATACGTATATATGTAATAATAGTTGTTATAGTTTTAACTTTTAGTAATACTATTACTTAATAAAATTAACAAAAATAGCCAAAGTAAATTACAATTTAAATATAACCGGAATACAGGTATCCGGAAAAAATGGGGAGTATGAAAAACATGTTAAGGAACGATCTCAATAACGTTCATGCAAGGTCTTGCGGAAAAAAACGGATGGAATCTAATCTTCTATTGACTTTTTATCCTTTGACCTCTTTGCGGCATTTATCGCTGAAGAAACACTGTAAAACTTTAAATCCTCCTGAAGATAACACCGCTTTTAAAAGAATAAGCTCCCTGCTGATCGGTCTTTCTGTTTGTTTTCTGCTTTTTTCAATATTCTGCTCAGGTATAGCTTCAGCAGCAACCACCGTATATGTCGGTACAGACAGCACAAGCGGCACCGTAAATTACCAATGTAACGGCACAAATGACCAGACAGAGATCAACAAAGCCCTTGATTACATTGACAACCTCGGAGGCGGAACTGTATATCTTCGCGGTCCCGACACATACTGGATAGATGATACGATATACATAGGTGCGAACACCGTCCTTACAGGTGATGCCAGTGCAGAAATAAAACTCGTTTCACACGCAGGCTGGTCATCTGACAAACCTATGATATCCAACACCGGATCATCAGATGATATCACTATCACTGGATTTACCATAGACGGGAACAGTGAATATCAGGGGGTCAGCCTTGGAAAAGGGTATTATAATCTGATTTACTTTGTTGGCGCTGACAACACAGAAGTCTCGGACATGCGCCTGGAATGGGGATGCGGCGATGGTCTAAAGATCAAAAAGAGCAAGAATATAAAATTCATTAACAACGATGTGTACAATCTGGGTCACGATGCCCTCTATGCTATGGGTTGCAGCAACGTAGAGCATGCATATAATACCATTTGCACCCGTACCAACAGCGCATGCAGATATTCCGACGGGTGCATAGACTCCACCATACATGACAACCTGATCTATTCTTCCCTTTCCGGCGGCTCCACAGGTCCTGCGATTCAGATCGGCACGTCCTCCACATCAAACTGCGTGTTCGATGATATAGAAATATACAACAATCGCATCCATAGCGTCAAGGGTGCAGGGATCTGGATGTCTGCAAACTATCAGGACAATGCAATTCACGCTCAGGACGTATACATCCACCACAACATTTTCACAAAGGTCGGTCAGTATTCCACCAACACAGGTTTCAGTAACGCTGCCATCGTGCTGGGTGATTTTGACAATACTATTATAGAGAACAACGTCTTTGATGACGGAGGGCATGCTGCAATAAAATATTTCCTGAGGTCCGGAAGACGTCAGCAGCAAACCCAGTTCACAACTTACGTCCGTAATAATATAATCATGAACTGCGATGGAGTCTCATCCATCACCGGATCAGGTGTAGGTATCTGGAACACCAACCCTACATACTCCACCTTTGTAGTCCAGAACAATAATTTTTATAATAACAAGAACGGCCAAACATATGGTGGAGGTTTCAGCATGAGCAATAACCTCAACGTGAACCCTCTCTGTGCCGATCAGACCAATTCTGCACTTGGCTCCCGTGACTATCATCTTCAGAGCAAGGCAGGCAGGTATTCAAACGGCAAGATAGTAGCAGACTCGGTATCAAGCTCGCTTATTGATGCAGGTTATTACGGATCTTCCTACAGCAAAGAGCCTTCACCCAACGGCGGCAGAATAAATATCGGCAGATACGGTAACACAGTTCAGGCCTCCAGAAGTGGCACAACCATTTCCAACCAGCTGGATTATCCCCCGGTTCCCAGTGTCACACTGGATTCCAATACTACCAGTAATCTCACAGTTTCCTTTAATGCCAGCAATTCAACTGATGATTATGGTATAGTTTCATATTCCTGGGACTTCGATGCATCAAATGGAATATCCGCTGATGCTAGCGGGACAATAGTTAACAACACTTACCCCATTGCAGGGACATATATTGTAACCCTCACACTAACCGATACCAGCGGCCAGGAGTCATCAAATACCATGCAGGTATCTGTTGGCAACGCCAGTGCATCAATAATAAGTTCTGAAACAACCACTGATGACGGTGATGAACCCACCTATGATACCGTTAATGATACAATTGAAGAAACGATCTATGAAATCCTTTTCCCGGTCCATGACAACAGATTGCGTGCATCTTTGCCGGATATGGTCCTCAATAATTCCACATATATCGATGTTGGCAAGAGATCATCTGCCAGCAGGGACTTAATGCTGTTCAATCTCAGCATGTATAATAAGACAGATATTCTGTCAAATGCAACCCTGTCCCTCTACTGGTATTACCCCTATAACACCACACGCCAGAATGACACCACCGTAGAGATCTACAGACCGTTTGCATGGGACCCGAAGTTCGTAAGCTGGAACCGGCAGAATTCCACAAATGCCTGGAACATATCCGGAGGCAACTGGTTCGATCATAACTGTACTGAGCAGGGAAATGATCCTTATTCATCGCTCACCTTTGCAGCTGGAAATGTATCCGGTAACAGGTATTATGATTTTGACGTTACACAGCTTGTGCAGGAATACATAAACGGTAGCTACAACAATACAGGTTTCTTCCTCAAGGCAAGAAACGAAAGCGAGAATTACATTGCATTCTACAGCTCGGACTGGTCCGATGAATCACAAAGACCAAAGCTTACTATTACAGTCGATAAGCCGCCTGTGGCAAATGCAGGGCCTGATATGGTCGCAATAGTAGGTGAAAATACCACTTTCAATGGCAGTTTGTCAACCGATGACAATGGCAATCTCTCCTATTCATGGGATTTTGACCTGTCTGATGGCAGGAACATCGAAGCTGCCGGCATGACAGTCACAAAGCAATACTCCTTCACAGGCAATTACACAGCGTCTTTGATCGTCACAGATTCCAGAGGCCAGAAATCTTCAGATACTGTGGACGTAGTTGTCAGAGAACCACTGGTCACAACTACCTTTACACCCACCTATGATAACAGGTTGCGTGAGTCAGCAGCAGCAAGCGTGCTGTCCGCATCCAGATATCTGGATGTCGGGAAAAATGTATCCCGCAGCAGGGATCTTATCTGGTTCAACCTGAGCTCTTACAACTCAACAGATACAATATACAATGCAACCCTCTCACTGTACTGGTATTATCCTGAGGATACCACACGCATGAATGATACTGTACTGGAGATCTACAGGCCGGCAGAGTGGGATCCACAGTACGTGAGCTGGAACTCACACCTCTTTAATACCCCGTGGAATACAAAAGGAGGTAACTGGTTCGACATAAGCAATGTCACCCAGGGTAGCACACCATATTCTACACTGACCTTCGCGGCAAACAGTACGCCTGATTACAGATACTATGATATCAATGTCACATCTCTTGTGCAGGAATACGTAAGCGGCAAATACAACAACACCGGATTCTTCCTCAAGGCAAAGGATGAAAATGGCGATTACATTGCCTTCTACGGATCAGAATGGACTAACACATCCCAGATACCGAAATTGACCATAACTTCTTAAATGGAAATGAAATAAGTGTGAGGGAAAATAATTTCTCTTTTTTCTTACATATTCAAAATAGATTACTGCTGCATCTACGCAGCAGATAAATACAAATGACTTTAACCCATACCGAAAAAAAGGATTTAAAGGAATCTGTGGCTCTTTCCTGTTTCAGCAACGGAATCTATGAATAGGCTGGCTATTTCACTTGATTCGCCAAGAACCTTATCAGAAACAGATACCTCATAGCCTGCAGCTTCAAGCTTGTGTTTCCATGAATCAGCATTATCTCCTGCAAGTTCATATTCCGTATGCTTTCCAGGTATCAGTGCAAGCGGGACCAACGTGATCTTTTTGGCATTGATATGCTTAAGGCGCTTTATCACCCATTCCGGACCAGGATATCCATAGGTGCTTCCAACTACTATATTTCCTCCTGTCTTCTCGTCCATTACAAGCTGTAACTGACAGAGTGCAGGATCAGCTCCTCCTTCATCCATTGATGAAACAAGCACCGTTGCCTTATTCTCTGCAGGAATGCCAAGATATGAAGAAATGGCTTCAGCTGCTGCATTGTAATCCTTTGTGTTCAGCAGAAGAGGTTTTCCTATCAATATGCCGTCAATGCCAAATGAAGAGTGCTTGCCAGCGAAATTATTAAGTGTGTCCACAATAGAATAAAGGGAATGCAATCCATCTCCAGGTGTAATATACAGCGGCTGTACGATCATTCTTGAAAATCCTTCGTCTATAAGATCGGAAAGTGCGCCAAGCGGACTCCTGACAATAATTCCTTCTTCTGCCATTGTCTGCCTGACAAGCTCTGAAGCTATGGCATACCTTACAACAGATTCAGGATATGCAGCCTTAAAGGCATCGACGCAGTTCTCAACTAATTTTTTTGCTCCATCCTTGGTCGTACCGGAAGTAACAAGAAGTATAGCTGTTCTCGGGTCTTTCTTTATTTCATGTCCTGGGTTCTTTTCTTTCATTTAAAGTTTCTCCTTTTGCATTCTATGAATATAGCCCCAACAGAGCCATAATTTGTAAACAGATCTATTCAGGCCTTTGCCAATCAACAGTTGATAGTCTGATTTACGACATATGATAAGCCTGAATCTCGATCTCCCACAACGTTTCTAAAATGCATATTTTGTTTATGTAACGGCATATATAAAACGAAGTTTTTTAGTAACAAATGTTATTAAAAAACATAACATAAGTGTACATACGACACCTGAACATCATAAGAAAATCCGTCATCTCATGGGAGAACTCATTCACTCATGCCCTCAAGCATATCCTCGCCTTCCATGTAGATATCGGTCAGCTTTTGTATGGTTTCGTCATCAGCTTCCCACATGCTTCTCTGTACCGCTTCCAGCAATCTTCCTGCCATCTGCCTTAAAGCATAGGGATTATTTTCCTCGATCCACTGTCTGGTCTGTTCATCGAACAGGAATTTATCTGCAAGGGACTGGTACATCCAGTCATCCATCATATCTGCCGTGGCATCCCATCCGAATGCATAATCAACAAGGATAGAAAGCTCCTGTGCTCCTCTGTAACCATGTTGTTTGAGGCCCTCCAGCCATTTAGGATTCATCACGCGACTGCGGAACACGAACCGACCTTCCTCGTCTACTGTCCTGCTACGCGGACGGTCAGGATCGGAACTGTCACCGATCATAGAAAGTGGGTCCTTGTTACCGAAAGCCTTCACACAGGAAACCATGCCACCATGGTACATGTAGTCGTCATCATTGTCAAGAATATCCGTTTCCCTTGAGTTCTGGTTCTTTACCGTAACGTCAAGCTGGCTCAGGCGCATCCTGAACAGTTCCGGAAACTTCTCTCCTTTGAAGCCACGCCCATAGGCATGACCGCCCCATGAGACATACATGTTTGCCAGATCTTCCTTGGTATCCCATTTCGATGATTCTACTAATTCTCCGACACCTACTCCATATGTTCCAGGAGGACAGCCAAATATGCGTATCAAAGCTCTTTCATGTGCCTGTTCCTCATTCATGCCTGCTTTGATGGAATCGATCAGTTCTCTTCTCAGGTGCTTGAGCAGATAGTTCTCTTCTTCAGATTCATCAAGTGCAGCTATCATCTTCACACCATCATCGATCATATGTATAAGATTCGGGAAAGCATCCCTGAAAAGACCGGTGATGCGCAGGATCACATCCACTCTTGGCCTGCCCAATTCACTGGCAGGTATTACCTCAATATCCGTTACGATACCACCCCTTGCAGACCAAACTGGCCGAAGCCCCATCAGCCATAGGATATAGGCAATGTCATCTCCTCCGCTTTTCATGGTATCTGTGGCAAAGACCACGACTCCTACGTTCTCAGGATAACGGCCTTCTTCTTCTATATGCCTCTCAACCATCTGGTCAGCGAGTTTTTTACCTACTTCCCATGCCGCAGGAGTGGGAATAAGTGCTGGATCAATTGAATAGAAATTCCTGCCTGTAGGCAGAAGATGGGCATTACCCCGCGTTGGAGCACCCGAGGGTCCGGGAGGCACATAGCAACCATCTGCACCCCTGAGCAGGTTCTTTATCTCATCGGTCGTGTGCTTCAGGCTGGGAACAACCGAGCTGCAAATATATCCCACGATTTTCATAACCTCTGCTGAAGCCGGGAATAACTGATCTGCAATGCTGCAGCAGGAATCTGTTTCATATTCTACTTCATCCATCTTGCAAATGAGTTCACGGCTTCTCTTATCCACTTCTTCCAGTAATACGCCTTTAAGGTCTCCGAGTTCCGGGTGCATTTCAGCAGTGTTATCCTGCAGATCATGCATGTCCAGTCCCATGGTTTCAGCGATAGCTTCTCTCAGGGACGGCACATCACCATTCTTAAGACGTGTAAGGCTGTATAACAGCTCAGTGAACCTTTCCTCTGCAGGAGCCCTGCCAAAAATATGAAGACCATCCTTGATCAGATTGTCTTTTACATCACACAGATAATGATAAAGGCTCATCAGATGCTCTTCAATTTCTTCGGCAGATGTATCTTCCGGGAGGTTAAGATCATTTAGAAGGTTATGTTTTCTCACATCCGAGTGGATCTCTTCCAGAAGCTGCCTTATCTTGTTGTCATCCCGTACATTCTTTGCACGGAAATAGTCCTGAAGTTTCATCTCAAGATCCTGTATCTCCCCATAGCCATCAGCACGCATCATAGCAGGTATAAGGTGATCGAGTATTACTGCACAGCTACGTCTTTTGGCCTGCGTGCCCTCTCCGGGGTTATCTATAATATATGGATAGAGATGTGGGATATCATCAAGCACAATATCCGGGAAACATTCTTCCGAAAGTCCAACACTTTTTCCCGGCAGCCACTCAAGTGTCCCATGGGTTCCCACATGAATTATAGCGTGAACACCGAAGTCCTCCTTCAGCCATCGATAATAAGCAAGGTATTGGTGGGGCATCACAAGGTCTGTACTCTCATATATTTCCATGGCCTTTTCCAGAAAACCCCTCAGAGGCTGTAATCCTATGAAAATATTCCCGTTCCTCACACCCGGTACTATCAGTTTCCTGTCAACTGCAAGTATCTCTCCTGGCGGATTACCCCAATCTCTTAACATCTGCCTCTGGCTTTCGGCAGGTATCGTTTCAAACCATTTGTTATAGGTATCTGTATTGATGATACCAGCAGCCCTGTCAAGCATTTCCTTTGGTGACAGCCATTCGCAATCATTGCTTACACCTGCAAGTATCTCCTTCACAACTTCATTGCCGGATTCCGGTAATCTCTCCACATGATAGCCTGTTTCATTCAGTGCCCTTAGCATGGTCACAACGCTTTCAGGAGCATCAAGCCCATATGCACCACCTACCATATCACTACGCGGCGGGTTTTGATGCAGTATTATTGCCACTTTCCTTTCTGCAGGTGGCGTTTTTCTGAGAAGGGCCCATCCTCTTGCGATACTTGCCACTTTCCTCACTCTGTCAGCAATGGGGCTGACATGTCTTGTACCCTGGGAATCGGATATTTCTGTACTGGCTATTGGTACTGTGATTATCTGGCCATCATACTCCGGCCAGACTACGTTACTTGAAAGTTCCATTGCCTGAAGACCTTTTATATCATTCTTCCAGTTCTCATAAGTATGGAAAGTGTTCATTGACTGAATGACAGGTACATTAAGGTGATCAAAGAAGTTCTCAGGTTTCTGATGTAATGTTCCGTCTCCCGGTGATGCAAGGAATATCTGGGAAAAACCGATATTTACTATCAGTGTATCTATCCTGGGAACTCCATCTGCTACAAAGTATTCATCGATCACCTTGCTTATTCCCAGGGACCCTGTTATACTGTTCGGGGAGGTCTGGAAAAAAACAGGTATCGTATTCATTCCCTGCCCTTCGAGTTCACAAACAAGCGCATCTATAGCTTCAAGGTCTTTCATAAGCCAGTATCCTTGCCAAAACAGAATACCGATTGTAGGTCTAGTCGGGTCTAAAGTCATCAGGTATTCATCAAGTGAAATGTTTCTGTCATGGTGGGTGTGATATATTCCCTGTGCCCTGGGAAATACAGGTGCCGGGACAGTTACATCCTGACCAAGTACGGTATATAAAGCCCAGAATACCAATCCCCGGGCGTTGTCCTCGCCTCCCAGCCTTACATACCTTTTCAAAGTCTCATATTCAATATCCTGGTACTTGAACAGGTGTCTGAATTCCTGCATTTCCTCAATTATCTCGCTCTGCAGAAAGGTCGAAGCATCTATGTTTTCAAGTACTTCCTGCAATCTGGAGAATTTCTTGAAATTGGGTATAGCACCGTGGAAATGGAGAATGACAAGATCTGCCTGCTTTACCATTTCAAGAGCATACTGGAAGTCCCTCTCATTACTATCAAGATTTTCAGTAGTTTCCGAAAACAAGTCTACTGCATAGCCTTCATCATTGACCTTTGAGACTGCGCTGATGAGGGCATCATTTTTTCCTGTGCCTGCTCCTATATCAACTATTTTCATCTTATTCCCTTCTCCATTAAGCGCTTCCATTTGTGTTTTCATATCATGCGGTCTCATAATTCTGTCCTTTTATATCATGAGTTATTTCTGCTATGCACTATCGTATTCACAGAAGCTGCCAGCAGACCGGCATCAAGTTCTTCAAGCCGGAAGTAGGTCCCTTCAAGGGCCGCGGATAAATTAACAGCAAATCCCATTCTAGGATAGCCTGATTCAGTATCCACGACTACAAAACGTATCGGAGTATCAACGGATCTGCGTGCAATTGCAATGGCATCCTCAATGGCACTCCCTCCATTGAGTGGCACATTAGCTCTTCCATCGGAAACCAGCACAATAACAATATCTTCCATAGGAGATCTGGCCTTCAGATTCATCATGATTTCCAGGGATCTCGAAAGTCCTTCTGCAAGAGGGGTTTTTCCACCTGTCGGAAGCTTGCATAGCTTTTGGTACGCAAGATCAACACTACGAGTTGGCGGCAGCAAAAGTTCAGCAGTGTTGCCAGAAAAAGTCATCATGCCAACAGCATCTCTTTTTTGGTAAGCATTATTTAACAGTGAAAGTATTGCTCCTTTTACAGCCGTCATTCTTTTTCTTGCACCCATTGAGCTGCTGGCATCCACCAGAAAGAGTATAGTAACACCTTTCTTTCTCAGGCGGACTTTTTCACGGAAATCTGACTTTTCAAGTGTAACTGCCAGTTCACTTTTTTTTCTTGACCTCTGATAAGGTGCTGCTGCCCTAAGTGTGGCATCGAATGCGATGTCTGTTATTTTACCTTTTGGAACGCGGGAAGCAACATATCTGCCCGATCTGTTAGAAGATATCATTCTGCTTCTTCTCCCTTTTGACCGTGAGTTCCGTAAACGTTCCCTTTTTTTCTCTGAGAGGTAATCTATAACTGTGAAACTTCTGCCTATGGAAAAGACCTGGTCAGATCCCGTATCCGGGATATCTTCTTTGCTATTTTTCGTAGGATCTTTACGTGTCATCGGATTCGTGTTCACGGAATCAGTATCTGAAGTTTCCTGTGATCCATTATCTTTTTCTTTTTCCGGATTTTCTCTGGATTGCTTATCAGGCTGGTTTTCTGACCGTTCTTGTTCAGAGGGCGGCGGTAATTGGTTACGCCGATGTTCAAAAGCAAGTACTGCAGCTTCCCTTATATCTTCCAGAAGCACATGTTCTCTCAGATCAAGGGCTGCAAGTGCTCTTGCAGTTCTTGAAACGGCAAGATCACCTCTATGACCATGCACTCCCATCTCAACCGCAAGCTGACAAATGATATCAATATGCCCTTCCGGTAGAATAACAAAAGGAAAGATCTCACGCGCTTTAAATATCAGTTCTTTTAGTTCAAGTATCTCTTTTTCATATCTTTTACAAAAAGTAGTAGGATTTTTTTCAAATTCAAGGTATCTGCGCAGGATTTCCTTTCGTAGTTCAGGTTCATCTTGCCGGGAAATACATACGCAAAGGTCAAATCTGTCCATCATGTGAGAGGATAATTCTCCTTCGCAAGGGTCCATTGTCCCAATCAGGACAAAATCGGCATGGTGGTCCCATGATATACCCTCTCTTTCGATGACGTTAATGCCACTCTGGCAAGCGTTCATCACAATGTCAAGCAGTGAATTATCAAGGAGATTAATATTGTCTATGCAAAGTATTTTTTCATTGGCATCATGCAGAATTCCCGGCTGGATGACCTTCTTGCCATGGAGCATTGCCTTTTCAATGTCTACTGACCCTACAATACGTTCTTCTGTGGCATTAAGGGGCAGATTGACAACCTTCTGTTGATCAGAAAGACTATCCATTGCACGAACTATCGTGGATTTGGCTGTTCCCCTTTCTCCCATGAGCAATATACTGCTGATCTCTGGACATATGAGTGTGCAAAGCAAAGCTTTTTTTGCCCTTTCCTGTCCTACTATGGCAGGGAAAGGGTAACCTTTGTACCTTAGTCCGTTTTGAATTTCTGCACCCACTCTTCCAGCTCCTTTATATCAAGGTATCCTTCTTCAAAAGGCCGCCTTCTCATCCTGTGCGGAAGTGCAAGTCTTGCAGCTCTTAGTATGTGGTCGAAATCCACCTTGTCCTTTCTGTCATAGGCTGCCACTGCGATTGCAGCCTTTACAATGGTCAGATCCGCTCTGTGTCCGTCAACCCCAAGATGCAATGCGATCTCAACAGCCATATCAAGTGTATTCTCGTCCGGTACAATATGAGATACTTCAGACCTTGCTCTTAAGATCCTGGAAGTCAGTTCCGACTGCTGCTCGCTGTATGATCTCACAAAACTCTCCGGGTCTGCATCAAAAGCAAGCCTGCGCCTGATCACCTCTTTTCTAAGATGCATATCATGCTCTCCAATTACATCAATGGCAAGCCCAAATCGGTCCAGCAGTTGTGGACGAAGGTCTCCTTCCTCCGGGTTCATGGTTCCGACCAGCACAAAGCGGGCAGGATGGGAATATGAGACTCCCTCCCTTTCTACAAAATTAACACCCATTGCAGCGGCATCCAGCAGCAGGTCTACAAGATGGTCATCCAGAAGGTTCACTTCATCCACATAAAGAATGTTTCCATTTGCCTGGGCAAGTACTCCGGGTTCAAATCGTTTTTGTCCTTTCTTAAGGGCATGTTCAAGGTCAAGAGTTCCTGCCACTCTGTCTTCAGTAGAACTTAGCGGTAGTTCGACCACCCTCATAGAAGCAGTCTCAGCTTCCAGTTCTTCTCCCATTGTCAACTTCTTTCTGCAATCCGGGCAGAAATGTTCCTCATCTTCGAAAGTGCATCCGAAAGTACAGCCTTTTACAACCTGGCGCGGCGGAAGAAGGGCTGCCAGAGCTCTGACAGCAGTGGATTTTGCTGTTCCTTTTTCTCCACGTATAAGCACTCCTCCGATGGAAGGAGATATCACGTTCAGTATGAGCGCTTCTTTCATGGCTTCCTGGCCGACGATGGCCGTAAATGGATAGATAGGTCTTTTAACGTCCATTGAGCACATTCCTATTATTTTTTAAGATAATTTTATTGCAATTATCACCAATAAGTAAGAATACGACCAGTTTTAACAGGTGGATGAATTAATTTCGTATGTTGTTTAATGGTTGTCTATATATACTTTCAACTCCTGTTCTACTTTAGATTAAAGTTTGCGATAATCAAGCAACCTTTTAATGAGTTTACCATAAGGCGATTGGAGTCTTGAATTAATCACCTGTACCAAGTCTGTATTCATGTAAAGCCGAAACGGATGAATGGACAGAACTCAGTAGGATAGGAACTATCCGAATTAACGCTCATGGAGATGCCGATGGTCATCGTTGAAGTGAGAAGCCAACCATTTAAATGGATGGTAGTTCACTGTAACATCCCCTTAAGTTCAAGTATAATAGACCGCAATAGAGCGTGATCTTGCCGCTGTCTGACTTTTAATTTGTCTTCAGATTGGATTCAAATAATGATCTTTTCTATTTTCATTCATGTGTCGGCACACATGCCGTTCTTTGCCAGCCAGGCTGTTATCCTTACCCAGTTATCAAGTATGGATTCCTTTTCTCTGAGCAGACCGGACATTTGAGGGATATTAGCTGCACCCAGTGCTTCCGGAAGGCCTCTCATTATTGTAATGGCTGCCCTTTTTCCAGCTTTTTCGGGCAAAAGACCCCAGGATATCTCATCTAATATGTGCAATACAGAAGTAGTAGATCCTACAAGCAGCGGATTCTTTGACAAGTTTCTAAGTGAAGTGAGAAAACGTGCTTTTCTGTTCTCGCCTTCCATTTCCGATGCTTTTTTCCAGTAATGTTCTTCATTTATGCCAAACCTTTCAAGTCTTACAAGCATATCGCATTGAGATTCGGGAGTAAGTTCCGACTGTTTTGCAAGGGCTTTTTGGGTAGCTTCGATAACACACCTGCCAATCATTTCTCCTAGTTTGGAGTGTTTTCCTGCATCCGTTAATGTGTGCGGGCTGGTCCTGTCAGCTACGATAGCAATCATATCTGTTCCGGACCCTGTGGCTATCCCCTCAGAATAACGGCTAGGGGCCATAAGTTGCTGGAGAGCAACTGTTTTTGCTTCAGCGGCTGTGAGGGCAGCTTTGACCATTGTATGCGAAGGCAGGTTTGCTCCGATAAGCAGTATTGTATTGATGGTGCCAAATATGTACTTCCCATTTTCCTGATGATATGAAGCCGGGTCGCCTGCTCTGCCTCCGTTAACTTCAACACCGCCTGTAATGATAGCTGTGACCTCTACATCTCTGTGGCAACGATTAGAAATACAGACATGGTCCATATTCGCTGCTGTCAAGAGGCCAGTGGAAAAATCAGAATCCAGACCCAACTGTTCTGAAACGTAGGAAACAAATGCAGGAATGCTGCCGCCTTTCAGAGAATCACTATCATGAGAATCACCGTGAGAATGGCGTACCTGATGATTGAAAATGTATTTCAGATCTTCTCTGTATCCGCCATTTAACCATGAACTGGTCAGAGTGCTTCTTCCTTCGGGCAACTGAACAACGATCGATGTGTCCTGACGAAACACACGTTCTCCGGAAGAAGTTTCATATAACAGTACTTTTTTGTTCCTTTCAGTAAGCTGATCTTGTTCCGTCTCACATTGAACTGAAACTTGAGCAATGTTCTGTTCTGTCATTTTGATCGTTATCCCTTAAGTTTCATGGTGCTGGAAGTTTAGAGCTATATTCTTAGCAGGATCATGAAAAGAGAAAAATGACGATACCTTTTGGCAAAGGTCTTCAAAATGGTCCTTCTCTATTTTGAACTCTGGTATGCAGAACAGAGTTCCAATCCCACATTTTATTTGGGAAAGGGGTATATATAGGAGAGTTTTTTAGTAATATATGTTATCTTTAGAGTATATACTAATAGGATATTAGAGTCAACAGAATCAGCCTGAAAGATCATTTTGTAAATGTTTCTAGAAATATCTGTAAAAGATAATATTATATTTATATCGTAAAAAACATAAAGATATTGCTAAATAGTAAAACATCATCTTGGATATGGGTAATAAATATGACATGGGCATTTTCGTCACTTACAGCTAAACAGATGAAGGCTATCAAAGAACTGGAAGATAAAATGGGTGTAACTCTTCTGGCTTTTTCGAATATAAACATTAAATATGCAAACCTTTCGGAAGAGGAGATGAAACTCCTTCTGGAAGCTGAGAAGGATCTGGGAGTTTCTTTAGTTGCAGTACACGTGGAATAAATATATAGGCCAGTTGCAAACTAAATTTTTGCAACTCCTTATATTTTTTAACTTTTTATGCGAGAAGTCCCCTTCCTCGGAGCGTAGCGATAGGTGGGGGATGAGAGCGATACTTTTGTTACAAGAATCAGTATCATGCTAATACGTATATATATTATTCTCCCTATACTATTTGGGTTTTTGTATGCAGTTGACATTACCAATCAAGATAGATGTTACTCGGGAACAGGGATCTGTTCTATGGGATCTATCTGAGAAATGTAGACTTATCTATAACTTTGGATTGAAAGAAAGACAGGATGCATATAAGAACAAGACTAATATTGGTTATGTTAGACAGCAGAACAAGTTACCCGAACTCAAACAACAATTTCCTGAATATAAATGGGTATATTCCAAAGTATTGCAGGGAACCCTGAAGTGTCTTGACAACGATTACAGGTCTTTTTTCAATCTAAGAAAGAATAAGGATGTCAAAGCTAGACCTCCTGGATTCAAAGGCAAGAAATATTTCACTACGATGATTTACAATCAATCTGGATTTGATATAATTGATTCCAATGGTAATGTTATCATAAGTAAATCCATGGATACTCAAGTATATAAACCAGAAGTAGAGTACTCTGAACAAGACAAGATTTTCATTGATCTCTCTCATAAGCATCCATCTGGAATTCCTTTGACATTTGAACTCCCGGTTCCTCTGCTTGAAGAAAGAATTTTTAGTAAGGCTACTGATATTGTTCAGGTCAACCTTTACCAGAAAGATGACGAGTTTTATATTTCCATTACCTATGAAGTGCCTGCAGAAAAACATTGTAATAATGATTGTTATCTTGCTATTGATATAGGTACGATCAAACAAACAATGGTCGATTCAGATGGTAAATTCACAGAATTGAAGAACAGGAGACCGGATAAGTATTGGGACCCTAAGATCCAGCAGATCCAATCCCGAAGAGACCATTGCAAGAAGGATAGCAGGAAATGGAAACGATTGCATAACAACCTTGGTCGGATAAAGAGAAGATCGTCCAATCAATTGAAAGACAACCAGCATAAAATTACCAGAAATATTGTTGAGAATACGGATGCTAATACTATTATTATTGGTAAACTAGATGTAAAACAAATGGCTTCTTCTAAGCCAAAAGCAAATAAAAGAGACAGGAGTACTAATCGTGGTACTCATAATTCAGGACATATAGGTAGATTTGCTCAATTCTTGACCTACAAAGCTGAAGCTTTGGGTAAGAGAGTAATAAGAATTGATGAATCCTATACCTCAAAGAAATGTTGTGTTTGTGGAACTATCAAGAATATGTCGCTTGATGACAGAATCTATGAATGTGGTTACTGTAGTAATGTTATTGATAGGGATATGAATAGTTCCGTGAACATACTCTTAAGGTATTTCAAACATAATGCTTTGTGGACAAGCTATCAAAATACAATTGATAATCTACGACAAACAGGTTTGTTGATCGGGATCATTCCTACAAGAATGATTTCGAGATGAGACAAATACTCGTAGGAAGCTCCTTCCTCAAATCACCGTGAGGTGATTAGGGAGGGGTAGTTCACTGCAGTTCCTTTTATGTCCGTTCATAAGAGTAAAGGATTACAAGCCAGAGTTGTTTTCCTCCTTAACATGGTAGAAGGATTGTATGGGTTTCCATGTGAAATTGAAAATCCTGATATCTTTGAACCTGCTATAAAAGGAAGGAGAAACGAAAAAGAAGAAGAGGAAAGAAGACTTTTCTACGTAGCAGTTACTCGCGCAAAGGAACAAGTTGTAATTTACAGTAAAAAAGGTTCAGAAAGCAAATTTCTCAATGAGATTAAGGATCACGTAATTATTTCTTCAATTTCCTAATAATAATTAAAGAACAAGGTTTGTTGTTTGATAGTCTGTACTAGTATTCATCAATCTTAATGATTCTTTGAATTTACTTTGGAACAAGTGAGTATAGATGTCAGAAACCAGAAGTAGGCATCTTTTGGTCTCTTACTTGAATGCCCTTTATTTTCATGAGAGAAAAATAGTATCCAGAAGCATCAACTCCTTTTTATGAAAAAATTGATATTCACATAGATTAAGTAAGTATATCGGATATCTGATTTTGAATATCTTTCCTCATATATTGAATATTCACTTTTTCTGGTCCCCAAGGAACTTATCCCACTCACTGAAACGGTCAGTTTCCTTTTTGTGTTTTCCTTCGTTGCTGGCTATCGATCTGTCATTATATGATATATCCGGATGCGATGTGTATTGCTCTTCATTTCCAAAAGGAGATAATCCTCTCTGAGAACGTGACCACATCTGAAGGAGACGATAAAGAATATAGAAAACAGCTGCAAATATTAAAAAGTACAATGTAAAAAAGACCAATAAGAACAGAATTGCTATGAATATAAGGATAAATAAAACTACCGAAGCAAGTTTCATCCCTGTCCTTAAGTGCTCATTATTGATCTTATCCAATAGCCTGAAAACTTCAACAATAATATTGCATATTACGTATTTGACCCTGGTCAGCGAAAACGATCCATTTTCTTCAGAGGCATAAATTTCAACTCTGGAATTGCAAGAGTCCTGTATCTTTGAAACTGCTGAACTACTGAACTTCTTTGCAGTAAAGCTCAGTATGTTCGATGCAAGAATAGTTGCCACAAAGATCAGGCAGCTCGCAAGTATTAATGAAACCATTGCTTCTCCTTTAAACATGTTTTTTAGTGCTGATGTCCCACATATTCAGTGGAAAAATTTACTTTTCTGTGACTACTCCATACTCAAATAATAATCATATCACTGGTTTAATTACTTTACTCCATGCTTTGCCTAAGCTGTTCTCAAGATCATCCTGCTGCAAAAGTATGCCCAGGACTGCCTGTGCGATCTCCGGTTTATGTATCAGGTAACAGTTCATGCAGCTCCATCCTTTTTTCCCTTTGGAGCCGATAATCCATTCCCCACCTGTTTTTTCCTCCTTACAGGGATTGAAAGGACAGTAACAGAAGGTACAGTCCTGCCCCGGAAAATGACATGGATAATAGGGGCATTCAGTATTACTGCCTGACAAACTACCTCTGTTCATTACGTCACTGAGCTTTTCGTTTGCGTAATCTTTAGCCCATTCTCCCATGACGATGCCAAATATCTCCTCGAACCTGTCAATATTGTCCTGTGTGGTAACAGCAACCCTTACGTAGTCCTCGCCAGGTGAGTAAAATGAACTGCAATCCATGAGCATTACTCCATGTGACTCCAGCCTTTGTGTAAGTTCCTTTAGTCCCATCAACAGCTTCAGATTGACCAGGATATGTACAGAATCGCTGTGTTCAGGAACATATCCGTGTTTTGAGAACAGTTCAACAAGATATGCTCTCTGCTTTCGGATGAATTCCCTTGACTTTTTTATGTACTTGCTGTTGCATCCGCTGTTCATTAAGGAAGTACCCAGAATTAATGACGATAAATCTTCTTTATTCTCAATGATCGATGGCTTTAGTTTTCCGATTAAATTATGTGAAGTTATTGCAAACGTTATTTGTTTTTCCGAAAGAGCAAATGTATCTGAGATGGAGCGCTGGATAAGGATATACTCATTCTCCCGTACAACGGATGCCACACTCTGGTATGGATCAGATAATTCTATCAGCGTCTCATCAACAAAAAGCAGTGTTCCGTTATCTTTGCAGCGTTTTGCAAGAAGTTCGACTTCATCTGATGGCAGCAAGGCACCACTTAGAAAGTGCGGATTGGATATGACAACCATTTTAGCAGTATTCAATGAACGATCAGTGATCTCTGCAAGGAACCGAATATCCTGATAATTTACCTTAATACCTTTTTCCTGTAACAGAAGTACGATATCAAAAGAAGATGATGTTGTTATTATAACCTCATCATCTTTTTCCAGAAATGATTCAGCAACTATTTCAATGAGATATTTTCCTGTTAAAGGAAGTATGTGCTCGGTTCCAATCCCTTTATCTACAAAAGATGCCGCTGCTTTTTTAAAATCCAAGTAAGTATCAATGAATGACAGTTCTTTTTGCCGGTCAATAGTTCCAATTATATCCTGAATACAAGCACGTAGTTCTCCATGTTTGAACGGATCACCAAAAGGATTTGACCTGATTCCAAGATCTATCAGGCAATATTTAGCGATTACTGATTCTCGCGATACAGCAGGAAATACATTGGAATTCTGACAGTTCTTTTCTTCCTCTATCATGTTGCTCATTGCCATCTGGTATTTGCTTTTAGATGCACATGGTTATAAACACTATTTTTTCGATAACAAATATTATCTTTATGGTTTAAATATTGCCAGAATTGCCTTTAAGGCAATTTTATTGAATTTCGAAGTTTGTTACTAATTCAGATAATAATATCGTATGTTACCCATTTTCCAAATACATATTATCAAAATATTTAAGTATATATAGTAAAAAAGCTTGGAACTTATTAAAGTTGCATAGCAGAGTCTGGATTTCCATTGGTTGTAGCAATGGTAAGACAAATCTAGAATATATTTACCATCTATGATGGATGTGAGACAATATCCCGTAGGTACAGAAAAAGAGCAAGTGGAGTGGATTTTGGTGGATTACTTGTCCTTGGATTGTTTGTAGTAGTGTACTATATTTTTAAATATTGGCAATGGATTTTAATTATTGGTATAATTTGCTTGATATGCTACTTATACATAAAAAATAAATCAAGGAATAAATTTGCCCGTACTGTTCCTTATGCTACAGCTTTTAATATACCATTCCAAATAGATAGCAGTCAACCAGTATCAAGATCCAGAGATGGACTTGCCCAGACTGCTCCTAATGCTGCAGCTTCCAAGACAATATTTCAGATAGATAGCAATCAACCAGTATCAAAATCCATAGATGAACTTGCCCATACTACTTCTAATGCTGCAGCTTCCAAGATACCATTTCAAATAGATAGTAATCAACCAATATCAAAATCCCGAAATGAATTTGCTCGTAGTGCTCCTAATGCTCGAGTTTCTAAAAATCTATTTCAAAGAAATAACAATCAAGCAGTATCGAAAGGTGGTGAACTACCACTCAGCTAAAGACTGAGTGGCTTCCTGCTTCATTCTTTGAACCATCGTTCACAAGTCAACAGGCTCTTCCCGTAGTTCCTACGGTGCTCAAAGACCTATTAGATTCTGGTCTATGAGAGCGAATTTCTTGATATTGATAGAAGCGTTGATATCCCTATCATGCTTTGTATAGCACTCTGGACATTCCCATTCTCTATCTTTCAATTGAAGCTCTTTGTTATGGTATCCACAGACATTACAGAGCTTTGAAGATGGCTCGAACTGTCCTATTCTCAGTACAGTTTTACCAAACCATTCAGCTTTGTATTCCAATTTCGTTTCAAAGCTACTCCATGCCGAATCATTAATAGACTGTGCTAAGTTATGGTTCTTGACCATGCCGTTGACATTCAGAGTTTCCAGAGCTATTGCTTGGTTTTCGCTAATCAGTTTAAAAGATAGTTTGTTCTGGAAATCGTTTCTCTGATTTGCTATTCTGTCATGGAGTGTTGCAAGTCTTTGTTTAGCCTTTGCTCTGTTCTGAGAGCCTTTCTGTTTCTTTGATACTCTTTTCTGCAATACTTTCAATCGTTGTAATGAGTTCTTCAGATATTTCGGATTTTCAAATTTTTCACCCGTAGAAAGTACAGCGAAGTCCTTGATACCTACATCTACTCCAATTGTAGTGGAATCTGAGAACTCTTGTTTTACTGGAAGCTCTTTTCCATCTTCAACAAGAATGCTGATATAGTAATGTCCTTTACAAGACCGTGATACTGTAGCTGTTTTAAGCTCTCCTTCAAAACCTCTATGAAGCACAGCTTTAATTTCTCCAATCTTGGGAAGTTTCACAGTGTCGTTCCCAAAGTTCACTGAGTAGTGTTGTGGTACTGGAAAAGATTGTATAGGATTCTTTTTTGATTTGAACTTCGGAAATCCCTTTTTCTCTCGAAAGAACCGAGTGAAAGCAGATTCTACCTGCTTTGTCATTCCTTGTAATGATTGAGAA
Organism: uncultured Methanomethylovorans sp.; assembly: GCF_963678545.1. NCBI lineage: Archaea > Methanobacteriati > Methanobacteriota > Methanomicrobia > Methanosarcinales > Methanosarcinaceae > Methanomethylovorans > uncultured Methanomethylovorans sp. The sequence goes on from NZ_OY782867.1 coordinate 313,870, forward strand.
TTAACTTCACCTAACCATTCGTTAGAAGCCTTCAAAACAGGAATCATTTTGTTCAAATCGAATCTGGATACAGATTTACCAGTCTGTTCGTATGTTTTGATTTTCTGGTCTAACGCCCAATTGTAGACAAACCTACAGCTACCTATATGCTGGTTCAATTGCACAGCTTGAATATAAGTAGGATAGAGTCTAAATTTGAACGCTTTTAACATACAGATGTATTATATGCTTTAACAATATATATATTTTTTGGTAAATATAATGTATGGGACAAAGAATCATAGCAAATTCCTGTTGATGTACCATGTTATCTTTGTCTGCAAGTATCGAAAAAAGATATTGGAACCAATTGATGATATATTGAAACAAATATTGTTTGATATTTCTAAGGAGCCGATTTTGAAATATTGGAAATGGAAACAGACAAAGACCATACACACCTTTTGATTAAGAGTGAACCTAAAATCAGTGTTCTATCAATCATCAGACGTTTGAAACAAGAATCCACTAACAGATTGTGGAAAGTAGAAAAGGAATATCTCAAGAAACATTATTGGGGAGAAAACACATTATGGAGTGATGGGTATTTCGTTTCCACCATTGGTAATGTTAGTAAGGAAGCTGTAGAATATTACATTCGGAATCAGGGATAAGTGTACGCTTATATCCCCTGAGCTAAAGACTCAGGGGTTTTACGCTGCTTTCTATAAATTCGAAAGGTATGTTGTAGACAAATTTGATGAAAACAAATTTACAATAGTTGAATGGACCACTGATACTACGAGAAAACATCATAGATATGTGGAAGCTGATACTAGACCTGATCTATTGATAAGATATAATCTTACAGGAGAAGAATTTTATGTGGAGTGTAAATATCGATCTTACTTTTACGAGAACAAATTCCAATGGTCTACCTCTGAACAGATGAATAGGTACCTTAGGTTTGCCTATGAACAAAACAAGCCTTTTTTTGTGGTATTGGGTCTTGGTGGTACTCCCGATAAACCTGAAAAAATATTTTGTATACCAATTCAAGAAGCAAAATATCCTGCATTATACTCAAGCGTTCTCACGAAGTTTTCTCATGAAACTGGAAAAGACTTCTTCTGGAATGGACACACACTCAACTGATGATTTTTAAAAATCAGACAATTAGAATCTAGAGAAGAACTCAAATTGGTACTGGGAACAGATTTTATAAAGCGAAGTCTCATTATCTTTCTTATTCTGCTTTGTTTATTCGCTGTTTCTTCTTTTTGTACAAACTATTTATCAAGTTCAATTGCGTGAACTAGTCCTCCCTAATCACCGAAGGTGATTTGAGGAAGGAGCTTCCTACGGGTATTAGTCTCATCTTGAAATCATTCTTGTAGGAATGATCCCGATCAACAAACCTGTTTGTCGTAGATTATCAATTGTATTTTGATAGCTTGTCCACAAAGCATTATGTTTGAAATACCTTAAGAGTATGTTCACGGAACTATTATAATCCCTATCAAGAACATTACCACAATAACCACATTCATAGGTTCTGTTGCTAAGTGACATGTCCTTGATAGTTCCACAAACACAACATTTCTTTGAGGTATAGGATTCATCAATTCTTATTACTCTCTTACCCAAGCTTTCAGCTTTGTAGGTTAAGAATTGAGCAAATCTTCCTATATGTCCTGAGTTATGAGTACCTCGATGGATACTCTTATCATACTTAGTATCAATTGGTTTGCTTGATGCTATTTGCTTTACGTCAAGTTTACCAACGATAATAGTATTAGCATCCGTATTATCGACAATAATCCTGGTAATTTTATGCTGGTTATCTTTGAGCTGATTAGATGATTTTCGTTTCATCGTACCAAGGTTGTTATGCAATTGTTTCCATTTCCTGCTGTTCTTCAGGCAATGATCCCGTCTTGACTGAATCTGTTGAATTTTAGGTTCCCAATACTTGTCAGGTCTCCTATTCTTCAATTCAGTGAATTTACCATCAGAATCAACCATAGTTTGCTTGGAAGTACCAATATCGATAGCAAGATAAGAATCATTATTACTATGCTTAACTGCAGGTACTTCATATGTAATCGAAATGTAAAAGTCATTGTCTTTCTGATAAACACTAATCTGAACTATATCAGTAGCCTTGCTGAATACTTTTTCTTCAAGCAAAGTAGCAGGAAGTTCAAATTCCAAGGGTATTTTTGATGGATGGTATGTGAAAAATCAATGAAGAACTTACCCTGATCAGAATACTTTCTTTCTGGTTTGTGGATTCGGGTATCCATTGATTTACTTATGAAAACATGGCCACTGGAATCAGATATTTCAAAACCAGATTGGTTGTACATCATTGTAGTGAGATATTTCTTGCCTTTGAATCCAGGTGGTCTAGCTTTAACATCCTTATTCGTTCTCAGATTGAAAAAAGACCTATAATCGTTATCCAGACACTTCAAGGTTCCCTGTAGTACTTTAGAGTATACCCATTTATAATCAGGAAACCTTTTTTTGAGTTTAGGTAACTTATTCTGTTGTTCAACATAGTTAATTCTGTTTTTATTCTTGTAAGCATCACGACGTTCACTCAATCCAAAGTTATAGATCAACCTGCACTTTTCAGAAAGATCCCATAGAACAGATTCCTGTTCTGGGATAGGTTGAATTCGAATTGGTAACGTCAAATGCATGCAAAAAACCTGCTTTTTATAATGTGAATAAATTATTTAAGCATTAGCTAAGATAATTATTCTCGTACAATATTGACGCATTCATCCCCCACCTGTCGCTACGCTCCGAGGAGGGGGACTTCTGCTGAAAATGTTAAACACACAATTTCAGTAATACATAAATTCAAAACCATATCTTTATGTATTACGAAATATTTGTTTCATCATAACTCATATTACATATTGGAGCAATGCTGCAAATGACAACGCGATCATCCCAACATACCACTTTGCCTTTTACTGCAATTGTCGGACAGGAACAGATGAAATTATCCCTGGTCCTGAATGCTATAAATCCCCGCATAGGAGGAGTGCTTATCCGAGGAGAAAAAGGAACAGCTAAATCCACAGCTGTACGCGCCCTTGCTGGCGTACTACCTGAGATACCAATTGTCAGAGGCTGTCCCTTTTCCTGTGACCCGCTGGACATTGCAAATCTCTGTCCGACCTGCGCTGAAGCATTGTCTAAAAAAGGAGCATTCGGTACTGTTTCACGTCCTGTAAGGGTAGTAACACTTCCACTAGGTGCCACAGAAGATCGTGTGGTGGGAACTCTGGATATAGAAAGTGCGATCAGAGAAGGTATCTCAGCCCTTGACCCAGGAGTTCTTGCTGCAGCCCACAGGGGCATTCTCTATATCGATGAGGTGAACCTCCTGGATGATCATGTCGTAGACCTGCTGCTGGATGCTGCTGCTATGGGAGTCAATACAATAGAACGAGAAGGTATCTCCGTATCGCATCCTGCACGTTTCATCCTTGTAGGTACCATGAACCCTGAAGAGGGAGAACTCAGGCCGCAGCTTCTCGACAGGTTCGGGCTGATGGTATCGGTGGAAGGAATTAGTGATCCTGAAGAACGTATGGCAGTCATTGAGGCAGCAGAGAATTGGGAACGGGATTCTGCAGCAACTGAAAGGAAAAACGAGCAGGCTCTTAAGGAACTCCGGTCTGCCATAACAGAGGCGCAAAAGGTGCTTTCGCAAGTCACTATTGATAAACAGCTGGTACGACAGGTTGTTGATGCGTGTCTTTCTCTGGGAATAATGACACATCGTGCAGAGATAACTGTTATCCGTACTGCCAAGACTATAGCAGCCTTCCGTGGTCGTACAGAGGTACTCCCTGCAGATATTCGTGAAGCTATGGCTCTTGCTCTGCCACACAGAATGCGCAAAAAACCATTTGAAGAACCTCATGTTGATACCCAGACACTGGACCACCTTGTTCCCGACCGTGATGAACCTGAAGATCCACAGGATCAGCAGTCTGAAAACGAAACAGATGCACCTCAGGAAAAAGAACAGGAAGAAGGTACACAGGAGAACGATAACACTAGCTCTCCTTCATCCCCTTCCAACAGAGTGGAAAAAATGCACGATATCGGCTCACGTGTAACAACTGCACCTATATGGAATGAACAGGAAGCAGACCATAATCTAAGAAAAACAGCACGTGGAAGGAGAATAGCCACTCCTACTAAAGATAAACATGGTCATCGTACAACAACCACGCCATCCTCAGAATGGAAGGGGCTTGCTCTGGATGCGACCCTCAGGGCTGCTGCTCCACATCAATCAAGACGCGAAAAAAACGGAGCTGTTATATCTGTTTTGCCTGAGGATATACGGCAGGCACGCAGAACAGGAAAAGCAGAAGTAGCTTGTGTTTTTGTAGTGGATGCCAGCGGCTCCATGGGTGCAAAAGAGCGCATGGAAAGTGCAAAAGGTGCTATTTTTTCTCTTCTTGAGGATGCCTATATTAACAGGGATAGAATAGGTCTTGTGGCTTTCCGTGGTAATGATGCTGAAGTGCTTCTGCCATTATCGCGAAGTCCTGAGCTGGCTTACAAAAGGCTTTCGGACCTTCCGACAGGTGGTCGTACACCTCTTGCATCTGGTTTGCTGAAAGGTCTGGAATTGCTGCAAAGGGAAAGGACAAAGAAAAAGGATGTTCTGCCTATGATGATGTTGATATCGGACGGCAGGGCGAATATAGGGTCAGGCCATATCCGCGAAGAGATACAAAAGGTCTCTGCAGCCATAGCCGATGCCGGCATACGGACAGTGGTCATAGATACTGAAGCGATTTCATCTCGCCAGTTGTTATCTCTGGGTTACTGCAAAGAGATCGCTGGTATTAGCGGTGGCAGTTATTGTACACTCAGTGATCTGTCAGCAGAGGTCATCGAATCCATAGCCCGATATGAAAAGGAGATTTTTGTAGGATCTTAATATCAAGATGTGATAACATGGGCTTTCTTGGCAATTTACTTGAAGATGTGACAGGCAAAAGTAAAAGACCTGAAATCAAAGGCAGCAGATTTGAGAGCTTCATCTCGGAAGAAATATTCACGGATAAATTATTCGATCTTGTAGAAATGACTAGAGACTTTGAATCAAATAGTAAGCGATTTGAAGAGTGAAGCAAGAATCCGGATTTTCTCTTTAGGGATAAAAGAACCCGTGAAGAGTTATGGATAGAAGCAAAATACAGAAACAATCTTTTTAGGAACACTAAAGGACAACTTGTTTGCGAAATATGTAAACCCTGGCAACTAAATTGCTATAAAGAAGTGGAAAAAACAAGCGGGAAGAAAGTGTACATTTGCCTGGGTATCGGAGAAAAACCAAGAGATCCTGAAACAGTTCATTTGATTCCAGTTTCTGATGCTTATCCTCAATTGTTCCAAAGCAAGCTCAAAGAAACATTACTATGGAGAAAAAACATAATCTGATGTTGGAAAATGAAATTGTGGTGTAAGCCTACATGCTCAGTATATTACAATAGAGAGCATGTTGCAGATCAAGTTTTTGGGATTACAGGATGTTAAGAATAGAATCAAATATATGTGAGATAATCAAATTCCAGACAAATGTAACGACAGTCATCCCGGAAAGCTTTATTGCTTTCCAGTACACTAAAACAAAGTCCAATGCAACTTTTGGCTCACATCCCTGGCTTACTAACTATAATAGCAAGATAATCAAACCGCACACTATAGGCAAATTATTTCTAATTGTTTTTTCTACAGCTTCAGCAATCATTTCCAACACCCATATCAAGCCGTTTTCAATGTAATCCCAGACAGATTCACTTGGCATCTTACCCCTCTTTCTAAATCTCTATCGGTTCTACACAAAATAAAAATACTGCTTGTAGGGACAGTACATGTCCATATAGATAGCAACCACAATACAAAAGATTGAAAGAGATTTGCTATACAATCATAGAGTATTTATTCAATTTATTCTCCTGGTATCGGTCTTATCAAAACCACAGTAGAACTCTGCACCTTGAGTTCAGATGGTGTTTTGACATCAGATTTTATCTCCAATTCAGCCAAGTATTGCATTATTTCTTCTGGATCAATGCCTTTTTGGAACATGCATCTTTTTTCAGAAGACCAGTAACCATCATTATGTGTTTTCCAGCCTTTGGTTGATGCTTCACTCTCAATTTCTCTACCCGAACGCGTGGCAATTAACAAAAAACCATTATCTTTAACATATGAAATTGCTTTTTTAATGATGTCATACCTTTCAGATATTTCAGGTATTACATTCAAAACGAAAAAACATGTTACAATATCATATTTACCACATGGATATTCTGAAAAGCCAAAAGGTTCGTGGGGATCCCAGCCATCTGCCTTACAGTGCAGTTCATTCTCATAGTAAACTAAATCTGCTCCTTTTCCACAACCGTAGTCCAGAATCCTATCCACTTTTAATTCTGGTAGCTCCCTTTTTATATATGCAACTAATCTCTTTGCAACCTGAGATGGCCCACTTCGCGAAATGGCAGTTTTATATGAATCACATCTCTTGAGGGGAGATGGCTTGTTGGATTGATCCCATATGACTTGTGGAAGATCTAAAACAATTGCACTATGGTCTGTAAAAGCATCGTTACCTTTTCTGACATTGTGATCATAACAGACACTTATGCCTTTTGAAAATGATTTGCTTACAAGACAAAGATCACACCTGAAGCAAGATATTTCATCCCCTCTGTTTCGTTCAATAGTAAACACTTTTCCTCTGTCTTGTGAATTGGGTAATGTTGCATCGATTAAATTCTTTTCATTTAACAGCAGATTGAAAGCTAGCCGTTCCCCTTCCTTTGTAAAATCACTGAATTTGTCCCCAAAGACTCCATCTTCAGAGTTTGGAGCAAGGTTAAAATCGCCTACAATGATAGTTGAGAACTTTTCTGCTTCATTCACTTGCTCTTTTAAAAGGGTTAAAAAGTCTATTCTTTCTTTTGAAGAATAAGCAGAAAGGTATACATTATGGATTCTTAAATTATCTATTTTTAATTCTTGCCAATTCTCTCTTAATAGTTCTACATCAGAAGATATCCATTTTTCATGTATCCATGCTCCTACAGCATCACTGCCACCTAAATAGGAATAGGATGGGATTTGAATAATATCAGTCCTTCTGAAATCCTCTTTTTTCAACTTTCATCAGCTGCGTTCATTGAAACTCTGTGTACCAGATACTTTAGACCATTTCTATCAATAAGTTCAACATTATTCGCATTCGCCAGCCTGATTGCAGAATCAGTAAAAAAACTATTTGTTACTACAATGGCCTTACTGCAATTATAGAAACCTTTGGAAGCTACAACTTCCTGTACTGCTTTGTTTGAAACTTTATCAGAATATCTCTTCACTTGGACAGCAGTTTTCTCCCCACCCTTTGACAAAATAAGATCTGCACCCTGATCTCCAGATAGTGAAGTATGATTTACTTTATATCCAAGGTCACAATACAGTTTTTTAAGATAATCTTCAAACTCATATCCATCCATATTATCAATTTCTTGCAGCGTGATTTGTCGAAAAGACCATTTTTCTTTAAAGTAGACTTTTATTTTATATGCAGCTATAATCAATAACGCAACTAGTAAAAGGTATCCTAATGTACTCGAGTATGCAAAAGTTAATAGAAGAACAAATAAAATGAGCCCTAATCCTTCTTTTTGCAGTTCTTCTCTTTCCCTTCTTTCCTTTTTAGTTAAAGGTTTGCTACTGCCCATGATAAGCCCTCTGAATATCTACGGAGCCACAAAGTATAGGTGCTGTCTATCTGGACAGTACATATCCAGCTCGATCTTCAGCCTCTGCACGATATCGCAGCAGTATCTCTCCAGGATCCTGAACTTATCTTTGAGGATCCGGCAGAGTTCGTTCGTGGATATCCCATTGTAGACGTATCTGCTCAGTGACATGAGAACCTCGTGGGATAGTTCGTCAACTGTGCAGCTGTCCAGGACCTGAACATCAATGATCTCAGTTTCCGGGACCTTTGACAGCTTTACCTTTTCTCGGATGAGAAGGTCATGGCAGACCGGCTCACCACATACTGGACAAATTGTTTTTATGTACATGCTAACACATTGAGTATATTTCACAGCAGCCTATGTTTCTTCCTGTTTTCTTTGATAGCGTGTTAACGAATGCAAGCGGTGTAGTTGTAATCGCTTGCATTCTCCCTCAAATTCTCCGCCTAACATTAAAATGCATAGGGCATTTCAGATATAAATATTGCGAGTTATATATGTTACATTTTACAGTAATGAAAGAGAATGCTATTTGTTGGCTATTATTACTGGCTCTATCTCGCTGAATCCGTGTGAATAAGCACTACACTCAGCGAGTATGCGAAGGAAAGACTGGACTTGTAGGAATTATGCCAAACATAAAACTTTACAATACACTTATATTGTATAAACTAGATTTTTTTCTAAATGACTTGTTCAAAAGGTTTAGCTAAAAACAAATGGTTAAGGGCTATAGTGCCCTCTTTAAAAGGTTTACCTAAAAATAAATGGTTTAGAGCTATAGTGACATTTTTTGTTGTATTATTTTCCAATCTTTTTTTGATAAATTATTTAGCAGATATGGGAAAAATAAGTGTGATGTCTATTATTTTTTCAATAGGTATAGCCGTATTTTATGCAAAAGTAGTTAATATGCCTCATGAAATATCAAGAGTTTGGGTTAATAGAAGTTCTTCTTATTCACTTCTATTTTTTTTAACGGCTTTTGTGCTAGGCTTCATCTTAGTAGGTTATGATTATTTAGACACAACTTCTGATAATGCAAGGTACTTGTGTAGTACTTTAGTACAAAGTGAAGCCGCGATTTTAGCAATAGTAGTATCTTTGACTTTAGTGGGGGTTCAACAAACTTCTTCATCCTATTCTACTAGGATAGTTGATATCTTTAAGAGAAAAAACCCTGATTTATGTATCATTTTGGGTGTTTATCTAGTAACAATGGCTTACACCCTTCTTGTTCTCAAACAAATAGAAGTGGATGATTTCGATTATATGCGCCATTCTATTGTAGTTCTTATTTCAGGGGTGTTTTCTTTTGTTTGTTTGATCCCTTATATGTTAAATACACTTGATTTACTAAATCCTGCAACTATAATAAAACTGCTAAGCGAAAATATCACCACAGATGCTCTTCTTTCTTCAATTGATGAGAAAAAAGTTATTAAGCCAAAGTATTCAGAAGATGTAGATTACATCATCATGATGGAAATTAGAGAAGAATATGACTTCTATGAAACCGGAGATAAATTCATTATATATGAAAAAGATCCAATTCAACCAATAGTCGATATTGTGAGAGGATCACTTAGGATACACGATTTTAAAACAGCGAAGTTTGGTCTAAAGATAATAGCTGAAAAAACAAATTATATCTTTTCTCATGAGTCAATGGATAAGCCCTACCACGAAGTATTACTGAAACACTTAATACAACTATATACTGAGGTGGGTTACTTTACTCTAAAGAGTGGAGACATAGACACCATGACCCAAATCGTTTTAAATTTGCGACTGGTTGCAATTAATGCTATTGACACAGAAATTGATACTGCTAGGATTGCAGCTGTCTCCATTACTAATAAATTTAAAATGGAAGTAGATGACTTAAAAATAGAAAAGCTATCAAAATGTATTGATTTTTCCATGGAAGAAATTGTTAGACACCACAACGAGAAACGTTATAAATTCCGGAACGAAAATAAGTTTATTACTTGAGTTATTTGTAACTTGATACTTTTTAAGATTACTCTCCCCAACTACATATTCCGGCAGAATTGTGTTTAGATAACTCAACTGCCTCATCGGCTGAAGTTACTTCTAGATATAACTTATTTTTATCAAATTCTAATTTCTCTTGTAAGAATCCATGCCTCAACTCACATTCATTCAGCACATCGCTCCATTTTCGTATATATATTTTATAATTGTCAACATCGTAAACAATACCAGCTTCACCTTTTCTGCGATTGTTCTTAATTTCACCTTCTATCATGGAATCGAGTCTGGATCCCATTAATATAAAATCCCATGTATAGCTGTCTCCATTGAACTGAGGAAGTTCTACTATTGTTTGCATGTATTTTTTGACTTGATTTAATTCATTCATCCCTATTTTTTTAGATGGATGTTTGAGCTCGATAATTAAGTTATGGACGCCATTGTCATATTTTGACTGTCTGCACAAGAAAATATCCATCTGATTCAGTTTATTCGGATGATTTATAGTAACTTTCTTTTTTTCACCCGTGAGAATATATATGTGGTTACGAAGTGCTTTTTCAAAAGTATCTTCGGCCGCTGCAACCAAGCAATATTTTTCACCAAATATCCATGTATGGTCTTCAACAATTTTCTGAAGATGATTAATCTCATTTGCAGCAAGACTTTCGTTGAATAGAATCTGTTTTAAAAAGTTCATCACTTGATATCGATCTTTCAGAAGATTAAGAGTCCTGTTTATGCGGGACATATCAGTCAATTTCAAAATATCAGCCCATTGCTTTTTCTCTTCGGGACTTAAATTTACTACTTGCTCGATGATTGATATGACCTCCTCTCTTTCGTCTGATATCAATATTTTAGCAAAGAGACCGACGATAATCTTCTTTTGTTCTGTTTTCAATTCATTAAATGCTTTTGGTTGTGTAGTGTATAACTCTGAAAGTACACATTCTAAGTCATCTATTTGAATTAATTCAAATTCATTTTTGTTCTCTCTGAGTATAATGCCTTCATTTTCCAACGACTCTATTACCTTTTTAGCATGCTCTTTCAAAAATGGCTTTCTTTTAATTCGAAGGAATGTTTCAAGTTCTTTCTTTAAAAATTTAAAAGTGCTGTCTGAGCGAGACCCCCCCGATAGTTTCGTATCACCGGTGTCAATGGCGTTAAAATTTTCGAAGTATTGACTAGACACAAACACGCTGTGATAAAAGTGGTCACCCTGATTGTTAAATGTAGTATTTTCTTTGTAACTCAGCTTATAGTTATGGTCAAGATAGTAGAATTTTGAATATTCATCTAGCTGATCGACCCATTGTAAATACCTTGCTTCAAACACATTGCCGTTGTATTCTATCTTGGTAACATCTTTTTGTCCTATTAGGTTGGAGTAATCAAGTTCTTCACCATTTATTAGGAGCTTATAACCCAATGGTTTTTTCAATTCCATAAACCACCCAAATTCGTTTTTAAAATGGTCTAGCATTTGTTGCTCTCTAGTGTCTTCTTTCTTGGATTTGCTTTTCTTTGGTGGCCTTTTGAAGTGAGTAAATGTTAGAGTCGTTCCTTCTGGGTATGTTGTTTCTTCTGGGGTAGCATCGAGCCCCGAAAAGTGTTCCAGCTTATTGACCTCTATTGATATTTGGTATCTATAATTGTATGCCCCTTCTTTATACACAGTATCCCACGTTGCAACATTTGCGAAGGTGAAGAAAGAGAATCTTCCGACTCCATTTTTCCCGTGCATTGTTAGCACGATATCACTGTCATCAATATTCTTTTTCTTTTTCTCAGATACATGAAAAGGTCTAAATTTATTGGATAATTGTGAATGGTTTATTCCACATCCATTGTCAATTATCTTTAGTAGTTTGAACGTACCGCCATTGGACATGTCATATAAAACTTCTACTGTGGTGGCACCTGCATCAAAACCGTTCCAAATATATTCTGCAATAGACTTGTAGAAACTGTTCTCAGTGTATTTGTTCTCGAGGGTGGAAATTATGCCCTCTGTTGTGATTATTACATCTCCATCCACATAATCGCCTCACAGATTCTCCTTTCTACTTTAACCAGTATGTGTATAAAACGCATGAACTTTTTGAATATAAATTTTGCTATTTTCTCATATAATTGAAAGAGATAACATGGCCACGCGCTGGCTTTGCCACAACAACCATAAATACCTTTTAGCTACGAATCGTACGCGGAGGCGAGTACTAAGTACCATACTAGCTATTAACCTTGAGAGAACAATGAAATTGGGATCAATCATAGAAGTGCTCAAGCTTACATGAAAAGCAAAAGAAGCCGATTTCAATTTATACTTAATTAATGTATTTTGTTAATCATTTGAATCAATAAATTCAACAAATTCATAATCAATGTTATTTATGTCTAAGTCTCCATACCCCTCATCTTTTAGTAAAGAAGAAATATTCTTTTTGAAGTCATTCTCTATTTCTTTCAAATCGCAATATATCTCGGAATCTTCGCTTGTCACTACCAGTTCCTCAAGCGATGTATCAAAATTTGGATTTGTTGAGGGCTCAATTTGAATTTCAGTGCCATCTTCATAATAAAGGTATATATCCATAATATCTAAAAACCATCTTTTATAGTTTCTTAAATTTACAACAGCATGAATAAGCTGTGAATCTGTGGGTCTGTTTTTTTGTAGCATACATTTGGGTCTGCGATCATACATTTCGAAGCTTATCAATTCAAACGATGGGTGTTCACCAATTTCTTTAAGAGCTGTTGAGATTTTATCAGTGATAATTATTCTTTTCGTAGTACAAGTCATGTACTCATTTTCAATAAAATATTTATGTTCCAAATAGGTTTGATCTTCCGTTACAAAGATGAGATCATCCTTTAGATTTTGAATTAGTGTTTCCCATATAATTTGATCCCCCATAGTTCCTTTTCTTTTGTCAATGGGGGGATTACCTATTAATAACCTAGTATGTGCCTTTTGAATAATTTCACTCGTTCTTGGGAGTTTCTTCACTTGCTCATCATTATATATCGATAAAAAACCTTGAAGGACAGGATCTTCAGTAGCATTGTTTTTTATCTTTTGTAAAGCCGTAATTAATTCATTATTTTTATCATCGAACTGTTTTTTTAAATTACTTAACGCAGTAAATTCATTTAAGTGTCTAATTAGTGAAGTGGTGTGAATTTCAACTTTATTTTTCTTACTTAAGTTAATTTGATTCTGTAATATAGAATCCCTGTTTCGCAAAAACTCATCATATACCTGCTCTGGAAAAACCAGCATATTTTTAAATTTAGAGATGTCTTCAAAAATTTTATCGATTTTATTATTATTTGATTCATACAATCCGATGAAAATATTTGTGTCAATGAAAACTCTTTTTGTATCTTCTCCTGCCATGTCATATCCACCTATTGTATAAAATGAAAGAAGTCAGTGGATATAAATTTATGGATTATGTATAGTACCTTTAGCAGTAATAAAGGCTCTCACTCATGGTCTACGATAATTTCAGGCACTTTAGCGGAGGCTTTCTGTCACCTGGCTTGAATTTAAGCACTCACTGCCATCAGTTCAGAACCGGCTGGCAAGTTCATATAGTTAGCCTCGGAAGCCAAAGCAACACGCGAAACTTTTGAGTTTCTTTTTAAAATGAGTATATGTATCTCCAAGTCAATTGACTTCTGAGAAATGGTTATAGTTGTTTCTATACTCTTAACGTTTCTAGCATCATGCTTGCTTATGCCAAAGACAGATGATGTGCTGAGTATTTCCAATCCTATCACGGAGTTGTCCTCTGCAACATCGAGTATGATGTTACCAAATTCCATGGAGGATTTGTACTTCTTGCCCGGTGTATGAACAAATAAGCTGTCGTTTTGAGCATCATAATCAAAAATAGTATCTTCTTTACTGCTCTTGTTTTTGTTCATCTTCCCTTTGCCTCCTTTTTGATGCTACCTTGTAACATGATATTAATGACAGTTTTAAAGGATTTCCTTCTTTTATCCCGCAAATAATAGTGAGGTCGTAATCTATATCATATTGATACGAGACTTTAAACTTTTGCTCGCTTTGTTGAATAATTGCAACTGGTACACAGTCAAAGATGAAATCGTATACTTCTTTAGCAAACTCTTCCCCAAACCGTAGGCTTATTCTTTCACGATAATGATTTGTTTCATATATAGAATCAACCGTGACTGTGGACAAGTGCTGCCAGAATGTGACTAGATTCATTGATTCCTTCTTTGCTTGTTTCCTTTCTTTTCTGCCATGTTTCCTCACTCGTGGTCTATGATAAGCTCAGGCACTTTAGCGGCAACCTGTGAGCTAGCCTTCCCTTTATGCTTTCTATCATATTTTACAATTCAGCTCATATAGAAGCAGGTAGCTTGTTTTCTACAAGTGGAACGGGATTGTTCCCGTTCACTTTTGCTTCCTTGATGGCTACGGATTCCCTATATTGCTTTGCTTCAGCGATCATCGTGAATTCAAATGTTCCATGCATTTCCTTCACAGCCGACTCGATCTCCTCGATACCAACGTTAAAGAACTCTTTCTTGTAGTTTACCATATTTAGACGCCTGTCATCAAAGAGCCTATGCAGTTTATTCTCCAGCTCCGGAGCATTGTCTGAGAAGATAATTGCATGGACATCGAATTCAAAAGGAACTGATGCATCCCCCAGCTCTCTTACGCGATCCAATGGTTCCAACCGGCGGGTCATGCCTATCTTGTATACGTCTTCTCCAAAAGAACCGATATTTGAAATTACGTATACATGGCCTCTCTTGGTCTGTTGTGCCATTGATAGAGCTCTCTCTTTCTTTTCATGGGCTTCCTGGAGTTGCTGTTGTAGGTCAGCTATCTTGATATTTAGTTCAGATAGTTCTTCTCCTGTAGCTATTTCCGTTTGCTTTTTAGCTTCATCCAGTGCTTTTTGCCAGCGAACCTCTTCCTGTTCAGCATCCTTCTTTGCTTTCTCGGCTTCCCTGAGTGCCTTCTCTTCTTCTCGCATCTGTTCACGTATCTGCCTTTGCTCTTCACGTTCCTGGTATAATTTCTCCTGATACTCGTATGCAAGATGCAATTCATCGAGTTTCATCTGAAGATACTTGTCAGTTATGCGGATCTTCGTAGGTTCACCAAGCTTGTTGATGGCTTCAAATGCTTTCTTGATCCGTTCTTCCATCTTCTGCACATTGTTCCATTTGACTTTCATTATAGCAGCATCACTTTCACCGTTGAAGGCCCTGAGCATGAGTTTAGTGTTCCTGGCAACCATCTGCTCACCTTTTTGTTTGCTCCCTTCAACAGTCCATGACTGACTGCACATTGCTGCAGTTTTATCTTTGAGCATCATCTTCTGCAGTTCCTGTACAGCGAATATCCTTTGCTCATATGCCTCAGAGGTATTGAAATCAAAATGAGGTTTATAGAGGCCGTATGATATGAACTCCAAGTCTTCTTCCAAAGCACTGGTTTCTTTTAAGAGCTGGTCATAAGTGGATTTCTTTTTAGAATATTCTTCGGAGAGCTGTTTGTTCTGTGCAGCTAATTTATTATTGGTATCTTCCTGTGTCTTCTGAGCCTTTTGAAGTTCTTTTTTTGTTTTCTCTATCTCAGCTTCTACATCTTCTATTCCTTTGTATTTTTCAAATGCTTTATTGTATTTTGATCTCTGCTTCAGATACAGAACTGCAAATGCCGCTGCAATTAAAAATAAAACTACTTCTCCAGCCATATCATATCCACCTACACTGTAAACTGAAAGAAGTAAGTGGATATAATATTTGTGATTCTACATATTGCCTTTTACAATAACATCAACTATTTTGAGGTTATAAAATGATGGGGACCCAAAACGTACTTAGATATTGTTCTAGTATTATATACAGCTGAAAAAACTGAACATATGATAACTGCCTGACTTGAACCGGTTTTGATCACAAGACCTCTGAAAAGATGCGCTTGAAAAATAGCATATAGATTGAAGAAATAGCTTTCAAATCCTCAGTGAATATTCTGGTTATCTGATCTGAACATCTTATAATCTCTTTTCCAATTTGTTTTTCAGCTAGTCCTCTGTTTTCTTAAACGAATGAATCCCATTCAATATCCTGTTATATGAAGGATATGTGTAATTTGTAAAGTCATTCTCGCCGGGGTACCATCCGGACAATTAGTTCAGAGTCATTTTTTTCTTTTTTTTTGCTGGCTCCATATTCTTTTAGAATATTTTCCAGTTCTTCAATTTTCCCTAATACTTCTTCATTTCTTGAAGCACCGGTGCGCAACGTTATATTGTTATTACACACTTTCTTTGTGATTTCAATTTCTATCATACAGTATACCTCAACAATGAATACAGGCGGACTAGCTGTAATAGCCTGCATTCCCCCCTTAAACCTTCTCCGCCTGTCGTTAAAATGCACGGGTTATTTGCATATAAATTTTTTGAATTATATGTGTTATTGTTTGTGGTAATAAAAAAGCAATGTATTAATGTCAGTTCACAATTATCGATTCTTTACTCATCTTCATTCTCTGCCATTCATATCATCGATCCCATTCATTACTTTATTAATATGAACGAGTAGAGAAGCAACCAAATATGTCCAAGCGATGTAAACTATAACTGTCGCTAGGATGAATGGAACAGTATGTTTAAAAGCCAGGTATTCTCCATATTGGGCTGCACCATATGTTCGTGCAATATAAATGGTAGAAACAAATTTTATACATCCTGGAATTAAATATAAACCCATAACTAAAATGATGAAATAATATATTTTTTGCTTCGTAGGACTAATAAGTTTCTTTACATTCATAATATATGTGTGGAAAAACACTTATATAAGTCTTTTTTAGTTCTGAGTATAACTCACTATATTAACCCCCTAATTTTTACCACATGTGTTCCGATGCTAAAGTAAATTATCCTAAGTCGAGGTTTTTTCCGCTCTCCTCATCGATTTGATCATTGCTTTCCGGAGGCTGTGCTGTGTTCAATTTTACATATTTCACACCCTTAAGTGACATCAGTTTCTCAGCTACTGATCTGATGTCCTGGCTGTCTCCATCCAAAACAATAACTTCCAGACAGTTTTCTGGGTCCAGATGAGTTATTATCGAAGTTTTGATCACAGAAGAATATTCATGCTGGATCTCAGTAAGGGAGCCGGTTAATCCTCGTTTCATGTAGTCGTAGATCAATGTGATAGTGGCAACACGTCTACCCTGGACCTCAGTCATCCATTCATAATGTGTCATGTAACTTCTAATAGCATCCCTTATACCTTCAGAACGTGATGAATAACCTCGCTGGTCAATGATACTGTCAAATTTAGTAAGGAGGTTGTCAGGAAGTGAAACACCGATTCTCATTAATTCTTGTTCCATAATATCACTCAATAGTATTAGTAAAAAGTATAATGATATCAAATGTTAATAATACTTTTTGTGCATTACAATAATACTTTTTTAATAACTATTGGTATATTCGTTCAACTAATAAGAATCGGTTCTTGATCCTCATACTAATAAAAAACAAATGAAAATCAGTTGATAAATATTGATTACAAATAGGTGATAGGACGGAATGAATCCCATATTTTCCATTCCGTCAGAGTATTGCTCAGTATTCACTGGCATTAATCACTAAGATGTATCTGTATATAAGTATATGCTTTATGTGCTATTTTTATTAAAATTAGTATGTAATTATTTTACTACACAAGTAATTAGTATGTCAAATTCGAATTTTCAAATAGAATTCCCAATTCAAACCCTCTTTATTTTGGTATGATTAAATTATTAATTTATACTATTTGATGTTACTTTATCGACAGTTTTTAATACTATGCTGTAATATGTTAGATTAGCAACAGTCAACCTGTGTGTACATGCACTTTAGAACTCGATTATTTTCTTGGGTTATCTTTGATTAATGGGTTGATCAGATACCCAGTGTACACGGGTTATGTAGGGGGTTTCATACCCCCTAAGCTCCTATATTCCTTTAGAAATCATCTGCTAGGATATATATAGTGCAAAAAAAGGCAAAAGGATACTGGAACTAACTGAGAGATGGTCAACTACCCCATCCTGCCAGCCTTCGGTTGTTGAGGATGAGGCTTGAATGTCAATTATGCATTCGTCTGGGTGGCTGACACACACCCCTGAGATAACGAGATATACCCGAAATCCCTTGTTCTTCTTTCGATATTCATCGAAGCATTCAGATCTGCATTATTCTCATATCCGCATTTTTTACATATGAATTTCAACCGATTCCTGTTGGTATTGGAAACATGATTACATCGGTTGCATTCCTGTGAAGTATGAGCAGGGTCCACAAAGTGGACTTTTATTCCTGCTTCTTTTGCTTTGTATGCAATGAAATCCTGCAGTTGTCTATATGCCCAGCTACTTTGATGATAGCGTTTGTCTTTACGAACTTTCCTTACTTTGTTCTCACGAATACCTTTTAGGTCCTCTAACCCGATCAAAGAAACCTTGTTCTCAATGACGAATTTTACGATTTCTTTAGAAATCTTGTGGTTCACATCTCGCATAAGACGTTGTTTTTTATCAGAAAGATGTTTGATCATTCTTCTTGCTGACAAAGTTCCCTTCGATTGTAACCTTCTTCGCATTGACTTGTATTGGTTTCTGATATCTTTGATATGACCTCCTGCAAAGAACCTGCAGTTCTTTTCAGTGGTTGATGCAACAGCAAGGTAGTTAATTCCAAGATCAACACCCATATAATTGGATGTTTCCTCCAGTTCTTTTTCTGAAACTTCCTTTTCAATGGACAGATGGAAATAATGATTACTATCCTTATGTCTTACAACCTTGGATGCTGTGAATTTCCATGTTCCGTCGAAGTATTGCTGTGCATTATCATAACTTTGTATCTCGTATGGTTTCCTCCCATTATTAATGGTTGTAATAGCAACTAAATCCTGACTTATACTAAAATCTCTTTTGTAGGATAGTGTCATCGAATACGGACTGAATGTTATTTCCTTCCAGATTACTTTTCTTTCCTTGATCTGTTCTTTCAAGGTTTTGTAGCATCCTGATACTTGTCTTGGGACGTTACAACTCATCTGGGATTTCAGTCCGATAACTTCACGGAGATATCCGTAAACGATATTCTGCAATTTATAAGAACCAATTGTTTTCCCGTTCTGAAAAACAACAGAAGAAGCATAGTTCATTCCATCCGAATACTTTTGCATGGTCTCTACCAGATCGTTATCTGGATTTACTATTTTTAGAATAACAGTTTTGGTCAGGATCATGCAATAACCTTCTTTCAGATATTTCAGTATATTGTTTGCTTTTTTTGTAGAGAATCGTTAGTAATATAATGGTTTTTAGGTTATAAATACCTTAATGTTAGTTGGGGTGGCGCATTCCTCCCCCACCTGTCGCTACGCTCCGAGGAAGGGGACTCCTGCTCTAATAGTTGAAATCAAATTAACAGCACATAACCGTAACAGTTTAGACATAATCTTACCTGTTTTATACCCCCACTCTTCATAGAACACCAAGAACAGGGTCACCTGTGAACCACATAACTATCGACAACAAGGTCATGAAGAGCCTGCTTATTTTCGCTGAACAGGATGGGCAAAATACCAAGTGCAAAAAATCTGATGCCGATATATTTTAAAATGAACCTTATGCAGGCTTTTCCGAATGAGATTCTTTGCCCTGAGCGGTCTATCACTATGATACCCATTAATTGCTTGCCTAATGTTGCTTGCTCAGCTGAACTTTCAAAATAGGGGTAGTATAGCATGGCAAGTACAGCAAGCATTAGGAGAATAACTATGCCCACGTTTTCGTTCTCAATTAAAAAAGGAGACAATAAAGCAAACAACATTGCGAATAAGAAAAATACTATTCCAATCACAGTATCATCTATCAGGGATGCAAAAAAACGTCTCCAGAAACCTGCATATTTTATTTCCTCCATTCTCACACCACCATTTGTATATTCCTCAAGTTACAGTTAATTATTTCATTTTATTGAAAGACAACGACACATGATTTTAACCACCTTCTACCTTCCTGTATTGCATGCGAAAAATCTAAACAGATCATACAGTAGCCTTCCTGAATACATGCATACTCACTGCAAGTATAATGGCAGCACCAACCACCAGTCCCACGAAAGTATTGACAGGGAAAATTCCTGCCTGCAGTGCACGAACACCATCTATGGCATAGCTTACCGGATTGAATCTGGCAATTGCAGCAAGCCATGATGGCATCTGGTCATATGGCATCAGAGCACTGCTTGTGAAGAACAGCGGCATAGATACCATTGAGTTAAATGCTGCATAGGAATCATGGTCTTCAAGGACAAGGGCAACAGTTGTCATTGCTGATGAAAGCAGAACTCCAAAGATCATGAGAATCAGGTATGTCTGGATTAGAAGCAGCGGATCAAGGAAATGTGCTCCAAGGATCACGGCAATGATCAGAATAACCGTTGACTGAAGCAATCCTCTTAGGGTTATAAAAAAGATCTTTCCAAATAAAATGGTCTCACGCGGGGCAGGCATAGCAAGGAACTTGGGCAGAAAACCCAGCACCTTGTCGAACATCAGAAGAGCTCCTCCCTGCAGGGAAGCACCAAGCATGGTGAGCACAAGGATACCTGGCGTTATAAAATCAAGGTAATTGTCCGTAAAACGTATAGGAAGGGCAAGCCCGACAAATATAAGCCATGCTGCTGGCATCACAAGGGAAGAGATCACATTGATCCTGCCGCGTATCCATCGTCTGAAATCACGTTCGAGATAATAAAGTGTCTGGATCATCCTCTCCTCCTGAGCATTGTCCTGAACCTCTGGTAGTCAAATGCTCCGGTATCTTCCTGTTCTGCAACCAGGGAAAGAAAAACATCATCCAGGGTTGGTTGCCTTATTGAAAAAGACTTTACTTTCATTCCGGCATCGGCAAGCTCACGCGTAAGAGCAAAGCCCGTTTCTCCTCCCGGAGTGGTTTCAAATTTGAGCTCATCTTCCTGTTGTCCAATGAACTTTACTCCTTCAATAACAGTGCCCCTGTATTCTCCATCTGCTCTGATGGCAATGATATCATTGCAGCAATGAGATTTCAGTGCTTCCGGCGAATCATTCGCGACCACAACACCGTGATCGATAATTCCTACCCTGTCACAGGCATAATCAGCCTCGTCCATGTAATGTGTTGTCACAAATACTGTCATTCCGTTATCCTTCAGATCGATGATGTGTTCCCAGATCTTTTTCCGACCTGCGACATCAAGCCCTATTGTCGGCTCGTCCAGAAAGAGAACTTCAGGATCATGAACAAGAGCCTGTGCAAGTTCAAGTCTTCTGCGCATACCGCCTGAATAAGTCCTTGCAAGATCATCGGCCCGGTCACCGAGCTCCATCTTTGCAAGAGCCTCATCAGCTATATCCCGTGGTCTTTTTACACCGTAGAGCTTTGCAAAAAAGATAACATTTTCCCGGCCTGTCAGCTTCGGGTCAACAGCCATGTCCTGAGGAACATAACTTATCCTGTCCCTCACCATCCGCGGTTCTTTGGTAATTGAATGACCGCAGATGGATGCATCGCCTGAAGTAGGAGAAAGGATAGTTGTCAGCATCTTAACCGTTGTTGTCTTCCCTGAACCATTCGGTCCGAGCAGACCGAAGATCTCGCGGTCAATGGAAAGATCCATTTCATTAACAGCTTTCAGATCGCCAAAACTTTTAGTCAGCCCGGTTATTTCAATAGCACTCATAATGATATCTGTGTCCTTTCAATTTTTATTTTTCTTTTCACGCACTTCACTGACGGTCATTATGTCAATACTTCCGCCCTGAACCGGCCCATCAGTCCCATCTAATCTGTCCTCAAGCCATCCTTCCGCTTCCAGATATGCTTCTCTTAGTCCTTCTGCAACTTCTGGGTCCGGGTTCCACAAACCGCGGCTTTGTGCTTCAAGAAGTCTTCTTCCGATCTCCTCAAATGCAAATGGATTCTCTTTTTCAAAGAAATCCCGGTTCTCCTGATTTAGGACGAAAGTCTTGGTGATCTCATCGAATATCCTGTCATCGACTTCACCTGTAGAAGCTTCCCATCCATAGACGGTACCTACCCGTTTTGCAATATCTCCTGCTCCTTTGTATCCATGGCGTTTCATTCCTTCTATCCAGGCAGGATTTAGGAGCTTTGTTGTCACAACCCTGCGCAATTCTGCAGCCAGGGTGCGCACTTCTACCTTTGAAGGAGTGCGGGTATCACCATAGTAGGCCTCCCACTTTTTTACCGGAAAGGGTGCGGGCTGCTGCGGTCATTCCTCCATGAGTGCCGAAATAGCAGCAGCAACCGCAGAGATCATATTCATCAGTGGCAGTTTTGTTGAAGGTCATATCAACATGAGAAAGCAGACCTGAAAAACCAGCCCGGTTCTCTGTTCCTGCATCCCCATCACCGTAGGAATAACTGTTCCATTCAAGGAAGATATCAGCAAGGTCCTTTTCTTCCTTCCATGCAGATGCATAGACTGCAAGATTAACTCCATTCCCATAGGTTCCGGGGCGGCATGAGAATATACGCCTTGCAGTCCCTGTCTCTCTGGTATGCATGCGTATTGGATTCATCTCATCGGATTCTTCAAGGGCAGAGACAGCAGCTATAGCCCGGTCAAGCATTTCTATGGCACAGAAGAAACTGTCACGGAGTATTCCACTTACCCTTACAGTGACATCAACCCTCGGTCTTCCCAATTCCTCTATCGGAATAACTCTGAAAGAAGATAATTTTCCTCCTTTCCAGATAGGTTCAACACCTATGAGCATGAGCATCTGGGCGAATTGCTCTCCATCCTGCCCACATAAGGTCTGAGGCCATCCAGTACATTGCTACAGATTCTGGATACTTTCCATGCTCTTTTAGATACGTGTCCAGCAGAACATCGGCAAGTCGGCAGCCGACCATCCATGCGGCCTTTGTGGGAACAGTTGCTGGGTCAAGGGAATAGAAGTTTCTTCCGGTGGGTAGAATATCCGGTCGTCCGCGAGTGATAAGTCCTGAAGGGCCGGGTTCAATGAACCCTCCGGAAAAACCGTGAAGAAGACTTTCCATTTCTTTTGAATCCTCTATTCCGCAATTGAGTGCAAGTACAAGAGATGAGACTTCTTTTAAAGGTTCTACTGTTCCTGGTAAGGGAGGACGTCCGCATGCCTTAAAGACTGCTTCATCCCAGCTATACCCGGCAAGTATCTCACGTACGAAAACAATCTCTGCCTGTTCGCGCTCCCTCAGGGATATCGTCGTTTCATCATGGTATGCATCCTTGCCAAAGAGAGCATCACTGATCGCATTGTCAAATCTTGCTGCACTGTGGATGAAAAGCAGGCGGTCATCACCTGCCGGCTGTTCGCCAAATATGTGCATGCCGTTAGGTATCCTGGAACTTTCTATCCGTGTCAGTGCTCTGTGCACTGATTCTGCGAACTGGGGGAATGCTATCTTTTTGTCTTTAAGGTCTGCAAGATCCGTATCATCTGCTATCCCCGCATCCTGTATAGAATCTATGATAATGTGTTCCAGCTTGTGGGTGCGTGCAGGATCGCTATCCTTTGCACGTGCGTATTCTTCCAGCAGATTATCGAGTTCCTTCAGATCACCATAAAGCCCGGATGCCTGCATCACAGTCTGCATATGATCCACAAGAGTTGCAGCAGCTCTTCTTTTTGCTACTGTTCCTTCGGGCGGGTTATCAGAGTTATATATGTATAGATGCGGGATAGTCCCTATAGCAATGTCAGGGTAGCAACGGTCAGAAGGTGCTGCAGATTTTCCGGGCAGGAACTCCAGTGTGCCATGGGTTCCCACATGAACTATGACATCCGCACCGAATACCCTTTCCAGCCAGCGGTATGTTGCAATATACTGGTGAGTTGGAGGGATCTGCGGATCGTGCAGGATCTTACATGCCTGTCCGTCACAACGTGATCCGGCACAGCCGCGTTTGGGCTGCACACAGACCAGAGCATTTCCATATGTTACACCCGTGACAACTATCCTGCCTTCATGCACCATGGCAGCAGGCACACCGTCCATCTCCTCTCCGGGTGGTCTTCCCCATGTGCTTTCCATAGCGGACTGTACTGATGTGTCAAGTTCCCGGAACCATTCACAGTACTCGTTTTCGCTTATTTGAGCAAGAGCACCGCCCGATCTTACTATGGACCCAACAGAGGTCCATCTGAAATCGCTTATTGCACGCTTTTCCATTATCCTGTCAATGAGTTCCTTGCCATTGGCAGGAGGTTCAATGGAGTATCCTTCGTTCTTCATTGCGTTCAGGACACGTGCAGTGCTTTCCAGAGTATCCAAGTGAGCACCGGCTCCGACTGTCGCTTCCACCGAGGAGCATGGCTTGTTATGCAGGATAAATGCCACTTTTCTTTCAGAGGGTTTCTTTGACCTGAGGCGCAGCCATGCCTGAGTACGTCTGGCAATGCGCTCAATCCTTTCCTCTATTGGCTCATGAACTCCGATCTCTCCGGCATTTGTCTCTTCGCTTCCCACAGGCAGCATTTCTGTCATACCCTGCATCTCAGGCAGGGCAATGCTCCAGCCGATCTCCACGGACGACGGTCCTAATGGAGAGTCTAGCCATTGCTGTTTGCTTCTGTGGTAAAGGAGCAGCGGATGCATGATGGGTGCATCGAGGTCGCTGAATTTGTCACTCTCCGGAGTTTTAAATATTGGCTGCAGGTTAAGGACCACTCCCGCCTCTCCTGCTAACCATTCTTTTGTGACTTGCAATCCCGGCCTGGCACCCAGTTCAGTATCGCCATGCGACAGACAGAATATAGCAGTGGCATCAGCAAATTCCTCTATACGCCGGATGAGGGCATCAACTACTTTAAGGTCGCCGTTTGCCCAGTAGGTACGGGAGAATACTATCCCTACTAGATCGCTATGCTTGCGGGGATGACATGTCCGATAGGACGCGAGGTCAGTAAAAGGTCCCTGATGTTCCGGATGATATATTCCTTCCCACGGAAGAAGTACAGGTGGTTCAGGATCTTCATTCTTTTTCTCAGAGATAGATATGAGATAGCGGACCATCCGTCTGAAATTCTCTTTTCCACCATTGGTCATGTAGGATGAAACGATTGCCACGGTCCTCGTAGGAACCGTTGAGAGTGTCCAGAAATCCTGGTTGTATCCAAAAGATATCAGCGGAATGTCGTTCCTAAGCTGAGGAATGATCTCATCCCATACTGCGTCCATAGAAGGGTGCAGGAGGAGGATATCTGCATCTTGTTGTGCTGCAAAGAACTTTGCCTGTACTTCGGGATCCTTTATTTCATGAGTGGCGGTGAGAGAGAGTTCGACTCCTTCCATCTCAGCAGCTTCTGCCAGAAGCGGACAGTCAGATCCCCACACGGCTGCTGTTATCTTCATGCTGTGACCCCCTCGGTTGGCCATAAAGGTGTGACTATAAGTCCTGCTTCGGGATCTCTGAATATCTTTGTTTCCACTCCATACACTTCTCTGATACGTTCTTTTGTAACCAGCTCGTCCGGAGTTCCGAATGCTATCGCGTGTCCATTCTTTAACATCATCAGCTTATCTGCATAGCGTGCAGCGGTGTTAAGGTCGTGGATAGCCATTATGACAGTGATCTCTTTTTCCCTGGAAAGTTTATGTATTATGGAAATCGCTTCAAGCTGATGGCGGATATCCAGGCTGTTAGTGGGCTCATCCAGAAGAAGCACTTGTGGATCCTGTGCGATAGCACGCGCTATTAGTACCCTCTGTTGCTGACCTCCGGAAAGTTCATTATATTCTCTGTCTGCAAGGTCTTTTATTCCAAGAAGCCGGATAGCTTCTTCTATCTTTGAAAGGTCTTCTTCATCTGCCCGCCATCCCATGTGAGGGGTTCTGCCCATCATCACAACATCAAAGACTGTTGCTGAGGTTATCTTTGCTCCAGTCTGCGGTACGTATCCGATCATTTTTGCGATTTCTGTCCTGCGCATATCACGAATGTTATTCCCGTCTATGAATACCGATCCCTCGGGGTGAAGTATACGGTCAATACATCTGATAAGGGTGGTTTTTCCTGAACCATTGGGTCCAACAAGGCAGAGAACGGTACCATTTTCGATCTGGAATGTCACGTCCTTTAGAACCGGATCTTTCCGGTATGAAAATCTGAGAGAATCAACGTTTACTTTTACCAATAGTCATTCCTCCTTCTTAGGAAGAGGTAAATAAAGAAAGGGACACCGAGAAATGATGTCATTATACCTACGGGGATGATCTGTGGCGCCATGATTGTCCTTCCAATGCTGTCGGCACCAAGTAAGAGCAGTGATCCCACTACTGCTGTTCCCGGCAGGAGGAATCGATGGTCACCGCCTATGACCATCCTGGTGATGTGGGGAGCTACAAGTCCGATAAAACCTATGGTTCCGGTATAACAAATAACGGCTGCTGTGAGAAGTGATGCTCCGGCCATGCCGGCAATACGGACCATCTCAACATGTACTCCCAGGCTTTTGGCAGTTTCATCTCCAGCAGACAGGGTGTTCAGGCTTCTTGCCAGATACATGAAGACCGGGAAAGTGACGATAAGGACAATTGCAGATATTTTAACGGTATGCCATGTGGAGCTACCCAGGCTTCCCAGCATCCAGAACACTACTGCATGAACATCCTCGGATGCTCCGACATACTGGATAAAACTGGTAAGTGCCGAGAACAGATACATTATAGCAATACCTGCCATGATCATGGTCTCAGGGCTTATCCCCCTGTATTGGGCAAGGCCGTAGACAGCAGCTGAGGCTATCATAGTAAAGAGAAATGCATTGCCTACTACAAGAGATCCGCTGCCGACAAAACCTGCTCCGAGGACAATGGCAAGGGATGCTCCGAAACTTGCAGCAGATGCTATTCCCAGAGTAAAGGGACTTGCAAGCGGGTTTCTCAGGATGCCCTGCATCACTGCACCTGCAAGTCCCAGGGATGCTCCTGCCAGAACGGCCATGAGCACGCGGGGAAGGCGGTATTCCCAGACGATCTTAGTAAACTCTGAATTAGCAGCTGGTCCTCCGATAATTGTTCTGTATACATCCGAAAGCCCTATGTCGTAAGAACCAAGGGTTACAGCAACACCTGCAATGAGAAATAAAAAACAGGACAATAAGGCAATGACTGTGAGCCTCTGTGCTGTCCTGCGGGTGTACCCTTCACGGATAGATCTTTCTTTCATCATTCCCGACCATCCGGATAGTAAAATGTTCCTGAATTCCAGATATCTTCGGTCGTGTGGGTGAAATTTGCAAGGTATTCATGATGAAGAGCAGTGGTATTTATATCAGAGAACCTGTCCGGATATAGCCAGGAAGCGACCTGTACAAGAGCTACAGGAGACGATGAACCATAAGCGAAAGAGGAACTTAGCACATATACTCTGTTGTCCTTTACTGCTGAAATAGTATCAAATCCCGGCATACTGGTGAAGTTGTTATGCAATGCGATTATCTCGTCCCTGCCTGTGGTCGTGTAGCCTCCTTTTGAGGACCAGATGAAGATTACGTCAGGATTCTGCTTGATCACCCACTCGTTCTCCACATCAGCATATTCCGTGATATACCCGCTGGCTACGTTCACTCCTCCGGCTGCGGTGGCAAGGTCATCCAATCCGGTCTCTTCTCCGTAAGCCCTTCGACCGAATGATTTTCCGCTTCCGGCTTCTGCATAGAACCGTACTCGTTGATCTTCTGGTATGTCTGCTATGCGTTCGCTGACCAGCTCGAAATATTTGTCATACCAAGCAAGATAATTGCTCATATTTTCTTCTTCGTTGAAGAGATGACCTATATTCTCCATCTCTTCGCGGTAGACATCCTCTTTGTAGAAGTCCATCCTCACTACAGGAATAGAGCCAGGAAGGTGGTTTTCAAGTTTTGCAGAATCAGGCCATGTGACATAGCTCAGGATAAGGTCCGGGTCTAATGCAAGAATTGCTTCGATATCGGGTTCTGTCCACTTCCCCACGCTGGGAAGAGCGCTCAGTTCGGGAAACTGCAGGATGTTCTCTTTCATGGTGTCGCCAACACCGACAACAAGGTTGTCTGCACCGATAACGGTCATTGCATCAGCGGCATTGTTGTTAAGGATAACAATACGCTGAACAGGATGATAGAACACAAAAGTCTTTCCGGTAGAATCATTGATGCTACGGGGATACTCCGGGTATAATGAAGCCGCATCATGCAGATCACTGAGTGTTATATTTGCCTGAGTTTCATCATGCAGATGGGAAAGTATGCCCTGTGCGAGGAGGTAACGTGCTTCACTGTCATTTTCCTCAAGGGCGGAAGCTTGGCTTGCTGCTGCTATTGAGATTAGCAGAAGGCAGAATATAAGAAAAGCAGATATTTTCATTGATTTCGCCTCCTTAAGAGTGCAATGCAGGTGATGGCAAGGAAGCCCGAAACAATTCCATATCCGGGTGCTTCGTTGTTCGTGACGGCAGTTTCATTTCCTTCTGAACGGAGGTCTACCCATGTACCTGTAATCTCGTTTGGATTTCCCTCTATATCTCCTGTGGCTTTGAGAGAATACACGATCTTTTCTTCCTCGATTACAGCAAAGTGAACCCGGTTTCCATCCACTAAAGTTTGATTTGCCGGATGTTCTGTCGATGCAAATTCAAAACCTGCGGGAATTTCTTCCGTTATCCCTCCGATAGCCCCTTCGGAAAATGTCAGTGTAACAGTAGTAATGCCATCAGCATCCGGGGATGTCACTGACCGCTCCACGAAGGCGGCAGCAGGAACAATACACAGTGCCATGACTAGGAGTGTAAGGATTAATCGGTGTATTTTTAGCATGCCGGAATACGTGAGATTTATACTATTTATGCTTTTCTTACTATTTGATATTACAAAAATTAAATATATTAGCATTAGAAAGGTTATGATGTAATATAAATAGCAAAGAATATTCAATTTTTGTATCATCATATGTAATTAAAATTATCATAATCCTATATACAAAAATCATTAATGAATACTAAAACTACTTAAATATAGCTTTTAGTAAAATTAATATTAATATCTATCAAATAAAGTAATACTTATATAGCTAATAGTATTACTTACTCCCCATAAAGTCAAAGGTATTCATTAAAAGACCGTTGACTAGAGGTATAAGATATGAAAAAGACATTTAATAAAAATGAAGATGCAGTGTCACCTGTCATCGGCGTAATGCTGATGATAGTTGTGACTGTAATCCTTGCTGCCGCAGTCTCAGGATATGCCGGAGGCATCGGCGGAAACATGCAGAAAGCCCCGCAACTGACAATGGATGTAGCTATCAAGAATACAGGAAACTGGAGAGGCAGTCAGATCCAATTCGATGTATTAGGTGTAAGCGAACCTATTCCGACAAAAGACCTGAAGATAGTAACTTCATGGAGTAATGACACCGGTGCGCTCAAGGGAGCCACAGTTACTGCTTTGGTTGGAACTGATTACAATACAGACTACTACTATACTACAACACACTACTTATATCAGTCACCAATTGGATATGGAAAAGGTGTTGATTCCACACAACAAAAGACCTCGGGAGGCTATAATGAATCACAGTTGTTTGGTAACTATACACTAATCCCCGGTACATCGATGAAAAATTCTCCAGAGTCAGCATATACAGACTTTGCATATACCAGCGGTGGCACAGGTATAGATGGTATAGAGGCAGTTTTGGGAGAGGGCTGGCAAGAGTTGCATACTGGTGATATCGTAAATGTGAAAGTAATACACCTCCCCAGTGGCAAGGTAATCTTTGAGAAGAACGTGGGGGTGGAGTAATGCAAATTTTCAGGACAAATGAAAGTGCAGTGTCACCGGTCATAGGTGTTATGCTGATGCTAGTAGTCACAGTTATCCTTGCTGCCGCAGTCTCTGGTTTTTCCGGAGGTCTTGTAGGCGATACCAGCAAAGCATCACAGATGGCAATAAAAGCAGATTTCAGCCAGTCCAAGGGTATGACCATCACTCACATGGGAGGGGATACCATTAACACGCTGGACACTGCAATTATTGTAAGCCCAACCAGTGATTTCGGAAGCTATGACCAGATGAAATGGGAAGTGAACGGATCAGCAGTATACATCAATAAAGACGGAACTGCAAGAAAATGGTATGATCCTGCAACTTCTTCTAGTTCGTTGGCAAAGACATTCCTGCCGGGAGAAAATGCATATATAGCTGCAGCAGACCTTGAAGAGGTTCAGCCTGAAACATATTACAGGGGTAGTACTACCGCCTCAGAAGTAGACGCTCTTAACCCGTTTTATGGTTTCTTGTACGCGGGTACAGAAACATTATACCCTGTAACACCAATCGGCCAGAGATTTGTTCTTTCACTTGTTGATAGTGATGGAAAGACTATCGCAAAGACAGAGGTTGTCATCCAACCATAATGGCTTGATGATCTCCTTCCTTTATTTTTTACGTTCAATATAAATCCAATATATTAACATAATATCAGTATCTTTTTATAGACCTAAAGTTTACAGATAACACACATGAGTGCATTGATTGAAGACATAAAGACTTTTGCTAACAGGATATTCGTTCCTCCCAAAAGAAAAAAGCAACCGGATATCTATGAGCCGGAAGAGGAAGGTGATCTGGTTACCTTTGAGGTTCCGCAGGAGTATGAGGAGATAGAAAGGTACTGGGTGGACGAGCCGTATTCTTTTATATGCATCATGCTGCATCGTGAAAAAAAAGATTATGTATATCAGGTAGTGGAGCCAAAGCTCAACAAGTTCGAAAAAGCATTGCTTGAACAATTGTTCATGGAGCTTGGGGATGTTATAAGCCTTAAAGGAGTGGAAGACATCGACAGACTTACAGATGCCAGAAAAACGGAACTTCTCAGGGAACAGGTAGACAGCCTCATTGCAGAATATTCCACACTGCGTCCACGTTCCTTTGAGAAGATATTCTACTATATCAAACGTGATTTCGTGGAGTTTGGTCCGGTAAGCGCCATAATGCGTGACAGTCACATAGAGGATATGTGGTGTAACGGTCTAGGTATTCCGGTATTTGTACACCACGTAGCCTATAGTAATGTGATCACCAATGTAGTGTTCTCCACAAACGAAGAACTGAACGCCTATGTGATGCGCATTGCCCAGAACAGTGGCAGGCATCTCTCCAAAGCCACGCCCATTCTGGACACGGTTATGAGGGACGGTTCCCGTATCAATATTACCTATGGCAGTGAAGTAAGTCCGAAAGGCAGTTCCTTCAGTATAAGACGGCAGAAAAAAGTCCCTATCACACCCCTTGACCTCATAGCCTGGAGGACGTTCACCTCCGAAATGATGGCATATTTCTGGATATGTATGGAAAACGGCAAGAACATTCTTTTCTGCGGTGGTACGGCTTCCGGAAAGACTTCTTCTCTCAATGCTATATGCATGTTCATTCCCATGGACATTAGGATCGTCACCCTTGAAGATACCCGTGAGATACAGCTCCCACACCAGAACTGGATTCCTACCGTCACAAGGGATGGTATCGGTGCAAATGAAGTGGGTACGGTTGACTTGGATGACCTGCTGAAAGCCGCATTGAGGCAGCGTCCTGAATACCTGCTGGTAGGTGAAGTCCGCAGTAAGGAAGCTCAGATCCTTTTCCAGGCGATGAACGCAGGCCACGCCACATGTTCCACATTCCACGCAGGTACACCAAGGGAAGTTATCAACCGTTTTACCAATCCTCCTATCAATGTTCCCCTTGCGATGTTTACTGCCCTTGATATCATATCCATGCAGTCGAGTTCATACGTTAATGGGGTTCAAAGACGCAGAGCGTCCGTAGTTTCTGAAGTAACAAGTACCTCAGAGGGGGTTGAACTGAAAGATGTATTCACATGGGATCCTATTAATGATGAATTTGAGCAAAAGGGATCACATATACTGGAACAGATAAAAGCACGTCATGGCTGGACCACGGACCAGATCAGAAAAGACATGCAACGCAAACAACTCCTCCTTGACAAAATGCTGGAACGTGGTATTCGTGATTATAATGATGTTGTCAACTGGCTAGATGCTTTCAGGAAAAATCCGGATAAAGTGATCAACCTCCTCACTTATGGCCGTCCGGGTGAAAAACAGGAAGAGTTGAGTATGAATGGACTTTAAGATAAACACGACCTTCATCCGGCAGTATTTCAAGAAAAATCCGGGAAAATACGCTGAGCTCAGGAAGAGCTTGCGTGCTGCACGCATGGATGTCCATTATGCTACGTATATAGAACAGGGAGTTATCTATGCTGTTCAGACATTCGTGATAATGTTCGTGTTATTCTATATGATGCCTACTATACTCAAAATTGAGTTGTTCTCCGTTTTTCTTCACTTTCAGCGAATTTTACTTTCATACGAAGCTCTGGTAACTGTACCAGTTGTTTCGGCTATCTTTATTTATTACCTTCACCTGTCCACTCCGATATTCAAGGCATCGTCCAGGAAGACCAGGATCGACATGGTGCTGCCTCATGCTGCAGCCTTCTGTTTTGGCATGAGCAAGGGTGGTGCCACCATGTATGAAACTATAATGGAATTGGCCAGAAACCCTCATATTTATGGTGAAGTTGCCACTGAGTGTCTGTATATTGTAAGGGATGTTGAGCTGCTGGGTGCCGATCTTGTAAAGGCTATTCACAATGTTGCCGACGTAACACCATCTCCCACATTCAAGGATTTTCTGGAAAATATGATTCCCATGGTGGAAGGCGGCAGCCATGTGGACAAATATTTCGAGGTCAAGATGGATCAGTATTTCGACCATGCAAGAAAAGCACAAGTAATGTTCATCAAGACCTTGGAAATGATATCGGAAGTATATGTCGTGGCTTTCGTGGCAGTTCCCATATTCCTACTGATCACACTGGTAACCATCGGTCTGCTAAACGTTGGTCAGACAGGATACATGTTCCAAGCTCTGTACATAGGTCTGCCTGTAGGTTCTCTTGCCCTTCTTGTATTGCTGGATGCCATTTCTCCAAAGGAGGAACTTGGTATGAAGTACGTGGATAAAGTAATTCTTACCAGGTCTATATCTATTGAAGAGGAGGAGATTGACGATTCGGAATACAAGAAAAAGATGAATAAACTGGAACAGAACAGGTCGAAGAAAAGGATCAATGATGTACTGAAAAATCCGCTGATCCCCATTTCCAAAAAACCCATATATGCAGCAGTTTTCAGCGTTCCTTTAATGGTACTTCCCTTTCTATATTTAGATGATACTTTTTCAAAGCAAATAGTGCTATCCCTCATTCTGGGGATCTTTCCTGTCACCGTGGCTTTTGAATACAAGAAAAGAAGGCTCAAGAAACTTGACGGTGCGATTCCTGACTTCCTGAGAAGGCTGGCAGAGATCAACGAGCTTGGGCTTCCTCTTAAGAATGCCATAGGCCTGCTGCTGCAATCCAATATAGGTCTGCTATCCGCAGAAATAAGAAGGGTCTGGCTGGATATGGAGTGGGGAGGAGAGATGAGGGATGCTCTGGCACGTTTTGAGAACAGGATAGGTACACCTGCTTTGAGGCGTGCGGTCACCCTGCTCATAAAAGCAAGCGAGGTCAGCGATGATACGACAGACGTGCTGGTCATCGCTGCTGAAGATGCTGAGAACATGAACACTCTGCGCTCGGAAAGATCCGAAACCGGATTCATGTACTTGGCAACGGTTTATCTGGCATTCGGCACGTTCCTGTACGTGTGCTACTCCTTTTCCAACCAGTTCCTGGTATCTGTTGCCGGAATGGGAAACACCGGAATGATCAATCCGGATGAGATCAAGGCTACAATGTTCGATACTTGTGGAATACTGGGTTTGTTCTCGGGTCTCATCCTTGGAGAAATGGCTGAAGGCAATGTCATGGCGGGGCTTAAACATTCGTTCATCCTGCTGGTAGTGACATTCGTGATGTTCGAGAGTGTGATCAAATGATCTACTGTATCATTGTATTAATCTGTTCAAGAAATTCAGGTGATGTAAATGGCTTCTGAAATGGTCGGAGAAATATTGAAACTTGCCATATCTGTTACTCTGGTAACTGTGTTCTCATTAGGTGTATATGCTTACCTGCCTGAAGAAAGAGTGCCGTATGTTGAGATAGAAACGAGTTGGAATGCAACTAATCCAGCATATGTTGACATCACCCACGTAGGAGGTGATACTATCCAAGCATCAGATATAACACTACAGATAGTGAATGCAAGTGATCCTTCAGATCAATTACCAGCCATAAAGCTTTCAAAGATACATGGGGATATATGGCGATTTCCACAAACAGTTCCAATATCGCTTAACACTGAGAACTGGGCATCTGCACATCCCCAAAATGTCATTATAACAGTGATACACCCAAGAGCTGTACTTGCAGAGGGGACGGTGTAGAATATATGAAAGCCAGTTTTTTAGAAAATAAGGATGCGGTATCCTCAGTGGTCACTGCTATCCTTCTGCTTTCAGTGATCACAACATTCCTTGCGGCTATTAACAGCTATTACATCCCTTCCCTTGTAGCAGATCATGAAATTCATCATATGCAGGATGTAAGGAACTCGTTCATGGAAATAGCAGCATCTGCATCCCCGGGATCTTCTAAAGAAAGGGTGCTTATCCCCTTGGGTGATGGGGGAATGCCCTTCATTTCGTCATTATCATCAAGCGGAACGCTAACTGTTTCACCTGATAAGGGAAAGATCGAAGTAACGATGACAAATTCTCAACCGGTGGAGTATCAGGAACTTCAATTCAATAAGACTACTACTATTCAAGACATTCAATCACTATCTCATTTAATGCTAAAAATTACAGATTCTGCAAAAGGTACTTATATCGCAGAAATTGGCAGTGACAAGGTAGAAATAAATGTTGATTCATCAGGAGCCACAGTCACAACTACTATAGATGGCAGCATTACAAACTATACAATTCTTGGCTCAGAATCACTTGGCTCAGAATCAAATGATTTTTTTTGCTTTGATCTACTTGACCCTGCATATGGTTTTAATGAGGTTGTATCTAAACAGTCACCAGAATTCAATTTGAGACTCAGCGGAATGAATAATGCTAATCGATTCGATGTTGGATATACTATCCTTCTATCAAATGACCCTAATTCCCGGTCATTTTCTTCAGATGGTCAACTCTCTTATAAGGCATCGAATAATCAATGGATAGACCAAGATTACATTTTTGAGAATGGCGCTGTTATTCTTAACCAAGGCTCTAATTCTACAATTAAGTCACAACCGTTTTTCAACATTGACGAAAAGGGCATAGAACTTTGTCTGTTCAACATTACAAGTGAAGATGCGAGCGTTGGTGGTAATGGCGCTGCAGTTGTAAATGTGTTCGGAACTGAAGGAAAAGAGTATGAATACAGGGATGTTGGGACCACTACAATTAAAATCGCGTCTAATTATACCGAAGCTTGGGAGGACTATTTTAAGAGAAAAGGTGTCATTCCTACTAAAGACCCAAACAAGTGGGTTAAAGCCACTTTTTCCAACAGGAACGTCTCCATAACTACAAGTGATGTAGATATAGTGTTACCTAAGTAAATAAGATAATGGTCATAATTTTAGTCACAATCAAAAAAATAGAAAACTATAATAAACAGTAGTTTAATTGGGATTTATATGAGCACTAAGAATAACGATGTTTTCTCGCAGATCGAGCAAAGTGAAAGGCTCAAGATACTCAACGCTCTTGGGA
This sequence comes from uncultured Methanomethylovorans sp., assembly GCF_963678545.1. Lineage (NCBI taxonomy): Archaea > Methanobacteriati > Methanobacteriota > Methanomicrobia > Methanosarcinales > Methanosarcinaceae > Methanomethylovorans > uncultured Methanomethylovorans sp. The sequence goes on from NZ_OY782867.1 coordinate 349,530, forward strand.
GCGATACCCGAATAAAGATAATCCAGACGATTTGCGAAGGCGATACTCACGTGTCCAGACTGGCAAGGACAATAGGTCTCTCAGTTCCAGTCACTGCCAAGCATGTGAATGTACTCGAAGAGGCTGGACTGATTCAAAGGACTATTTACGGAAAGAGCCATGTGCTCAGTGTCAACAACAAAAACATCTACGCTGCTCTTGATATCTTTGCTCCGAAAAAGAAGCTGAAGGTCAAAAAGGGTACAAGCCTTCTGGAAGCTCTGGAAAGAGTGGCTGTTGTCGAGGTGCAGAATGTAAGAGGGTATGACAATATAGTTTCCACCAATGGTGAAGAGGGATTCTTTGTCTACGAGGTTGATGGTGAATTCTCAAATAAAACCGTACAGGATTATACTTTTGAAACGGATGCAGTCATCTCCTGGAAAAAGCTCGAACCCGTCACCAAATTAGAGCTTGAGGTCAGAGTTTCCGAGGAGAAATAATAACAAAAACATTACATCGGAACAAGACCCATTAGCTGCAATAAGCTATAACTCCCAAAAATAACAAAGAGATTATTAATTACTAGGAATATTCCCGCAAAACCGATTCCTTTTTTTGATATGGACCATAGAAGATCCATTCGTCTTGAATTTGCAGCTTTTATTGCCAGGTAGTTGTAGTACACTAATCCTATGAAAAGTATTTTCAGCAACAACAGAGACCAAATTCCATGTTCTGCCATGATAGAGGCTAAAAAGCCGTTCTCTTCGAACCCATATCTAAGAGCATGTAGGGTGGTAATGAAGTCTCCAAGGATATAAAATAGCAGAATATACCTGATCTCTATAATAAATGAAGGTAGATCCCTGATGTTTTTGGCGAAAGCGGAGTTACTCATTAAACAGTATTATTATAATAATAAAATATATATTTATTGGGTTGGTTTACCACCTTGAATTCATGATGAAATTGTTTTTAGATAATGTTATATTCAGAGTTTGATCCAAAAATCTCACTATTCTTCTTTTTGAAAACATCTTATCAATCGTATTAGCCCGCAATGCTTGTTAAAAAGCAATATATGCAAACACATATTGTAAACATGTCAATTTTGCTAGTTACATGTAAGTTTAGAAATTCCGGTAGAAACCCATATCATAAACTTACAAATTTGTAAATTTATAAATTGACTGTATGCAAAATAATCCACAAGTTGTAGGGGATATCTAGCGAATGATAGAAGATGCACTTTATTCTATAGCTACTACAGTTAATACATGCTTCGCCGCTTGATGTTTCATTCGAAAATGTATTTCCATGTAGATCCTTATTTGAGAGAGGCCAGAGTATGAGCAAAAGTATCGTGTCAGTGATCCGATAATTGAGTTAGACACTTATTCTGGCTCGAATTCCGTTGTTTTAGAAAGAAGAATGGATATATACCAATTATTAATCGAAAAACTCCGGGATAAAATGCCGTCTCTCTTTAAGGAAATAGAAAAATCCACTGCTCCTAAAGATGTGAAAGAAAAAGCAAAGAACGGGCTTAAAGAAACCATAACGGAAACTGGAAAAGATATTGCATCTGGAATTGCTACAAATTGGATAACTGCACATTTAACTTCTATTGTGGATGCTGGTGCCTCTGGACTTTTGGTACCAGGCATTATACTTGCTTCTTTTTTATCAATTTAGAGATTAAGATATCAAAAGATAAAATAATGTACCTGAGTACGATTTTGCGACAGCAGTTTTGACTTATTCACCATTCCTTTGTCCTAACCAACGCCCTTTAAAAAATATAAATAGGAGTTGTTTATATTTGGCTATGTTCAAAGTGATTAAACTAGTCTATTTACCCACCAGGAAAAGCAAAAAAAGTAGTAAGAAAAGAATACCTGCAATAATTCAGATTTCTGATACAAGGATCTCCTTGACAGGCTGCAGGGAATCAAGATCAATGTCTATTCCATGGCGTTCTACAAATTCCCGGGTTCCGATACGATCCGGGGTCCAGTCCAGGAACCACATTTTTGAAACAATTTTTCGAGTAAGGATCGGCTCATTGCGTTTCACTGCTTCATCCGGAGCTATACCTAAGTTCGAAATCCATCGGAGCTTGTTAATACCAGCCTCCTGCGAGCCACGTATGAAGGCGTAGAATGCACTTTCCATCCGGCTAATAGTTTCAGCTGCAGTCTTTCCGGAGGGCATTGCACGGAACCTGTATGGCCTAAGCTTATGCTGAAGGCACCACTGTTCAAGCTCTGCAGCATGCAGGGAAGGAAGCAGATAAGCATGGAGCTGATGAGGAAAATCGATGTGCAGCAGGGAATCAAGTATTCCAGGATAATAATAGCGGTATTCCTGCAGGCTGGTTTTCCGGATATGTACCCTGCCATTTAATCCCATATTTTTGGGTGTATGGGTATGCAGTACCCTGCGGGGAATAGGGGTATCGCTGTTGATAAGCACTATTTCAACGGTAGCTGCATTCCATTTCTTTTGGGCTGACATATTAACACTATATTTGTTCTAATTTTATATTAGATGTATGGTATTTTGCCTATATTTTTCCCAAGCCAAGGATTCAAAAGTCTATAGGAATATGGCTTTTCCTACCTGCTACCTCACCATTGAACCCAAAAAATATATCAGAAAAACATACCCCTTTGAATCTGAACAACAAAAGGTTCAAAATTAGCCTTTGTTGACAAAAACAATGCTTTTTACTACGAGGGTGGTAAAATTAGTTATGTTGGATATTTTTCATTCAATGTTTTGTATCAAAATAACTACAAAACCAAATAGAAAAAGTTAAATTTGAAAATCTAATCAGTTTACACATAAATTGAATCTGGAAGGAGCACAACAATGAAATCAAAACATGTTAACAGGAATAATAAAGTTGACAGTGGCGATATTAGAAGTAATTATAGAAATAATTTAATGATAACACATACAAATTTCATTATACGAAATAAAATAATACTATTATTGACTCTTCTAATTATTTTTGTTTTTTTGACTATATCCGTACAAGCAGCTGTTCCTAAGGAAGAATGGAAAAAAAATTATAGTACAAATTTTAATTATGGATTTTCAGCTGCTATTACTTCAGACGGAGGATCTATTATAGTAGGAACAGTAGATAGTAATAGTACTAATGGATATCATGATGTATTCATGATCAAAACCGATAGCAATGGCAATGAAGAATGGAAGAAGATATTTGGTGGTTCGGCAGAGGAGTTAGTGTATTCAGTTTCTAATACATCGGACGGAGGATTCATAATTGCAGGAAGTTATTATGGATCCAGTGGTATGAATGGTGCTTGGTTAGTTAAATTTGATTCTAATGGCAACCAAGAGTGGAATCATATATATGGGGGCCATAAAGCATATTCAGTATCTCAGACATCAGATGGAGGATATGTGTTTGGGGGGCATATATGGGGTGGATATAGTCAACGAAGTCCATGGATGTTAAAAACTGATACTAATGGTATTGAACAATTTAACAAGACATATAGTAGTGGACTTTATACATATTCCGGAGACAGTGGATATATATACTCAGTTATGCAAACATCAGATGGAGGATACATACTCGCTGGAGATACAGAAAGTGATGCTACTGGAGGTACGTGGTTGATTAAAACTGATGGTAATGGTAATATGAAATGGAGTAGGCAATTTGGTACATCAGGTTTAGACTATTTATCTTCAGTTATTCAGACGTCAGATGGAGGATATGTAGTCATACAAAACGGTATAGATTATTATAATAGTTTTCATCTTATCAAAACTGATAATTATGGCATCCAAGAGTGGGATAGAACTTTTAGTGGGGAAAAATGTCGTGCACATTCAGTTTCTCAGACTTTAGATGGGGGATATATAATTGCTGGAGAAATTATTTATGACTACAGTAATTTTGATGCATGTTTAATCAAAACAAATAGTAGTGGATATGAGCAGTGGAGTAAGATTTCTAATGAGATTGGAAAAGAGAGTGGTTTTTTCGCGACCCAGACTTCAGATGGTGGATATATATTTGCAGGAGGTCGCCATCTTGAGTATTGGGATGATGAAACATTTCTAATTAAATATGATAGTGATTCTGATTTAAACTTTACCAGCTATCCATCTAAAATTCGTATATCTGACAACGTCGAATTCAACGCATCCCAATATGTTAGTTCTACAGACAGTATTACTTGGGACTTTGGCGATGGTGAAACAAATTCATCAAATAGTCCAATTGTCTATCATAGTTATTCTGAACCTGGATCATATACTGCAAAATTAACTGTTACAGACTCTACAGGTAAAGGAGTAACGAAATCTCAATTTGTCAATATCACAATTCCTGTAGTTCTCGTGCATGGATTCATGAGTTCATCAGAGACTTGGGTGGATATGTCTAGTGCATTGCAGGAAAATGATTTTGAGGTATGGAATTTCGATTATGGAGATTCGAGTACTCAAAATCCACAGGATATTGTTCCCAAGCTTTCTGACTATATTGACGAAAAACGCAATGATCTATCGTATAATGGACAGAAATATAATGGAAGTATAGACATTGTGTGCCATTCCATGGGAGCAATAGTATCTCGACTATACATGGAGAATTATCAAGGAGGTATCCATGGAAAAGAAGTTAGACAATGGATCGGTATTGCTCCGGCTCATGGAGGTTCAGCTGGCGCAGATTGTTACATGTCAGAAGAACAATTTTCAGTTACATATCCCAAGATTTATAAGTTAACAAAATGGTTATCACCTGGTTTTTATGCTAAATGGTATAGATTATATCTGAAAATTGGTCCAGCTGTAAATGAACTCAAAACCGATAGTGACTCGGTCAAAATACTTTCGACAGGATCCTTATCTCAAAATACCAAATATCGGGTTCTTGTCGGATGGAATCCTACGCATTCCAAGGCTTTTGGAAATGGCACTCTTTCAGCTACGCTTGCAAAAAGGACATCTGGATCTGGTTCTCTGTATTATTGGACTTATTCTGGTGATATGATCGTAGCAACAGCGCAAAGTTATGATGCGAGAATAAAGAATTTTGAAGCGTTTCCAATTGATGGAAAGCTTGGTAGTTCACCGGCAGAAGAGTTTGACCACGTACATATAACTAAATCCCCAACAGTCATACAATATGTTATTGGATGTTTAAAAGATATCAATAAATCCTCTTCAAACACATTGCCTTCGGATGATGAAATTCAATCTTTAACTTTCTTTCAAAAGAGAATTGTAGGTATTCTACATGATAAACAGCAGGTTAATCTTCCTGTCCCTAAACTGATTTCTACAAGTTCAAATGCAGTATCAAACCTGAATGTAGTGTCAAATAGTCTGACAAACGCACAAGACACTTCAAGCTCTCAGGAAAATGTAGTACTGGATGTTATTCTTGAATGGGATGACGGAGATGTTTCTGTAAATTTAATATCTCCCAGTGGAACTGTATATTCAGCAGATTCTCATGCAAGTAATGTCGGGTACTTCAAGGACGAAAACTCGCTTAATTACATTGTTCCTGATCCAGAAAGTGGCAATTGGACTGCAGAGTTGATTCCTGAGGAATACCCAGGACATGATATCCACTATAATCTTACTTACTCTCTTGAAAGTATCGGCAGTGATGGATCAAACTATTATCCAGTGGCCAATTTCACTACCAATGTAACTACTGGCTTTGCACCACTTACAGTGCAGTTTACTGATCTGTCAACTAATGCAATTTCATGGAAATGGGACTTTGGAGATGGAACATCTTCAACTGAACAGGATCCTGTGCACATTTATACCAAAGAAGGGAGCTATACTGTAAGCCTGAATTCAAGCAATTCAATTGGATACAGTACAAAGCAAACAACAATTGCAGTAAAGAGCAATTCCGTTAGTACAAGTACAGCTTCATATTCACCGACATATGATAACAGACTTCGTTCAGGATCTCCGACAAGTGTGCTTTCTACAACTACTTATCTTGATATAGGACGGAGCTCAGCTACAGTAAGAGATTTGCTATTATTCGATCTGAGCAGTTACAAAACTACAGATACGATATCAAAAGCAACTCTGTCTCTCTATTGGTATTATCCTGCAGGAGCAACACGTACTTCTGAGACTGTAGTCGAGGTTTATAGACCTGTTGAGTGGGATCCAAAGTATGTGACCTGGAACTCAAGGGCATCAGGTACCCTTTGGACTACTGCAGGTGGAAACTGGTACGATAAGAATGCAGTATCTCAAGGTACTACTCCATATGCTTCTACGACATTCACTGCCAGTACTGTGCCTGATAACAAGTACTATGAATTTGATGTCACTCAGCTTGTACAGGAGTATGTAAGTGGAAAATATGCTAATACTGGTTTCTTCCTGAAAGCAAAGACTGAAAGTGGAAACTATATTGCATTCTATAGTTCTGAGGCATCGAATACAGCTGTAAGACCAAAGCTAACCATAACTTCAGTTTCAGGTTCAACTTCAGTAGATAATCCACCGGTTGCAAATGCAGGAGCTGATAAAACGGCTACTGTTGGAACATCTGTGACCTTTGATGGAAGTGCTTCAACTGATGATAAGGGCATAGCTTCTTATTCCTGGGACTTTGATTTATCCAATGGAATTACAGCTGAAGCAACTACAATGATAGCTTCCAAGACATATACAACAGTAGGTACTTACACTGCAACCTTGACTGTCACAGATACAGCAGGTCAAAAGTCTACAGATACAGTACAGATAGTTGTCAATAGTGCTACAAGTCCAGTTAGTACTGTCTCATATTCACCTACATATGATAACAGGTTGCGTTCCGCTTCTCCTACAAGTGTTCTTTCTACAACTACTTATCTGGATATCGGAAGAAGTTCAGCGACAATAAGAGATTTGCTATTATTTGATCTGAGTAGTTACAAGACCACAGATACGATCTCAAAAGCAACTTTGTCTTTGTATTGGTACTATCCTGCAGGAACTACACGCACTTCTGATACCGTTGTTGAAGTATACAGGCCTGTTGAATGGGATCCAAAGTATGTTACATGGAATTCAAGGGTATCAGGTACTCTTTGGACTACTGCAGGAGGTAATTGGTATGATAAGAACAGTATTGCCCAAGGTACTACTCCATATGCATCGGTGACATTTGCAGGTACTAAATTACCTGATAACAAGTACTATGAATTTGATGTCACTCAACTTGTACAGGAGTATGTAAGTGGCAAGTACAAGAATACTGGTTTCTTCCTGAAAGCAAAGACAGAAAGTGGAAATTACATTGCGTTCTACAGTGCTGATGCATCGAATACTGCTGTAAGACCGAAGTTAACCATAACAAGTTAACCTATGAGCGAATGTATATTCGCTCTACTTCCTTTTTTTATTATTTTTCTTTTGATTCTATAAGAATAGAAATGTATGAGTAAATGAATAGTGAACCGGTCATAGGGTACATTTATACTTCAGTAGCAATATATAATTGTTTATACAAGGAGATAAATCATGAAAACTGGAGCAAGCATAGAAGCAAAAGAATATTCTGTGAGTAAAGTATTTAGTAGCGATTATTCATTTGTTATCCCCAATTATCAACGCCCATACTCATGGAAAATTGATCATGTAGAAGCTCTCCTTGACGATATATCATACTTTGCTTTTCAAGATGATCAAGTTGAGGAGTTAAAACCATATTTTCTTGGAAGCATAGTTTTGATTAAAAAAACTGAGAGATCTAATTACGAAGTTATTGATGGACAACAACGACTGACGACTCTTACTATCCTCTTATCAGTGATCAGAGAAGTATTGCATGATAGTGAAGCACAGAAGGTATTAACTGGGCTTATTTATGACAAAGAGAGCTTTATAACAGGCACTAAGGCGAATTATAGACTTCAGTTAAGGAGAAAGGATCAGGATTTTTTTAACCAATATATCCAAAGAGAAAATGGTATAAAAGAAATACCACAAGAAGTTATTCTAAGTAATAGTCAAACAAACATCAGAGAGAATACAGCTTATTTGTTAAAGAGACTACAAGACGAATATACAGAACAAAAAATTGAACAACTTGCTGCATACATAGTTCAAAAATGCTATTTTGTTGTAGTTTCTACACCAGATGAAGAGTCAGCCTTTAGAATATTCTCTGTTCTGAATGATCGCGGAATGCAACTTTCAAATGCCGACATCCTGAAAGCTGAAATAATTGGAGAAATACAGGGAGCAAAAGAACAGGATGTATACTCTCAGAAATGGGAAGATCAAGAAGAAGTGATTGGACGTGAAGACTTTAATAATCTATTTGCCTACATCAGAATGATACATCTAAAAACAAAACCAAAAGAAACGATTCTCAAAGAAATCCGTGATTATGTTAAACCTAAAGACAAACCCAAAGATTTCATTGACAATGAGCTAATTCCATATATCCAAGCATTCCAAGACATAAAGAGCTCATCTTTTGAATCCTCTACACATGCTGAAACTGTAAATCAGTATTTAAGATGGCTGAATCAGTTAGATAATAATGACTGGGTTCCTCCTGCTTTAAGTTATATTGCAAAGTGGAGGAAGAAGGACACAAAAAAAATTGTTGATTTCTTAATACTACTTGAAAGATTGGCTTTTGGAATACAGGTTATGAGATTTGATATCAATCGTCGAATTGAAAAATATGGAAAGATCCTCGATGCAATTGAAAAAGAAGATGAGAATCCCGAGATATTAAAGATTAGTCTTTCCTTAACACCTGAAGAAAAAATAAAAATAATCAATGGATTAGATGGCGAAGTTTACAATACTCAATTTTGTAAATATCTCCTATTGCGAATAGATGAAAACCTCTCAGATGGCAGTGCTCATTACAATTATCCCATTCTATCCATTGAACATGTATTACCACAAAATCCAAAGCTAGATAGTGAGTGGATGAGACTTTTCCCTTCAGAAGAAGAGCGCAAATCTTTAACAAATCGTTTAGGCAATTTGGTATTGCTTTCCCGTCGAAAAAATTCAATGGCACAAAATTATGACTTTGAGAAGAAGAAAACAAGTTATTTTACAAGCGGGGGAGTGGCTCCACTTCCTTTGACAACGACAGTCATTCGTACAGAGAAATGGACCCCCGACGAAATAATTTCGAGACAAAAGACCTATATTGATATCTGTATTAAAATTTGGAATTTGAGTACCTGACATACTCCCACCGCAAAAGCTGGTGGGGTTCTATAGTTAGTTGCGTTCCAACCAGAGCTATTTTAGGGGTATCAGTACTCCCTTCCACTAAATCTCTTTCTTTAGTGGATTGAGATATGTATGGACTCTTTGCAATATTGAACGCTGCATTGATATCCGCATTCTCAACGTGTCCACATGTAGGACACTCAAAACTCTTTCCTTCTCTGTTTCCTATACATCCACACTTGCTACAAGTCTGACTTGTATAAGCCGGATCGATATAGACAACATCCACACCATGCAGCTTAGCCTTGTATTCTATGAACATTTGAAGTTGATAGAACGACCAACTGTTCAAGGAGTATCTGAAAGATTTGGAGTGTTTATTGTTTCTTCTAATACCAGTCAAATCTTCGAGCTTGATTCCACTATTTTCAGCAATAGCGGTTTTTACTATCTTGTTGCTGATTTTATGATTCAAGTCTCTAACTATCCTACTTTCTCTATCTTTGATTTGTTTTACTTTTTTGTACTTTCCTTTCTTCTGCAAATCCTTTCTGATATGCTTGTACTTATTATGTACATGCAATCCCATCTTTCCTAATTTTAACACCTTCCCTGTGGCTGGATTTGCTACTGCTGCAATATGACCTGTTGTATTTCGATCTACTCCAATATAATTAGTTACAAGATTGCATTCCTTTTTAGGAACACTAACGGACAAATAGATATACTGTTCATCAATTTCCACTTGATTCGCTTTTTCAAATTGTACATGGTATTGGAATACAAGCTTTAAGCATGGAATTTTGATAATCTTGGTATCATGGTTAACTTGAATACTTTGAGAAGGCACAGTTAACTTGACACTACTAACTCTTTTAAGCTTCTTGTTACTCGAATACTTTTTAAGAATCTGGTTAGATATAGCCGATTTCAATCCTATGTGCTTTACATCAGCAGATGAACGTGATTTTGTTTTGAGTGCATACATAGCCACAGCTCTGGCTTTTCTAAGTTCGTCTGAAAAATCACTATTATGCTGTATTTTGTATGTTAAAATCATTTGTTCTTCTGTTCCTCTATATATCGTTTAATAGTCTGTTCACTGATGTGTCCACACGATTCCACATAATAGCTACGTGTCCACAGTGTAGGCAATCTTGGTCTAAGGTAGGCTAAATTCGTCCCTTAATTCATGTGGTGTATATCCCTTCAACTGTTGTACTATCCAATGCGGACTTGCAGTCGGTGGTGCTTTAACAAACAAATGAACATGGTCTAGCATCACTTCCATCTTTTCAATGATTAGTCCAAGTTCGGTTGCTTTGAAATTCAACAATTCTTTTAATCGAAGTTCCACTTTACCAGTTAACACCTTTCGTCTGTACTTCGGACACCAAATGATGTAATATCCGATGTTATAGACAGTTGTATTGCTGTGAGTACATCTCGTACTAACCATTGCATAATTATACTCTTGCCAACTATATACCTATATCGATTATTTGAACAGGTGTACACCATTCATCCCATGACTAAAGTCATGGGCTTTCTGGCTACTTTTTATCGTAAGAAGAGCTATAATCTGTGAACTACCACTCAGCTAAAGAATGATTGATAGTTCACGCCATTTCTTCGAAGTATGGAACCATATCCGGGTGAAAGTCTTCATCCAAGAAATAATTTATGAATTTTCCATTTGGTTCTGCTACTAAGCACCCATATTCTTTTAGTTTTTGAACATGTGTACTAATAGTACTTCTTGCAAGTCCTAATTCTTCAGATATCTCTTTATTTGTGATACCAGGGTTTTCGTATATTAACCAGCATATCTTTTTACAAGTAACTCCCTGTAAGTAAGGTTCGATATCTCGAGAATACATGTTATTCAGTATATTATGGTCTTTTGGAAATAGACTAATGTAGTTCCCGTTTTTTAATAATACGATTTTTCCAGTTTCTTTAAGAACGCTTATATGGTATCGGATAGTTCCTCTTTTAAGACTTAAATCCCTTTTAACGGAATTAACAGTAATTCCAGGATTTCTTTCAATGAATTGAAGAATCTTCAGGCGATTATCATTATTTTCGTCTTTTATCCTTGCGATTAATACCGCAGCCATCTTCCAACCGAGTGCTAAGACAAGTGAACTAATTGTGACCAGTTGTAAAGAAAGTGGCAAATCCCAAAAAGTCATATTGGCATCTGCACCACTGTCATCATTGATCAAGTTTGGATCAGGTTGGGTTAGAATTACATAATCTTTACAATAGCAAGGCGATGTGAAAAAAAAGAAAATAATTATACTTGCCAGAAGTATTCTTTTCATATTCTACAACCTTTAAATCGAATAGTCTTCAGTTCCACTAACCGAGTAACCGTATACCTTGTATTTCCAAGTTCCTTTTTCTATACCATTACTATTAGTAATGTATATTCTAATCCTTCCATTAATTGTTCCATCGGCAGAATCATAATAAGTTCCTATACAATAATTATTTGGATTATATATACTAAGTCTTAGGGAATCGCTTGTATCTCCCCAGTTCAAGTTAACAGTCATGCTTTGAATATTCGTGCTAACTGTCTTACTATGCCAGTTTGTTTCTCCTTGGGTTATGGTATCATATACTGATTTTATTCCAATATCACTATCTGACATTTCTGCAGGGATTATCTTGTACCCGAGGTCCGATGCAGAAATCAATGATACTTCATTTTCGCAATCAGATACACTTGCTCCTGCGACTGTAATACACAGCAAAAATACTACAAATCCCATTATTATCCTATTCAATCTTTATTCTCCTTATTTCTTGATTTTTGCAATAAGTATTGAAGTCAAACAAAGTATATAAGAATTTTAGCCATTGACCGAATTGAGAAAGAAAATAAGCAAGAATTGAATATATTATTAGAAGAAAATCAATATATTAGGAAATGAGTGATGCGCTGATCACCCATTTTTACGGATTCAACCCCCTAATCGAGGGTTTTTACTCATCCTCTACCCCATAGTTGTTGTTTCTTGTTCTAAGGTTCGTTTTTGATATTAATATCTAGGCATCCACAATATAAATAAATTATGGCCATTGCCCGAACTGATTACACGGAAAAGAAAAATTCACATCGTGTGTGTGTTGTAGCCTGGAGTTATAGTTGTGCCTGTAACTGTATTGTGTGAACTGCCTGGAGCTGCAATATTAAATGGAAGATCAGAAAATACATTGATCTGGACAAGTGGTTTATCTGTAGCATTTGCTATTACTATTCCAGCAGATAGTGTCAATACTAAAAGTACTGCAAGTGAAGCTAATATCAGTTTGTGGTTATTGCTTAGCATAAAAGCACCTTATAATACATCATCATGCAAATTTAAAAATCTATCGCAAAGAAAAAACATAATAGATTTTAAATAGCATTTTAATATCTTATGATTAGAAAACGCATCTAAAAATTGGATGTATATAGAATAAACCATGATTTTTCAGGAGTCCTGCTAAACTTGTAATTTCCATTGATTTTGTATGCATATAGTGTTTTTTTCTTCTTGATAACATCAGCAATAAATATTTATTGTATATAGGAAAAACATTTGAGGATATGAACTTAAAAAAAGAGTATAAAATCCTGTATCCGAAACAGGATTTCGATTGCTCACCATTTATTGTAGTATTCTGCATGAGTATATATTGACTCATCCATTGCCAGATCTGCTGTGTTCAAGGTAAGGTTCGTGAACCAATATGGATATGGAATATCAGCACAAGTAAGTGCAGATACATCTTCTAGATGACATTCACTTGCTGTGGTATGGTTGAGCCATTGCATGTATACCCAACTATCCGTTTCTCCATAAGTAATCGTGAACTCGAACTCATCAAGTTCAATATCATCGTCATATGTTACCTCATGTATAGCAACTGGTTCGAGGTTATCATTATCACACATCGTTTCACCATTCATTTCATACGATGTTGTACTTAACTCGTCAAGAAGAATATCACATGTTCCTCTTATTTCAGCCGCAGTGAATCTTCTGTATCCAACAGTATCATCATATTCGCACCAGCAGTAAGTGTAACTTCCAAATGGAGTAACTATTGTTTCACACTGTACTTCTCCGTCAACCGGATAATATTCTCTGCATTCATCTACAGTAACTACATAATCTGCATCCCATTCATCTGCTCTGAGGACAAGTAGAAGTTGATAAGCTATTTCATCGAACATGGGATCTCCTTCGTGCAGCTCATATTCTTCATCACCGATTGCATCTACAATGTACTGTGCTGTTTCTTCAATGATACTTTCTTTTGTTGGAATTTCATTTCCATAAAAATCCGGATCATAATTGTGTTGATATTCCAGAGGATAGGGTTCATTAATAGTTTCGTATATTCCCCCTGGTTTCTCAATGTCTTCAATTACAGTTACTAAATGATCATTACGCGCAAGATATGGGTAAGCAAATCTATAGTAGCTGTTAAGAGTTTCAACTTCGATTGGGACATTGTATGTTCCATAACTATAATCAAATTCAGACGTATCATCGTCTAAATATGCATTGGTAGTAGGAATTGGCATGAGATCTGAGAGTTTGCCGTTCTGTTCGTAATAATAAGTTATGTTATAGTTTCTTGTAACGGGTAACTGTTGCCATGCTCCATCCATTACTTCAAATGACTCTTCATCCGTAGTACCAATACATAATTGTGCATTGGGTGTCCAGAAATATTCATGAAGCCATTCTTGTGTAGTTTCTGCAATATTTTCAAGATCAAGCGGATTTGCTTCAGAAATTAGTCGATTATGGAATTGTTCATAGGTAATGTAAGATAATGATTCTAATGCATCATATTCAGCATGGCGTATTGCAAACCATGCCGATTCAAGGATATAACTTGCTTTAGTTTCCTGCCCTGGTATTACATGAGCATTAGTAAGTATCAATGCTTGTAAGGGCGTGTGAGTGTATTCTGCTGTCGTTGCTGCAAGTATCGGGATAAGGGAGAATAAGGTTAGGACCCCGACAGTTATCACTAACATATATTGACTTCTAGGGCCAAACATAAAAAAAGAAACGCTTTAAAAGTATTTAATGATATGCAAAAGAAAGAAAAAAAATCAGGTATTGATCCTGATCTCACTATGAGCCTGTATCAAAACTATAAATACTATTTCTCTGAATGTTATTGTGGGGATATGAATGGAATTCAGAGAACTCTCTGATGATCAATGGAAGTTTATAAAGCCACACTTGCCACCACAACCAATTACCGGAAGAAAGAGAGCTGATGACCGTAAGGTCATCAATGGTATTCTCTTTGTTCTGATAACAGGTTGCAGATGGGGAGATATGCCAGCTATTTATGGTTCCCAGGCAACTGCCTGGAGAAGGCTGAAAAGGTGGTCAGAGGAAGGTATATGGAACGAGATAATGGAATCCCTTCGGGATTCCGCTTACCAGAAAGGTAAGTTCTCATTGGATACAGTGTGTATCGATAGCAGTTTCATCGAAACTAAAAAAGGGGAGATGACTCCTCGTACAACGGTCACAAGAAAAGAAAAGGCATAAAGATCCATGCATGTGTAAGTTGTGAAGGTTTTCCACTTACAATCCAAATATCTTCTGGAAAAGAGCACGATAGACAGCACTTCATTGAAGTTATGGAGGATATTAAGGTTAAGACCGATGGAAGACCAAGGACAAGACCTCTTGAAGTTCTGGCAGACGCTGCGTACGACGATACAGAAATCAGGCAGTACTTAAGGTCCAGAGCTATCAAAAGCAACATACCGATCAATACAAGGAACAGTAAAAGAAAGAAAAGAGGAAGACCTACTCGATTTGATGAAGAAACATATTATTACAGAGGAACTATAGAACGATTCTTTGCATGGTTGAAGATGGGATTTAGAAAATTAGCAAGTAGATATGAACGTCTTAATGTGGTTTTCAAAGGATTGTTAGATATTGCATGTTTCCTGTTGTGTTGGAAAAAGGTGTGAGTGAAGTTTTGAAATAGGCTCTATTATTAAAAGTATTCATTTCAATGATTTTATTCATTCCTTCTTTTCCCTGGCCATCAATGATTTCAACAGGCATACCAAGATCTATTTGCTTAATGATTTCAGTATTTTTTCCCCATAATGTAACTTTGATCTGGCCTGTGCCATCTTTGACAATGATGTTTCCGACATAATTAACTTGCCCACTGTCATTTGAGAATTCCCGGATTTCACTTATGTCAACTATATGTCCTTTTATCGAGAATTTCTTTCCTGCAGTTACTTGACTAATGGGAGCAAAGGATTCACTGAATGAAACAACATCATTGGTTTTCTCTATGGTCGTAGAATCACCAATCTGTAATTCAACTGATTTAGAGAAGTCGTTATATTTTGCTGTAGCGTTTCTGATCAGGAGACTGTCGCCTACTTTAATATCCGGGGATAAATCAGCTTTATCGTTCCAAAGAGTTGCGTTCATTTTTCCACTATTGTCACCAAGAGAAATATTTCTTAGTTTTCCTGTGCCATTCTTCCGATTGAATGTTTTTACATCACCGATCTTCAGAACCTTTGCTGTCAGATAGATATTAGACTCGTTATTTTTGATCTCGCTGATCTTTTTTTGAGGAATAGTAGCTTGAATGGATTCCTGCGAGATGCATATTGAATCTTTCGTACCTATGTTTATTTGAGTGCCTGTAGCACCATCCTTGGCTTGTCCAGTAATATCAATTATATCATTGACTTTGACAAAACCACCTGTTATATTTTCAACCATTTCATCCCACAATGAAGCAATAACACAGCCAGTTTCGTCTGCTATAGTTATCGATATGACTCTTCCTGTACTGTTGTCTTTCCGTGGAAATTCTCTCACTGATCCTATGTTGATTACTTTTCCGATAACACGGATTGTACTTCCATCCGGTTCTATATTTTTGATTTTGATAGAATCCGGTACAGGAGTAGACTTCGTCATTCCCAAATCATTGTTAACAAGCAAGGCAGCTGTTTTTGGATCACATAATCCGGCAAGGGTTTCTATCCTGGCCTGTACAAGTTCTGTATATTTCTCTGGGGTAATCTGAGATTTTACTAGTTCATATTCATCTTTAATTTCCGTAAAACTAACATTTTCCATAGGCATACCTCGTTAATAGCCTCAGCTAATCTTTTTTTCTTTGAACTTAATATGATTTAAATGCATAAAAATGCTTCTAATGAAGGTATGCATTTTTGATTTTGTGAGAATTTCTTTACCGATCATGATTTTAAAAAATAATTAAGTCAGAGCTTCGTGGTTTATCTCGTTATAATTTCTCCTGAATTCTATTATAAGAATTCCATCGTTATAAGTAACCTGTTCGATTTTTGGATATATTGAAACAGGCAGATGAATATCGTATTCATAATTCCATTGTAGATAAGATGCAGATATTTTTACATTCCTATTAGTAGAGTCAATAATGATATTTTGCCGAGGAACTCCAGGCGTAGGTGCATGTACAATTACACCAGTTGGAGTAATATATTCACTATAATCCAGATTTTGTCGTCTGATTTTTGGCATCCTTGATACTATGAATCCCACTAATTTGTTAATGGGAATGTTGTTATTAACTTCGATAAAGAAGCTCGGCCACATCCAATTATAGAAAATTCCCTTTTCAAACACCAAATATATCATTGCTGTTTCAATTATCTTCTGACTGAGCATTTCTACAGTTTGAACTACCATACCAACTCTACCTCCACAACACCACATACATCGATTAAACCTACA
Organism: uncultured Methanomethylovorans sp.; assembly: GCF_963678545.1. Classification (NCBI taxonomy): domain Archaea; kingdom Methanobacteriati; phylum Methanobacteriota; class Methanomicrobia; order Methanosarcinales; family Methanosarcinaceae; genus Methanomethylovorans; species uncultured Methanomethylovorans sp. The sequence continues at coordinate 366,527 of NZ_OY782867.1, forward strand.
AACTTTCAGTTAATATGTTATATCTTTGTTATTTGCATTCTCCTTTGATTCTGTCTACCGTATCTGTTTTTATACTTCCTAATTGTTGTATTTGTATATAAGGTTGATTGCCTATAACCTGCATTCCAGACTTTAATGTTTATACCACATATTTATAGAAATAATCAGTATGAAGCTAAAGGAACTGTACCTACACGATTACACGCAACATGAGGAATCTAGTTTTCTATAGCCCTTGCAGTTACAAGAGAACAGAAACCATTTGATAATGCATCAGATAATACTATTATTCTAGCACACAGAACCATTATATTTATTCAACAGAAATTTGGTTAAATGGATAAATACAAATTTTTGAAATAATTTACAATCGAATTAACTACCCTAATACATTGACTAATATAATAAATAAAAAAAATGTATTGATCAAACCGTGATCAAT